>JAYSNJ010000001.1:0-16464 GCA_043723905.1 Holophagaceae bacterium
AGGCCCACCGAATCCTGAGCCCATGCCCAAGACGCTCCTCCTCATCCCCGTCTACAATCACGCCCCTACCCTGCGCGGGGTCGTGGAGGCCTGCCTCCGAGAGGGCTTCGAAGTCCTGGTGGTGGATGACGGCAGCACCGATGGCAGCCTGGAGAGGGTGGCCGATCTCCCCATCGCACGGCACCGCCTGCCCCTGAACCGGGGGAAGGGGGCGGCCCTCCAGGCCGGGGCGGCCCTAGCAGAGTACCTCGGTTACGAGGCGGTCATCACGCTGGATGCCGATGGCCAGCATGACCCGGCCGATGCCCGGCGCCTCCTGGAGGCCGCCCTGCCCGCCTGGCCCGCCATCGTCCTGGGGGCGCGGCGCATGGACACGCCGAACGTGCCCTCCTCCAGCCGCTTCGGCATGGCCTTCTCCAACTTCTGGGTCCGCCTGGAGTGTGGCAGGACCCTGCCCGATACCCAGAGCGGCTTCCGCCTCTATCCCGTGGCCCTGCTCACCCGCGGCGGCTTCCTCTCCCGGCGCTACACCTTCGAGATCGAGGTGCTGGTGCGCGGAGTCTGGGCCGGACTGCCTGTCCTCTCCACGCCCGTGGGTGTCACCTATGCCCCCGGGGACCAGCGGGTCTCCCATTTCCGCAAGTTCAGGGACAATCTGCGCCTCAGCGTCCTCCACACCTGGCTGGTGACGCGCTCCCTGCTGCCCTGGCCCCACCGCCGGCTCTTCCCCGAGGAGGCCAGGGAGAAACCCCCTTCGAGCCTCCTGCATCCCATCTGCTTCCTGCGCCAGTTGAGCCTGGAGCACACGAGTCCCAGGGAGCTGGCGGCGGCGGTCTGGGTGGGGATCTTCATCGGCGCCCTGCCCATCATCCCCTTCGGCATCGCCACCATCCTCTACGTCTGCCACCGCCTCCACCTCAACAAGCTGGCCGGGGCGGGGGCCAGCAATGTCTGCGTCGTCCCCTTCGTGCCCTTCCTCTGCATCGAAGTGGGCCACCTCCTCCTGCACGGCGAATGGTGGACCACCTTCACCCGCCAGGCCCTGGTGAACGAGATCCACCTGAGGCTCTGGGAGTGGCTCCTGGGCTCGCTCATTGTCGGGCCGATCCTGGGAGGAATAGGGGCACTCCTGGCCTACGCCCTCATCAAGGCCCTGCGGACGAAGACACCAGAAGCGGGGGAATGACCACAGGGCTACAGCGGGTTGTTTTGTTCTTCCTGATCAGCGCCTTTCAGTCCTGCCATGAAAGGGGGGACCGCCTCCTCACTGCGGTCGCGATACCCCCCCTATAACCCCCACGTGGTGTCCAAGCGAAGCCGGGACACCATATCTGTCCATTCCTTTCCGTCCTTCCCAGGCAAAGAGGGAAGAACCAGAAAATGGACACAATGATGAACGCAGATGCACGCCGATGAAAACCGGACTGCGGGCTCTGCCTGAACGGCCGCCCCTCGCTACCTATCGGCGTTGATCTGCGTGCATCAGAGTGAATCGCGAACAGGGATAGAAATGAACCGTCAGACTCGGGTTAGGGACAACCTGTGTCCGTTCCTGTCGGGCGCCCTCTGGTGGCCAGGCAGATAGCGGAGTGCGCCTCTACTTCTTCGCCTTGGAGAGGAGTTCCACCATCTCCTTGAATTCGTACTTCGTCGCGTAGCTCAGGGCCGTCTCCCCGGCGTTGTCCTCCTTGGTGGGATCGGCCTTGGCGGCCAGGAGGAGCTTGGCGAGATCAGGCGTGCCGTAATAGCCGCAGATGATGAGCGGCGTGGCCCCGGCCTTGATGGTGATATCGGCCTTCTGGGCCGCGATGTTGGGATCCGCTCCGTTTTCCAGGAGGAATTTCACGATGGGGGTATAGCGCTTCAGGGTCGCCCACATGAGGGGCGTCCAACCCCACTTGTCGATCTGGTTGATCTCCTCGGGGGTGGCCTGGAACTGGGCCTTCACCTGGGTCAGTTCACCACTGAGCACGGCGTTGGAGAGCTTCTTCGGCGCGGCCATGAGACTCACAGAGCCGCAGAGGACGGGGAGCAGGACGAGGCGTGCAAGGTGATTCATGGGGATACCTCCGGCTGGAAGGGAAGAAAAGGGAAGGTGGAATTCACGGAGAATTCTAACTCATACCAGTTATTTCACCTGCACCTTGCGTCACCGACCCGCTATCGACTCGCCACTGCCCCTGGAGCATTGAGAAGCCCGTCAGCCTCCAGTTTCTGAAGGATCTGATCCGCACACCGGGCGGGATCGATCTTGATGGGAGAGGCCGGAGAATACATTGCGACTGGCGGAGCAAAGCCCCCATGACCGGCACCAAAGCTCCCAGCACCCCATTCGAGATTCAACTCGGCCTTCCAGACCTGGAGGCCCCCGTCGAATTCAGTAAGGGCCAGATGGAGGGTTGCACTGGCCTTACCGGCTTCCCGTCCCGTCCCGACGATCTCGATTTGCATGAGGTAGGAAGGCGTAAACCCAATCTTGCCCGGGAGACTGGCCGTGTCGAGTACGGGCAGTTTGTTTGATTTTTGCCCGGTAGGGATATTGAGCATCGGCACCTGAAGCAAGGCTTGACCATCACCAGAATGGTGATTCATCACCAAAATGGCATTTTTAACGTTTCTATCATTGAGCTTGGATTCCAACTGGTTTTTTAGTAATGGGAAAAAATCGCCATCCTTCTGGGCATTGGTCACTACCACGCATACCTGGTTGATTTTTTTTGTATAACCTGGACGCATGTTAGATTCTATTTTTACAGTCGAGCAACCTGCGACCAGCAGCATCAATACTGGAAATAGGCAACGACAAAACATACTCATCACTCCTCCTATTTATTTTATTACAATTTAATCAATAATACAAAAATCACAAAAGAAGATCGGCTTCCAGTTCTTCAACCAATGCCTTCGTAAGCACCGAAGCTATATCACTATTCGGCGAACTGAAAGGGCCCGGGTTGATTCCTGAATCCTTTGCGATTATATCCTTCCCCCAAAGCGTGGCCTGGTTTCCATTGCGCCTCAATTCGACCTTAACAGTCGACCCTACCCTGACGTCATCGGATAATAATTCCTTTCTTAGTGTGGCGCTTGATTCACTAACAGTTATTACGAAATCAGGCTTGAATGTCTCCATTTTCATGGCGATATTTTTTTCTTCGTCGAGCCCCATGGGGTCTAATACATGAACTACAAACCTGACGCTACGAGCTGCAAGTTTTTCTTCTATGGATCCTTTAATCTGCACCAGATACGGCATGGATTTTTGTGCGCTTGAACCCAAAACAATGAATACATTGTTGATTTTTCCGGGGATTATCCGATTGGTGCTTGAGTGAAGGTTCGAGATCCCCTTATAGGTGCCTGTCAGAATCGATGCGCAACCTTCAAATTCATACTGTTTTGCATAATCGATCGGCTTGGTCCCCTTTGAATCGGCGATGCTCGGATCCGCCTTGCTCGCCAACAGCATGGTCAGCTGAGCTTCCTGTCCGTAATAGGCTGCCAGGCCCAAGGGGGTTGTGCCGATGGGGAATTCACCGTAAAGCATCGTCGATTTGATATTTGGATCCGCGTCATGGCTCAAAATCCATTTCGTCACGATGTCCTGGCGGTAATAGACGGCCCACATGAGGGGGGTCCACCCCCACTTATCGATTTCGTTGATTTTTTCACCACTACTGACGCATTCCTTGACTTTTTCGAGATCGCCTGAAATGGCGGCCTTGGAGAGCTTGGTGCCTCCGGAAAGGGTGAGGGAACCACCCAGGATCAGGATCACAGCCAGCTTGGTCAGGAGTTTCATGGTTCTACCTCTAAGCAGGTGAAGAGGAACTGGACAGCGTCACCCGGGAAACAGCCCCCGGAAGCGCCATGGAAAGTCGGACGGTTAATGAGCGATTCTAGCGCCAATCCGTCCCAGTTCCACCACTCCGTACCCCTCTTCCGCCGCCAGCGTGAGGCAGGAGATCCGCTCGGCCTGGAGGGGTCCCGGCAGCGCCACATTCCCAGGGAAGTCGCAGCCGGAGGCGCCTGGGGTGGGATAGACGACACGGTTCTTCAGCATGAGGGCTCCGGCCACCAGATCGAAGGCGGGACTGGCGGGCAGGCTGCCGTAGAGGGGCGTAAAGCAGGCGATGGGTGAGCCCTGGGCCGCTGCCGCATAGCGGGAACCCAGTTCCCTCCGCCCATCGGCGCCGAGCACTCGCAGTTGCGAACTCCCAGACCCCGTGTCCAGGCACCGGCCCGTGGAAACGGCCTCGAGCGTGCAGTACCCGGGGCGGGCCTCCTCCACAATGGAGAGCACCAGGAAGGCCGCGCCCTCGCCGGGGAGGGCCGTCTCTTCCTGGGTGCGCAGGGGGCACATGGGACCTGGTCGGGTCATCCCCCGCTGGCGGTACCAGGTGTAGCCGATGAGCTCGGAGAGTTCGTCCAGGGCCCCGAAGAGCACCCGCTCCACCCGCCCCTCCAGGAGCCACTGGCGGGCGGTGAGGAGGGCGGAAGGCACGGACAGATCGAACTGGCTGACGGTGAGGTTCGGCCCCGTGGTGCCCAGATTGATGGCGATATTGGCGGAGCAGGCGTTGTGGAGCGAATTGGCAAAGTGGGTGGGGGAGGTGCAGCTGTCCCCATCGTTGATGATGGAATCCAGGAGGGCGTAGGTGGTGGTGGTGGCGCCGTACCCGCTGGCGATGATCACGCCCAGCCCCTCCTGGCCGGAGGCCTCCAGCCCTGCGTCCGCCAGGGCCAGATGGGCCCCCAGCAGGCCCATCCGGGAGAAGTGATCCATGCGGCGCAGCACCCGGGCCGAGACGAGATCCTTGAGAGGGTCGGTGTCGGCCCTGAAGGCCTCCAGCTCCACGGGGCCCGCCCCAGTAGGCACGGCCAGAAGGGAACGAGGGCTCCGGCCCAGGGCGAGGGCCTCGGCCAGGGCACCGACACCGGTGCCGAAGCCGCCCAGAACGCCGATGCCCTGAACGGTGATGGGCGTCATGCCTCCCCCCTGCCGAGCAGAATCACGGCGTTGTTGCCCCCGAAGGCCAGGGACTCCGAGAGGGCGACGGTCCCTTCGATGGCCATGGCCTGGGAAACCGGGTTGCCCCCCAGCTCGGGATCCGGTGTCTCGAAGCCGATATTGGCCGGGATCCTCCCCTGCTCCAGGCAGGCCGCGGTGAAGACCGCCTCGATGGCCCCGGCGGCCCCCAGCGCATGGCCCGTGTAGCCCTTGGTGGACAGGAAGGGCACGCCGGGCAGGACCTCGGCCAGGACCCGGCTCTCCACCCGGTCATTGTCGGGAGTGCCCGTGCCGTGAGCGTTGACGAAGGCCACGGCCGATGCCGGCGTGCCCTGGCAGGCCAGGGCCTCGGCGATGGCCCGTTTGAGACCGGCGCCATCGGGCCTGGGGGCGGTCTGATGGTAGGCGTCGCAGGCCGACCCGTAGCCCAGCAGGAAGGACCGCGCCCGCCTCCGGCGCCGGGAGCGGCTCTGTTCCGATTCCAGGACGACCATGCCCGCCCCTTCCCCCAGGTTCAGTCCCCTGCGGTTCAGGTCGAAGGGCTTGCAGGGTCCGGTATCCGTGATCTTGAGGGCGACGAAGCCGTTGTAGGTGACCCGCCCCAGTTCGTCGGCTCCCCCGGCGAGGACCAGATCGCAGAGGCCCGCCCGGATCCAGGAAGCTCCCAGTCCCAGGGCGTCCGTGCCTGAGGAGCAGGCGTTCACCACGGTCTGGCAGGGGCCCCGGAAGCCGAAGGCCTGGGCGATGACGGCAGCGGGGTTGCTGTTCAGGATCCGTTCCATGGGGGCCATGTCGGGCTCCTCGCCGGCCCGATGGGCCCGGCAGAAGGCCTCGTCGTTCATGGCGCTGCCCACGGTAGTCCCCATGCAGACGCCGACGCGCAGTGCGTCCAGGTCTCCCTGGGTGAGTCCCGCATCACCCAGCGCTTCCCTGGCCGCGTGCAGGCCCAGGGCGCTGGTGCGGAGCAGGCCCGGTTCGTCCGGGAAGGCCGGGACCTCGAAGACTGGAAAGCGGAGGGGGTGATCGGTGCCGAAGGTGGAGGGTGGCCTGGGCGCGCGGCTCCCCGAGAACAGCCCCGCCATGCAAGCATCCACCGACGGGCCCAGGGCGCAGATGCAGCCCAGACCGGTGATGGCGACGGGGCCTGACCGGGTCATGCCGAGAGGCGATGATCGATGTAGGCGGCCAGGGCGTTGATGGAGGAGAAGGCGGTCTTGCTCTCGTCCATGTCCGCGATCTCCACGCCGAAATGCTTCTTGATGACGATCACCAGTTCCACGGCATCCAGGGAATCCAGGCCGAGACTGTCGCCGAAGAGGGGGGCCTCGTCGTTGAAATCGGCAGAGGTCAGAACCGGCAGGTTCATCTCGTGGGACAGGATCGTCTTCAGTTTGGTCTTGGTATCCATTGGCTGGGGCTCCAGGGGGCGTGCGGGAGGGGCGTCCTTCGCGGGAGAATCGGACGCGTCACGTTGAAGGATCAGGCTTCCCGGGGGACTCTGTCCACATGTCGAAGAAATTGAAGAACTGGAAGGGGTATTCCTGGATGAATTCCTCCAGGGCCTGGACGTACTGGCTTGCGTAGGGTCGGAAGGCGGAGGGCACCCTCCCCAGGTCTTCGGGCACGCGAAAGGTCCGCGCCACCCGCAGGACGTAACCGTCGGGCCCGGAGGTGTGGGGAAAGATGACGGCGATGGGGGCCCCGGTGGCCGAGGCCAGCTTGTAGGGGCTGAAGGGAATGGACACCGCACCGCCGAGGAATTCCACGGCGACATTGCTGCCTGCGCCCCCCATGACCCGGTCCCCCATGATACAAAGCACCTCCCCCTGCTTCAACACCTGGAGCATCTCCAGCGTGCCACCGAGGTAGCCCTGGGGATCGATAATGCGGTAGGGAGGGGCGATGCCAGGAACGGGGGGACCGCCTGCTCGCGAGGTCCCTCCCTCGACACCACGTCTGTGCTCGAAGTAGTGGCGGTCCACGTCACCCTCCTCCCTGTGGATGAGGAGGGAAACGGGAACACCGAGCTTGGAGAGGCTGGCCATGCCCAGCTGCCAGCTGCCCACATGGGCGGTGACCAGGATGAGGCCCTTGCCTTCGGCCAGCAGGGCGAGGAGCTTCTCCCTCCCCTCGAGACTGCAGTTCAGCCGGTGAGACCCGAGGATCCCCAGCACGGCCCGGTCCACCAGCACCTTGCCCAGGGCCAGGCAGAGGCGGTAGCAGTCCAGCAGCCGCTGGAAGGGATTCCTGCCCGGGAAGCGCCGCTGGAGGTAGAAGCTGGAGCGCCTGCGCACCGAAGGCCGGAACAGCACGTACCAGGCCACCACGAACCTCAGCAGGAAATAGGCCCCCTGGCGCCCGCCGAAGCGGATCATCGTGTAGAAGACGTTGTGCTGGAAGGCAGAGCCCAGGCTGCGGGCTGTCCAGGGGCGCCGGACGTCGGACTCCGTGGACTGCCGGGTTTCACCTGGGTCTGCAGGAGCCACTAGGTTTCCTCTTCCATGAGGCGTCGGTTGATGCGGATGTACCGCAGGAAGCTGGTCATGCTTTTGAGGAAGCGCAGCCAGCTGTCCGGGGACTTCCAGAGCATGGTCACGTAGCCCCACAGCACCTTGGGACGCTGGAAGTGGGAGCGGTAGAACTCCTGGAAGAGCTGCTCCAGCCGGGGCTTGGTCATGCCCTTGGTGACGAACTGGAAGTTCATGCAGTCCATCTTCTCCCAGTCCTCTTCGAACTCGCCCAGCTCGTGGATGTTCTCGTAGATGGGAGAGCCCGGGAAGGGGGTGAACTTGGCCAGGTTGAAGTCGTCGATGGGCAGGGAGAAGACGTAGGCCATGCTCCGGCGGATGCTCTCCTCCGTCTCGCCGGGGAGGCCCATCATCAGCAGCCCCTTGGTGCGGATCCCCGCCCCCTTGATCATCCGGATCTTCTGGGCCAGGTGATCCAGGTCGGCGTTCTGGCGATGCTGGGCCAGCAGCTGCTCGTCGCCCGACTCGATGCCCAGGCTCATCATCCAGCAGCCCGCCCGCTTCATGCGCTGCAGGAGGGGAGCATCGATGTGCTCCGCGCGCACGGCGCAGTTGAAGGTCATCCCCAGGGGGTTCTTCAGGATCAGCTCGGTGAAGTCCTCCACCCGCTGCTTGTTGAAGGTGAACTGGTCGTCGTAGAAATTGATGTGGCGCACACCGAACTTCCCGCGGAGGTGCTTGAGGTGGTCGTAGAGGTACTCGGCGGAGTTGAAGCGGAAGCTCCGGCGGAAGACCGAGCGGTCGCAGTAGCTGCAGGCGTAGGGACAGCCGCGGCTGGAGATGCAGCTGGCGTTGGGCACCTTCGGATAGTTGAAGATGGGCAGCATGTAGGAGTGGGGAAAGCCCGCCAGCTTCTCGTAGGCGGGAAAGGGCAGGCTGTCGAGCTCCAGGGCCTTTTCCGGGTAGCCCGTGAAGCGCACATCCTCGCCATCCCGGAAGATGATTCCCTTCACCTCTGCGGGGGCCTCCCCGCGGTTGCGCATCAGACTGGCGAGGGTCTCCTCCCCTTCTCCGATCACCGCGTAGTCCATGGCGGGGAAGTCCGCGAAGAGCTTCTCCTTCAGGGCCGAAACATGGGGGCCTCCGAAGACGGTCTGGATGCCCGGCAGGGTCCGGCGGGCGAGCTCGGCGATGCGAATCCCGTCCAGGAAACTGGAGGTGGTGCAGCTGAAGCCGATGAAGGCAGGCTCTTCCGCCAGGAGGTACTCGACGATGATGCGGTCCGAATCGGGATGGGCGTAGCAGTCGATGATCTCGGCGTCCATGTCCCGCTGGGCGAGATAGGCCGCCATGCTCGCCAGCCCCAGCGGGGGCATGATGTTGGCCACCCGGGAGATGTCCTTCCCCGCCGCCGAGGCCTTGTAGCCCAGGGGATGCACCAGGAGGATCTTGCGGGGGTTCAACATGGCACTTCCTTCAGATCGGGAGTCGCGGGGTCCTTCGGATACTGAATGAGGGAATCCCAGAGCAGGCCGTGGTGTCCGAAACGACGCAGGGTCGTCATGATTTTGCGGGAACGCTCCGGCGGGAAGATCCGGTCCCGGTGGCCCCGGAAGGCCTCGGCGATCATGGCGTTCATGACCTCGGCTGCGATGAGGGGGGACTGGTAGAAGACGGGCTCCTGCAGGGAGGCGTCCCGGGCCAGGCACCCTTCCCGGATGGCCAGGGCCAGGAGAGGGGTCCCCGGCAGGATGCGGATGCCCGTGAAGGCAAACACAACCGTGTGTTCGAGCCGCTGGAGATTGGCCAACCCTTCCGCCACAGTCTCCGGGGTCTCCCCCGGGCCGCCGAACATGACGAAATGGGCGCAGGGAACCTGTGAATCCACGAAGGCGCGATTCACGTCCAGAACGTCTTCGAATGTGAAGCCCTTCCCCAGGGAGCGCAGGGTCGTGTCGCAGGCGGCGTCGGTGCCCAGTTCCGCGGCGTAGAGCCCGGCCCGCTTGAGGAGGGCGATCTCGGGGCGGCCGATCCCTGCGGGCCGGATGTAGCAGCACCAGCGCAGGGGATGGTTCCGCCGGAGCATCTCCTCGGCGATCCCCAGGTAGTGGCCCTCGTCATCGTTGAAGACCGAATCGGCGAAGAAGTAGTGATCCACGCCGTTTTCCGCCCGGGCCCGCTCCATGTCGTCCACCACGGCCCGGGGATCCCGGAAGCGGTAGCGGCTGCCCTCCAGGGTCGGGTAGCTGCAGTAGATGCAGCCGTGGGGGCAGCCCCGCTTGGTCTGGAGATTGATCATCCCGCTCTGCTGGACGTAGAAGTCCACCAGCTCCGGGCAGTAGAGGGGAGAGATGAGCTCGGGACCGGCGATGAGGCCCTCGCCCCGGAGGATGCGGGGCCTCGATATCCCCGCCTCGAGATCCCGAACGAGACCGCAGATGATCCGCTCGCCCTCGCCCACCACGCCATAGTCCGCCCCCGTGTAGACCAGGATCTCCTCGGGGAGGATGGAGAAGGCCGAGCCCCCGAGAATGACCCGAGCGGAGGTGGTCTCCCGGATCACCTCCACGATCCGCCTGGCCACGGCGGGGTACGTCGTGGCCGTGAGGGAATCGCAGTCATCCAGGTTCCGGAGGGAGAGGCCGACGTACTGGGGTCCGAAGGCCCGGATCCGCGCCCGCAAGGCCTCCTCGGACTCCCCAGCCGCCAGGAAATCGAACTGGTCCACGCTGTGACCGTCGGCTGCGAGGGCAGCAGCAATGATGGCCAGCCCCAGAGGATAGACCGGGAAGGGCTCGACGGTGGTATTGGAGGAGACCAGCAGGATCCGGGTCACTGCTCGGACTGCGCCTTCTGGAACTCCCGGTCCCGGCGGGGATTGTAGCGGTAGTAGGTGCCATCCCCCATCTCGCGCTCGATCACGCGCTTGAAGAGATTGCCCATCTTCAGCTGATGGCCGCCATCGGCGTAGAAGGTGTCCCAGGCGTAGTGGTACATCTCCTGGAGCTTCTCGGGGGTCATGAGCTTGGGCTGGAAGACCACCTTGTCGGCGGAGTAGTCGATCCATCCGTTGTCGAAGAGGCGGCCCTGGCGCTCCATCTGGGTGCGCACAGGGGAGTGGGGGAAGGGCGTCATGATGGTGAACTCGGCCACATCCAGTTCCACTTCCAGGAGGAAGTCCACCAGCCGCTTGATGTAGTCCTCGTCCTGCTCGTCGGTGCCCAGGAGGAGGGTCCCCTCCACGCCGATGCCGTGATCCTTGAGCCGCTTGATGCGGTTGCGGATCACGTCCGAGGTGTCGAAAACAGCCTGGTAGACGTACCAGGCGCCGGCGTCCGCCGCCAACTTCAGGACCTGGTCATCGTCCAGGATGGGATGGGAGACCCACTTCTTCTTGAGGGGCGCCATGGCCGTGAAGAGCTCGATCAGCCACTGCTTGTCCTGGGCCAGGGAGTTGTCCACGATGAACATGCGGTTGTTCTGGATGGATTCCATCTCCGCGATGACCTTGTCGACGGCCCTGGGCCGGAAGGACTTCCCCCCCAGGAAGCCCGTGCAGCAGGGGTAGCAGTCGAAGCGGCAGCCCCGGGAGGCGTGGACCAGATCCAGCATCTGGACGCCCCGGTAGTTGTAGAGCGGACGGTCGAGGATCTCCCGGCGGGCGGTGCCGATGAGGTCCATGTCCGGATGCTGGCCCATGTAGTCGTAAAGCTTCTTCATGCGCCCGGCGCGGAAATCCGCCAGCACTCCCTCGAAGCGGCCCTCGGCCTCTCCCAGGAAGACCGCATCAGCGTGAAGGGCCACTTCCTCGGAATGGAGCATGGTCGCGATGCCGCCGAAGATGACGGGGATCCCCTTCTCCCGGTACTGCTGGGCGATGGCGAAGGCCCGGGGCAGCTGGCAGGTGAGCATCACCGAGAGGGCCAGCAGATCGCAGGGAGCGTCGAAGTCGATGGTCTGGAGGTTCTCATCCACGAAGGTGAGGTCCACATCCGCGGGAATGGTGGCGGCGAAACACACGGGCCCGTGGGGCGGCAGATAGAATTCCGTCTGGCGGGACAGTTTCGGCCAGCTCGGGTAGATCAGGGTCATCTTCATCAACGGCTCTCCTCGAGCGATCAAGAATTGTATCGGACCCTTGCCCCCCAGTCATTTCCCATTCACCCGGGATGAATCATCAACCCAGGCCCCACGGGCCTCTGCGGGAGTGCGGAGGTCTGGATCACGCAAAAATCCCACGGTTGCCCTCTGCCCAGTAGGTTCGCCTTCAACGTCGGCCCATTACGGCAGTCGGAGCCGCCGGAGGGCAGAGTTTGCCCCTGACCAAGCCTTTGCCGCGCAGCTTTCCCACCTATCGCAGGCTGCAGTGCAGCCTGCTCCCGGGAGCTTCGCTCGCGGAGCTGGGTCCCATGCCGCCCGCCTAAGGGTGGTCTGCTACTCCAACAGCAGAAAAGTTCAGAACCGCGGGCAGATGGCGCAGGCCTCCGGCGGCGCGTCGGACAGCATCCTCCGGCGGTGTTCCGCCAGGACCGCACCTTGCCACAGCTCGCCGAAGGGCTGCTCCAGGAGTTTGCCCACGATCCGGTCCGGCTGGCAGTCGCAGAGGGTGAGCGTGCCATCCACGGCCACGGCCAGGGTCTGCCATGGAGAGCAGCAGTGGGTGCGCAACGCGGAGCGGGTGTAGAGCTGGGCCGGGGGGACCAGCAGATGCTGCTGGTAGCGCCGGGGCAGAGCGAAGGCTTCCAGGCCGCGCACGGAGAGCACGGGGAGGCGAAGGGCGAAGGCCGTGCGGATCGCCTGCCGGACAGTGGTTTCGACGGCATCGCTGGTGTTCTGCCAGAGGGTCTGGGAGAGGTTGGCCCGGAAGTTGAGGTCCGAGAGCATCAGCACATCCACGTCGAGCCCGGCGACCGTGCGCACCAGTTCCTCCAGGAAGGGCAGTGTGGTCATGGATACGGCGGAGAACACGGCCCGGGCGACGGGGCGGGTGTCTTTCGCAAGAGCACTGAAGGCCTTGATGTTGGCGATCGCCTTGTCGAGCACCGTGCCGGCCCGCACCTGGGCCGCCAGTTCTGGCGTGGGCGCGTCCAGGCTGAAGGTGATGCCGTCCAGACCCGCTGCGAGGAGGTCCCGGGAGAGCTCCGGTGTCAGCAACAGGGCGTTGGTGGCCAGGGCCACGCGGCGCCCCTGGGCCGAGGCCATGGCCACGCATTCCACCACACCGGGATGGAGCAGCGGTTCACCAAGGCCCACAAGTGTGATCCGATAGGCGTGGGGCAGGAGGTCCAGGATGCGCTGAAAGGTCTCCGGGGCCATGTCCTCGGCGGCTCTTCCGCTGGCGGTGCGGGCGCAGAAGACGCAGCGAAGATTGCAGCGGGTGGTGATCTCGATATTGGCAAAGACCGGCTCCCCGGCGGGCTCGAGGGAGGGCTGATAATCCTGGACGCACCCGCTGGGGGAACGCAGCAGATGGCGGGCCGAAGCGGGCGAGACCGCCAGGAATTTCGCCAGTTCCGGTTCCTCCTCCACCAGTCGGGCGAGGGTGTTTCCCTCCTCTTCCGAGAGGGCATAGGCCGCATCCCGCACCGCCCGGACCAGGACATCGCAGGCGAAGTCGCCCCCCTCTCCCTGGAAAAGGTGATGGCCGGCGCCCGGCACGAGGACGGTGCGCACCGCACCGGGGGCGATCCGTTCCCGCCAGCGGAGGGTCTCGTCCTGGGGCACGAGCTCGTCTTCCAGGCCGTGGAGGAGGAGGACGGGGCAGCCCTCGATGGAGCGGGATCCGATGGCGTTGATCAGGGCCACCATCCGGGCCAGGGACGTGAAGGTGATGGAGCCCCTGCCCCGAGAATTCTCCGACATCGCCTGGGAATGGGCGTTCCAGCGGCGCAGGTAGGCGCCATCGATGCGGTTGGGCACGCCGGCCAGCACCAGCAGGCGGGGTGCGAGGCCCCGCTCCTCGATCGCGGCCAGGGCCAGAATGCCTCCGGTGGAATGGCCCACGACAATGAGTTCACGACCCTCCGAAGTAAGGCTGGCTGAGGCCTCACCGATGGCCGCGAGGAAGGCCTCCTGGGCGAATTCCGGAGAAGGACCGTCGTGCCCGGGCAGGGGGAGGGCGATCAACTCCGCGTCGGGACAGGCCTCTCCCAGGGCCTGGACCAGAGGGCCGAAATCCTCAGGCGAGCCCGTGAAACCGTGGATCAGGAGGATGCCGGGACCCATGGTCAACCTTTCCCGAATTGAGAGGTGAGGGTTTCGAGTCCGGGATAGCGGGCAAGGATTCCCTGGGCGGCGCCAAGATTTGCTGGCCCCCGGGGATCCTCCCGCAGGCTTCGGAGGATTCCCGCGATCTCCCCATCCTCCATGGCCATGAAGGCGTTCACGTACACGGCGGAGTCGCCCAGGAACTGACAGGGGGGCGTGAGGCGGCGACCGCAGCCCATGCGTGCCAGACACACACCGCTGTGGGCCTGTTCGGCCTGGAAGGGCATGACCAGGACCGGGACCCGGTGGGAGAGGGCTTCGAAGACGGACAACTGGCCGCCATGGCAGACGAGCAGGGCGGCATGGGCCAGGAGGAGGTGGAGGGGGGCGAAGCGGCAGGTGATGACGTCGGGTTCCCCGGCCACGGCGGCCCGCAGATCCTCCTGGCCTCCGGCCGCCAGGAGCACCTGGTAGCCCTGGGCGCAGAGGATCCGCACCATCCGGAGGGCAACGTCACTGCTGCCCACGCAGGTGCCGAAGGTGAGGACGGCCAGGGGGCGGGGATTGGCCAGGAGCCGGTCCAGGTCAACGGCGTCATGCTCCCAGCCGTGCCAGGGGATGGGGCCCACGTGGAGCACACCGGGCAGTTCCGGCAGGGGGGCGAATTCGGGGAAGTCCCAGAGGAAGGTCCGCTCCCCCTTGAGCATCTGGCGGATATCGGTGATTCCCTCCAGCCCCAGGGATTCCATGGCCCGGCTGGTGCGGGCCGCGGCGAAGCCGTAGAAGAGCCGCAGGGTCTCCCGCTGCCGGGCGAGCCCCGGCTCCCCTTCGGCGAATCCCAGCACCTCCGGCGTTTCCGGCAGCATGCAGCCGCAGGCCAGGGAATCGAAGGGGATTGCGGCCAGGCGGGCCGAGGCCCGAAGGGTCAGCCTGAAGACGCCCAGGACCCGGTCCGGCCTCAGCTCCTTGAAGAGGCTGGCTTCGGCCAGGATACATTCGGCGATGCGCCGAGGGTCCCGGAACCAGTGGGCCGTGGGGTAGCCAGAGGCGTCGTTCTCCTGGATATCCGGCAGGATACGACCGCGCTCCCCCAGATGCCGGACGAAGGCTTCCCGGCTGCGGCTCACGGCCACGAAGATCTCGTGGCCGAGCGCGCTGAGGGAAGACTCCAGGGCCAGGGCCTTGCCGATATGGGAGAGCGAGTTGTTCTCGGGGATGATGAGGAGTCTCATCGGATCGACGCTTCGGGAGGAACCCGCCGCGCCAGGACCCGCCAGTGGGCCCTGAAGCGATCCCCCTTCGGCCCCGGGGGAGGCGTCTCGACCTCCCCCAGGAGGACATGGGTCCAGGGTCGGCGCAAGGCCAAGGCCGGGAGCAGGACATTCTCCACATCCTCGCTGGCGTGGAGGAGTGTGGTGGCGTGGGCCAGGCCCGGGAAGAAACGGCTGGCATGCACGGCGGCCATATGGGGCTGGCTGGCGATGAACTGGAAGGGCATGGGGAGGCCCCCCTCCTCCAGGAGTTCCCGGAGGCATTCCGCGTTCTCCGCGCCGGAGCAGCTTGGATTCGTCCAGATCAGGGCCAGGCAGGGGGAGACGGGTGCCGCCTCCTGGCTCCGCCAGCAGGCCACGGCCCCGGCCAGTGTGAACTCCGTGCTGAGCCCCGCCCGGCGCAGACCCGCGCCGAGCTGCGCCCGGACGTAGGCGGGAAGGCCCTCCCGGCAAACATCGACGGGGAGTTCGGCGAGGGGAGTCCAGCTGTTCACAGGCGATTCCATCCAAAGGAACAATGATTATATCATTGCAAGGTGCATGCCGCGACCACACGTGAGTGCGGGGCTGCAGTTTTTATTTTTATCCCCTTCATCCATGTTGATTATTATTTTCAAAAAGGCCTTTAACAAGGATGAAGGGGATGGAAAATTATTGTCGTTATCATAAGTGTTGCTTTTTTGCGAATCTTGGGTGTACAAATCCTGTTATGAACGTTCCACCACCCATGAAGCCAGGCTGCCTCCGAAACCCTGGATATTGAACAGGATGGGCCCTTCTGTCCAGGGCAGGGGCGTCTCCAGGGGCCTGAGGCCCAGTTCGGGGTCTGGAACGCTGAAGCCCGCCGTAGGAGGCAGCCAGCCCTCCTCGCCGCAGCGGAGCACGGCCACCATTTCGGCGAGGCCGCTGGCCCCCAGGGTATGGCCCAGGGAGGCCTTGATGGAAAACACAGGAGGCAGACCGGACATCGCGTCTGCCCCGAAGACCAGCCCCAGAGCCCGGGCCTCTACCGCGTCCGTGCTGGGGGCTCCCGCCGCCTGCACCTTGATGGCCCGGATCTCCCGGGGACTCTTCCCCGCATGCTCCAGGGCCTCCTCCATCACGGCTGCGATGGTGGAGCCGCTGGGATCGTGGCCGGTGGGGCTGGTGGCGTCCAGGCCAAGGGCCGGGGCATGGAGGCGCCAGGGGCCCGGTCGCGCCGAAAGCCGCACGGCGGCCACGGCCTCCCCCAGCAACAGTCCGCTCCGGTCGCGATCCAGGGGCCTCGCCCCCGTGGGGGACAGGAGTTGCAGGGAGGCAAAGCCCGCGGGTGTCGTCCGGTTGAGGATCTCCACCCCCAGCACCAGCACCTCGTCCACCGTACCCCCCTCGATGAGGCCCACCGCGGCGTCCAGGGCCTGGACGCTCGAGGTGCACCCGCTGGAGAAGAGCCAGCCCTTGTTCTCAATGCCCCAGAGTTCCCGGACCGAGACCAAGAGTGCGTCCCCGGGCAGGACGGAGTCAGGCC
>JAYSNJ010000002.1:0-22212 GCA_043723905.1 Holophagaceae bacterium
AAAGGATTGCAAAGCAACGGCAGAGATGCTCCTTGACAGCCCCTAAAAAGAAAGCGCTCCGAAGAGCGCTTTTTGTTGGTGCCCGCGAGCAGACTCGAACTGCTACGGCTTGTGGCCACCACCCCCTCAAGATGGCGTGTCTACCAATTTCACCACGCGGGCCAGGTCGAAAGGAAAGGATGCCACGGCGGCAAGCCGCCGTCAATCCTCACTTTGCAGGAGGGGCCGGAACGGGGGCCGGCGTCACGGGAGGGGCGCCTGCGGGGGCAGATTTCACGACCACCTTCTTGTCCAGCACGGAACGGTTGTCCCTCACGATCTTAATCTCGATGGCGAGAGAGGTGATCATGAAGCCCGCCGCCAGCCAGTAGGTGAGCTTGGCCAGGAAGGGGGCTGCGCCCCGGGCGCCGAAGGCGGAGTTGGCGCCCCCGCCCCCGAAGGCGGCCCCCAGTCCGCCGCCCTTGGCGCCGGGCTGCAGAAGGATCCCGCCGACCAGGAGGATGGCGACGATGACGTGAATCGTGACGAGGAAAGCGCTCATGCGAAACTCCGAACCTGCCATTGTAGCAGGCCTGACACCGATTCCCAGGCTTCAAGCCGCAGCGACTCGATGATCATGACGGGCCACCCGGAGGGCGGTCAGACTTGGCTGCCTTCGGGGCTGCGCTCGTGGTCGAGCCAGCCGAGGATGGTCCCCTCGGGGAGCTCGAGCTTCAGCAGATGCTCCATGGCCATTTTTATACTCTGGCCCTCATCCCGGCAGATGAGGAGGCGGCGCTTCCAGGCCTGGATGGCGGCCTCCTTCAGTTCCGGTTCTCCCGCGACGATGCGCTTCTCGAGGGCGAATCCGAGATTGTTGGCGGCCTTGCGGTGCATGGGGTCCAGGGCGAGGGCCTTCTCGTAGGCCTCCGTGGCCTCCTGCAGGCGGTTGTTGACCTCGAAGGCCACGCCCTGGGCGTTCCAGACGTCGGGGTCGTCCGGGGCCAGCGTCATGGCCTCGCGGACCATGCGGAGTTCGTCCTCGGGCCGATTCATCATCCGGTAGCATTCGGAGATTCCCAGGTAGGCGCTGTACTCGCCGGGGTCGGTCTCCAGGGCAGAGAGGAAGCTCCGTTCGCTCTCCTCGTGCTGGCCCAGCTTCAGGAGGACGTAGCCGAGCTGGACCTGGACATCGGCGGCTTTGGGACCCCGGGCCAGGGCCTCGCGATAGCAGCGCAGCGCATCCTCCCACCGCTGGTCTTCCCGGGCGAGATCGCCCAGGGCGGACCAGGGATTGGGGCTCTCGGGATCCGTCTCGGCGGCCAGCGAGAAATAGGACGTCGCACCCTCGCGATCCCCAAGGTCATTACGGATCTCTCCGAGGAGCGCGTAGGCCTCGGCGAGGGCTGAGATCTCGGGCGCGAGCAGCATGAGTGTGTGGAGTTCGGCCTGGGCCATTTCCAGGTGCCCCTGTTCGGAAAAGAGTTCCGCCAGGATGAAATAGCTGGCGGGTTCCCGGGCGTGGATGCTGCGGGCGCGATGGATGCAGCGGAGGCCGTCCTCGACCTCGCCTTGCTTCAGGAGGAATTCGCCGAGGCTGTGCCAGCCCCAGAAGTAGTGGGGGTCCACTTCCAGTGCCGCGGCAAACTGGGTCTTGGCGACCTTGATGTCCCCCAGCTGTTCGCAGGCGATGCCCAGCAGGCGCAGGCTGCGTGGATCCCTGGGCTGGAGGCTGAGGGCCTTGAGGAACCAGTTCTTGGCTTCGGCAGCATTATCGCGCTGGAGGCAGAGGAGCCCCATGAGTTCGAGGGTGCGGGCATCCAGGCCATCGAGCTCCAGAGCCTGGCGCAAGGCCCGCTTCGCATCCTCCGGGCGCTGCTGCAGGATGCGGAGATAGCCCAGGTTCCGGCAGGGCACCGCCTCGTTGGGGTACTCGTCCTGGAGGGCCTCCAGGTCCCGGTTCAGGGTCTCCAGGTCCTCCATGGATCCGCCATCGCCCTCCGCGACGATGCGCTCGAACCAGGCTTCGCCGTGGGAGCGATCCTCCGTGAGCAGGCGGTCCAGGAGTCCGCGAGCCTCCGCATGGTGGCACCGGGCATTGAGGGCTCGGGCCAGCTGAAGCCGGGCTTCGAAGGTGGGCTCCGAAGCCTGTCGGCGTCCGTGGAGATCAGGGTCAAGCAGCTGGAGCCAGGGACGGGACATGGGACGACCTCTTTGTGTGCCTCCAGCTTAGCAGGGAGGTGAACCCAGGGCTTCCGTGACGCCTTCGCAGAGGAGGCGGGCCATGGCGTCCCGGGTCTCGACGGTGGCCGAACCCAGATGGGGGAGGAGCGCGGTGTTGGGGGCGCTGAGCCAGCCCGGATTGAGTCTGGGTTCACCGTCATAGACATCCAGGCCGACGCCTCCGAGGCGACCCGAACGGAGTGCCTCCAGCGCGGCCGATTCATCCACGATGCCGCCCCGGGCCGTATTGATGAGCACCGCATCCCGGGGAAGCAGTTCCAGGTGCGCCCGGTCCAGGAGGCCGCAGGTCGTTTCCGTGAGAGGGCAGTGGAGCGACAGGACGGAACTCTGGGGGAGCAGGTCTTGCAGGGGCAGGCGACGGGCGATGCCCGCGCCGAAATCCACGGGGTGATGGGTGCCTTCCCGGTCCCAGAAGACGGGCTTCATGCCCAGGGCCCACACTCTGCGGGCGAAGGCCCGCCCGATGGGGCCCGATCCCAGGATCCCGCAGGTCTTGCCCGTGAGGCCCAATCCCAGGAGCTGGTCCGGCGCCCATCCCTTCCAGTTCCCCGAGCGGAGCAGGTCCTCGCCTTCCCTGATGCGGCGGGTGACGGTCAGTAGCAGGGCGAGTGCCAGATCGGCCGTGGCATCCGTCAGAACGCCCGGCGTGTTGACGATCCGGATGCCCCGGGCCCGGCAGGCCTCCAGGGGCAGGTGATTCACGCCCACGGAAAAGGTGCCGATCACCTTGAGCCGGGGGGCGAGTTCCAGATCCTCCTCGTTCAGGGGCTCGGAGAGCAGCACCAGCATGGCTTCGGCGCTGGCCAGCGCCATCTTCCAGGCGATGGAGCGGTAGGGCGCGATCATCAGCTCAGGAAAGCGCTCATCCAGGGTGCGGAGGTGCGTTCCCACTAGGGGGGTGGTGGAGAGGATGCGGATGGTCATCGCTGGAGGGCCTTTAGGGCGAGGCGGATGGCCTCGGTCAGGGGCGCCTTCTGGACCTTGAGTTCGGCGACTACCGGCAGCACGGCATCCTCCCGGAAGCCCAGATTGGTGAGGGCGGAACGGAGATCCGATTCCCAGCGGTCCAGGGGGGCTGCGGCCGAACCCAGGCCCTCGAGACCTCCGGGGCCTCCGAGTTTTTCGGAGAGTTCGAAACAGATCTTCTCGGCGCTCTTCTTGCCGATCCCCGGGACGCGCGTAAGCGTCTTCACATCCCGGTCGCGAATGGCGCGGAAGAGATCGTCCAAGGGGAGGGCGCCCAGGGCAGCCAGGGCCAGTTTGGGGCCGATGCCATCCACCTTCACCAGCATGCGGTAGAGCTCTCGCTCCACCACCGTGGCGAATCCCAGGAGGCTGAGGTCGTTCTCCCGCAGCAGCGTCTCCACCTGGAGGATGACCTCCGCGCCGGGTTCCGGAAGCATGCCGTAGGTGCCCAGGGAAATGGCGCAGACGTAGCCCACGCCCCCGCATTCCACCAGGGCCTGGCTGGGCGATTTCTGTATGAGAAGACCTCGTAGGCGACCAATCATGGATCCAGGATAATGGAAACCCTCAGGCGGCGTTCGGGTGGAGCCGCTCAGAGCCGAAGGGACGGCTTTGGGGGGGGCAGAATATCGGGATCATGCATTTCGATAAATTCCGATATATCGTAGTATTCTTGGGATCGCCCGATTGCCTCGGCTCTCGGGAGACTTCAATCCTGGAAGGGAAATGGGCATGGCGGACGATCTGCGTGGAATGGTGGAAAGCCTGAAGGCGGTGTCGCACCCCCTCAGGCTGAGGGTGCTGGCGCTGCTGGGATCCGGGGAGCTGTGCGTGTGCCAGGTGGCCGAAGTGCTCCAGGTGCCCCAGTCCTCGGCGTCGGAAGCACTGCGGGAACTGCGCCGGGGAGGCTTCATCGCCGAGCGGAAGGAAGGCCGCTGGGTCTTCGTCTCCATCGTTCCTGAAGCGGACGCCTTGCCGCTGCTGAAGGGGATCCTGGCCGAGGCCATGTCCCTGGCCGAAGTCCACCAGGACCGAGCCCGGGTGGCGGCGGTGAAGGTCATGGGAATTCCCATGGTGTGCTGCAAGGTCCAGAAGGCTGCAACGGCGGAGGTATTCCATGCCTGAGCAGCCTTCCTGTGAGTGTGCCTGCAGGGCGCCTGGTCCTGGGGCAGGTCGCCCCTCCTTCCTGCGCCGGGGAGGCTGGTTGCTGCTGGCTCTGCCGCTGTGGATCCTGCTCTACATGAGGATCCACAGCGTTGCCGATGGGATCGCCTTCGGACTCTTCCGGCTCACGCCCAAATCCCATCTGGGCGAGGCGGTGGCCTTCTTCTTCTACGATGTCCCGAAAGTCCTGCTCCTCCTCACGCTGATCGTCTTCATCGTGACCTTCCTCCAGTCCTTCGTGAGCCCCGCCAAGGTCCGCGATGCCCTCTCGAAACGCCGCGCCGGGCTGGGCAACGCGCTGGCTTCGCTCTTCGGGATCGTCACGCCCTTCTGTTCCTGCTCGGCAGTGCCGCTCTTCATCGGCTTCCTGCGGGCGGGCGTGCCGCTGGGTGTCACCTTCAGTTTCCTGGTGGCCGCGCCCATGATCAACGAGGTGGCGCTGGGAATGCTGTTTGCCATGTTCGGTTGGAAGATCGCCCTGCTCTACGCCGGAACGGGCGTGACCATCGCCTTCGCCTCGGGCCTGATCCTGGGCCGCCTGAACATGGAGCGTCATCTCGAAGGCTGGGTGCAGGATGCCCTGAAGGCACCCTCTCTGGGCCAGAGCGAAGAGGAACACATGACGCTCACCCTGCGCATCGACGAGGCCGTCCAGGGCGTGAAGGACATCGTGGGCAAGGTGTGGCCCTACATCCTGGTGGGCATTCTGGTGGGCGCCTTCATTCACGGCTATGTGCCGGAAAGTCTCATGGCCGGACTGTTGGGCAAGCGAACCTGGTACAGCGTGCCCATGGCCGTGCTGGTCGGTGTTCCTCTGTATTCCAATGCCGCCGGGGTGATGCCCATCGTAGAGGCCCTGTTGGGCAAGGGCGCGGCTCTGGGTTCCACATTGGCCTTCATGATGGCCGTCATCGGTCTCTCCCTTCCCGAAATGGTCATCCTCCGCAAGGTCATGCGCCCCCGCCTCATCGCCACCTTCGTGGGCGTTGTCGCCCTCGGCATCCTGCTGGTGGGCTACCTCTTCAACGCCGTTTTGTAAAACTCGCCACGGAGACACGGAGGGCACGGAGAAATGACCACGGATAAAAGCAAAAGCAGGGTCTGTTTCTTTTCTCTGTGTTCGTCCTCTGCGTTCTCCGTGTCTCCACGGTGAATCTCTCTCTTCTAACCTATGGAGCTCCCATGCTGATTGAAGTCTTCGGTCCCGGCTGCGCCAAGTGCGAAACCCTCCTCAAGCACGCCAAGCATGCCGTCGAGCAGTCCGGCGGGGATCACCAGGTGGTGAAGATCTCCGACTACGCTGTCATGGCGGCGCGGGGCATCCTCAGCACACCGGCCTTGGCCCTCGATGGTCAGCTCAAGTCTCAGGGCAAGGTGGTCGGTTCAGAGGAAATTCTAGCGATGCTGAAGGGCTGACCCTTCGCTTCATCAGGACCCTTCCCAGGAGTTCCCATGTCCCTTCCGTGCTCCCTTGCTCTGATCCTGGCCGCTTCTGCGGTGCTCAATGCCCAGGCCCCGGTGCCTGCCCTCGATCCTGGGGGGCTCACCCGGATCCTGAAATCGGGCACGTGGACCGTGATCGAGTTCGGCGGTCCCACCTGCGTGCCCTGCAAGAAGATGCAGCCCATTCTTTCGGAGCTCCAGCAGCAGTTCGGAACCCGCGCCCAGGTCCGCAATTTCTATGTCACCGAGCATCCCAAGGAATCCCGGGCCCACAAGATCATGGCCATGCCGACCCAGGTGGTCTTCGACCCTTCCGGGAAGGAAGTGACCCGGCACATCGGATTCTGGGAGAAGGGGGACTTCCTGGCGGCTCTTAGCAAGGTCGGTCTGAAATGACCGACTCTGTTCAGGGGGGACCGCCCAGCCGCGCCATTGCCCTCGCCCTTGCCAGCGCACAGGAAGCGCGCGGCTCCTGCGTCCCCCCTGCACCCCCGCAAGGGAGGCGAGCGAAGCCCACCTCCCATGCCATCTCGATGGATGATGTCCAATGACCGAGTGGATCCAGAACCTCGCGGAGACCGTGGCCAACGCTCCGGCGTACCAGCAACTCGGCCTCGTCTTCCTCGGGGGATTGCTCACCTCGATGAACCCCTGCGTCCTGGTGGCCGCGCCGCTGGTGGTGGGCTTCACCGGGGGCACTGAGGAAGGCCGTCACCATCCCATGCTGCTCTCGGGCGTCTTCGTGCTGGGCCTGGCTGCGGCTTTCACCGTGCTCGGGCTGGTGGCCGCCCTGACGGGATCGCTCCTGGGCGATATCGGCTGGGGCTGGAAGGCCCTGCTGGGGCTGGTCCTCCTGGCGCTGGGCCTCCACCTGCTGGGCGTCTTCCGTCTGCCCGCGCCCTCCCACGGTTTTCTCGCCCGGTTCCGAGGGGCGGGTCTCATCGGGGCCTTCATCATGGGCGCGCTTACCGGTACCTTGAGCGCTCCCTGCGCGACTCCGGCCCTGGCTGCAGTCCTCACCGTGGTGGCCATCCAGAAGAAGATCCTGTGGGGCGGTGTGCTTCTCTTCGTCTATGCGGTGGGCCATGTGATCCTGCTCTTCCTGGCTGGGGCTTCCTCGGGCTGGGCCAGCAGGTATGCCGAGAGCCACTTCTCAAGGGTCATGGGGCGCTGGATGCCGAGGGGCATGGGACTCCTGCTGGTGGGTTGTGCGATCTGGGTCATGGTGCTGGCTTGGCAGTCAAAGGTCTCGGGGTGATGGCGCCGTTCAACCCGGATACTTCATCTGAAACCGCACATAATCTCCGATGGGTGGTGCCAATGGCTACACACCCAACTCAACTAGGATCGGGGATTCGATGAACATCCAACGCTGCATAGTCACCTCCACCATCAGCCTGTCTTCTTTCCTTCTTTTTGGACAGCATCCTAATTATGAGAAGAACCTTGAACAGGCCTGGAGTAAACCTGTTTCAAAAGTGTTTCACGAACCCGTCCAGCGAGAAGTTCCCCTCGGAACTTGGACTGTCACTGCCGCCATAGATCCCGACTACGTTGGCGAACCAGTTTTTTTCCACCTCGAAGGAAGCTATCGAAAAAAGGGCGGAACATTCCTATACCGTGAGGTGTTCCTCAGCCTTTCGCAGCAGACAGCCTTGCTGCAAACAGCCCATTCAGATTGGTCCAGTGAAGAAATCTCGCAGCATTTGATCTATGCCCAACTCCAGTTCCAAGCGGCGGACAAACTGCCTGACGAGGGTGCGGCATTCATGAAGGCCCTTCAGGAAACCCAAGGGCCTGTCCTTCCCATAGTCCCTGGCCCAATTTATCTTCACCCAACCACCTATGCTGTCCGATCCCATTCAGGGGGCAGCCAGCCGATCGAGTACAGCACCATCGGCTGGCGTGGAACCCCTAGCGAATTAGAATCTGAACTCCAGCGTGGGATGAAGGAAGAGCCCCTGGTCATCCTCCTGAATCGCCTGAGAAAGTCGTACTTGTCCAAGTGGAAGGAGGGGCTTCGTCGGGAGGGATACGCGAGTCTGTTGGAACAGATTGATCAAGCCGCTCTTGGTATGGCGATCTTCGAATGGGCATGCAGGGAAGGCGAATTGCAGTTGGCAGTAGAAATTATGGATCGTGGTCTCCCCCCGGACAAGCCGAGCCTTGATGGATCGATTCCTCTTATCGCTGCGTGTGGGACAGGCAACCGACCCTTCATTCAGAGGTTGTTGGACGCTGGTGCGAGACTCGATGCCAAGGATGCTCAAGGACGCACTCCTCTCACGACTGCTTGCGGAACGGGTGATGCCGAGTTGGTCGAATGGCTGATCCGGCTTGGGGCCAAGGTTGAATTTCCGGAAACGTCAGACCCTATGAATCCGATCATCGTTGCAGCAAATCAGTCCAGCTTGAAGCTTGTGCAGTCTGTGTTTCGCGCTGCAGGACCCATTCCTGATCGAATTAAAATGGCTGAGGAAGTAGATCTCCTCATTCCGGTAGTCGACCCCAACGTAGCCGCTTGGCTCCTTTCTCAAGGATGCAAACCAACAGTCGCCGCACTTGGATTTGCCAGCCGCAGCGGTTCGATCGCAGTGATGAAGCTCTTGCTCAATGCTGGCGTGGACCCCAATTCGCAGACCAGTTTCGAGAACCCTTTGGTTTCCGCAGTTGAGGGAGGAACTCTTGATGCGGTCGAACTCCTGCTCAGCAAGGGTGCAGACCCCACGAGAGTCGTTCCCCAGCGGCTCCCTGCAACGGCCCTTGAGCTTGCATACCAGATTGGGAACAAGGCGATTGTGAAGGCCCTCGAGAACGCTAAAGCTAAGCTCAAAAGGGAAGGGGCCACTGAGTGATACAGTGAACCGGCCCCCTCACTAGGGAAGGGCAACAAAAACCCCAAAAGTGAGCGGAGGGCCGCTCTCTTTGGGCGTTCCTTAACTGAACTGCAAAAGGGCGATCCTTCCGCTTCAGGCTGAAGAGCCAGCAGAGGTCAGCGGCTTGAGGGCCTGGATCTGGACGCTGACCACGGCCTCGCTGGCGGCCCTGAGGTCGGCTGCTGTGACGGCCGGATTCTTCGCCTGTGCTGCCGCGATTTCCTGGGTGTCTGGATCCCCCAGAGCATAGTGGGACTCGCCGACGATGGAGATGTCCGTGAAGCCGGCGGCCCGGATGGATTCCAGGTAGTCATCCTTCTGCAGGGCTCCGGCGATGCAGGCCGCGTAGGCATCCAGGTCCTGGCGAAGGACCTCGGGCAGGGGCCTGAGAAGCACGAGATCCGACACCATGAGGCGCCCCCCGACCCTGAGCGCCCGGAAGGCTTCCCGGAAGGCTCTTTTCTTGTCCGTGGTGAGGTTGATGACGCAGTTGGAGATGATCGCGTCCACGGTCCCATCCTCCACGGGCATCCGTTCGATATCGCCCAGGCGGAATTCCACATTCGCGTAGCCATGTTTCTCGGCCAGGCCTCGAGCCCGGGCGATCATCTCGGGGGTCATGTCCACGCCGATGACGCGCCCCTCGGGGCCGACCCGCCGGGAGGCCAGGAAGGCGTCGAAGCCCGCGCCGGAACCCAGGTCCAGCACGACCTCGCCGGGGTTGAGGGAGGCGAGGGCCACGGGGTTGCCGCATCCCAGGCCCAGGTTGGCCCCCTCGGGGACGGCCTCCACATCCTCGGCGCCGTAGCCGATCTGGAGACTGGGATCCTCCTGCGATCCCGAGCATCCGCAACCCTTGGCGGCGGGTCCGCAGCAGCTGGTGTTTTTTGCGACGAAGCCTGCGTAGCGTTCCCGCACGGCGGCCTTGAGCGTGTCGTTGTCCATGGTTTTCTCCTTGAGGTTGGATGAGGTCCCCTCTCCGCGAGATGGGAGAGCGGGATCGAGCCGCATAGGCGACCTGAGATAAACAGGGGTTCCGGAGCAGAGCGATCCGGAAAACTGGGTGGTGGAGCGGACACTTTTGGGAGTCTGGTCCAGGGTGGCGGGCTGGTAGCCTCGCCGCGCCATCCAGGATCCGACGGCGTCGGTCTTGAGGACGAGTGTGCGGAGTCCCGCGGAGTCCTCGGCTGCAGCCAGCAGGCGCTCTCCCAGCCCCTTCCCCCGTTGAGACGGATCCACCACCAGGGAGCGGATCACCGCGGCGTCCGGGGTGAGTTCGACGGCCACATGGCCGACCAGGACTCCCTCCGCGTCGATGACCCAGCCCTCGGTGCGGTCCAGGCCCTCCGGGGGCAGATGGGCGGATTTGAGGAGGCGGATCACCCGGGGGAGGTCTTCGGGCAGACGTTGCCTGAGGAGCATGAGCTCTCCTTTAAAGAGGCTGATGTGGGATGGGATCAGATTCGGGGGCTCTTGCGAACCTTCACGCCGCAGCAGGTTGCAGGCCGGTCCAGGGGTGCAGCCTTGGGGCCACCAGAGCAGCAGCCCTTCCACAGGTATTCCGTCAAGGCGCGAAGGGTTCGGAAATCCGCTCGGTAGCGGAGGAAGGTGCCCTCCCGCGCCACCTGGACCAGTTCCGTTTCCAGCAGGCAGGCCAGGTGGTGGCTGAGGGTGGAAGCGGGGATGCCCACCTGGTCCTGGATCTCCCCTGCCGGGGTCCCGATCTCCGGCCCCTGGACCACCAGGCGCAAGATGGAGAGCCGGATCGGATGGCCCAGGGCCTTGAAGCGTTCGGCGTTCCCTTCCAGGGAATCCGGCTTGCGGGTGTCCGACATCGGTCCCTCCTGGGCTAATTCTAGTATTTTCGAATTAACGCGCAAGGGGTAATTTCGAAAATAGTGAAATCATTCCTTCCCCACGACTAGACCCCGTTCCCTTCCGAAGGCCAGAAGCCGGCGCCGGAGCTCGTCCCGCCCTGCCCGGAAGCGTTCCCGCAGCTGATCGGGGGTCAGGCTGGGATCCACGCTAGCGGGGTCGGGAATGGGCCAGTGGAGCCGCTCGGCAGGGCCCAAGAAGACCGGGCAGACCTCCTCGGCGCAGAGCGTGATGACGAGATCCACGGATGCGGGAGCGATGTCCTGGACGCTCTTGGAGGCCTGGGTGCTCGCGTCGATGCCCAGTTCAGCCAGGACCTCGACTGCCCAGGGATTCACGGCACTGGGACGGCTGCCCGCGCTCTGGACCGGCAGTCCAGGGAACATCTGCCGGGCCAGTCCCTCGGCCATCTGGGACCGGGCACTGTTGGCGACACAGAGAAAGAGGATCGATGGAGGTGCAGTCATGGGCTTCACCGGTTCACCTTGCGGGATCGCATGACGCAGGCGCACTCCCCGTGGAGCAGTGCCTCCGCGTCCGTGACCAGGGGCAGGCCGGCCTGGTCCCAGGCGAGCATGCCGCCGTTCAGGCAGGCGATGCGTTCGAAGCCGAGGCCCTTGAGGGTTGCCGCGGCTCCCTTGGTGTAGACCCCCGAGGAATCAGCGAGGACCAGCAGTCGGTCCCGGGGAAGTTCCGCCGCGTGTTCGGCCAGGATCGTGTGGGGAAGATGGACGTATTCGGGAACTGAAAAGGCCTTCATCCCCACCAGATCATCGCTGCGGAGATCCACCAGCAGGGCACCCTGCTGGAGGGCCTCCAGGGCCTCGAGAGGTGCCAGGAAGCAGAGTCCCTGGATGTTCATCCCAGGCGCGTGGTTTTCGACCATGGTGACCTCCCCGGATCCCGAACCCTACTTGCAGCAGCCGGCATCCTCCACGGATTCCGGGCTCTCTGGATACCAGCGCCGCCTGAGCCAGAGGGCCACGCTCACCAGTCCAATGAGCACGGGCACCTCCACCAGCGGTCCGATGACGGCGGCGAAGGCCGCCCCATGGGCGATGGTGAAGGTGGCCACGGCCACGGCGATGGCCAGTTCGAAGTTGTTGGAGGCGGCGGTGAAGCTGAGCGTAGCGCTCTGGGCGTAGGTGGCGCCGACCTTTTTCGACATCCAGAAGCTCACCAGGAACATCACGACGAAGTAGATCAGCAGCGGCAGGGCGATCCGCAGTACATCCAGGGGCAGTTTCACGATGCTGCCGCCCTTGAGGCTGAACATCACCACGATGGTGAAGAGCAGTGCCACAAGCGTGATGGGGGAGATCTTCGGTACGAAGACCCGGTGGTACCAGTCCAGTCCCTTGAGCCTGCCGAGGATGAAGCGGGTCAGGAATCCGGCTAGAAAGGGGATGCCCAGGTAGATGAAGACACTCTGGGCGATGCTGCCCATGGTGATCCTCGACAGGTCCACGGGGCCCAGGTTCAGGCCCAGCAGGGGCGGCAGGAGCTTGATGAAGAACCAGGCATAGACGCTGAAGAAGAGCACCTGGAAGATGGAGTTGAAGGCCACCAGCCCGGCGCAGTATTCCGTATCGCCCTTGGCCAGATCGTTCCACACGATGACCATGGCGATGCAGCGGGCGAGGCCGATCATGATCAGTCCCACCATGTATTCGGGCCGATCCCGCAGGAAGAGCACGGCGAGGCCGAACATGAGCAGGGGGCCGATGATCCAGTTCTGCACCAGGGACAGGCCAAGCACTTTCTTGTTCTGGAAGACCAGGTGCAGTTCCTCGTATTTCACCTTGGCCAGGGGGGGGTACATCATCAGGATCAGGCCCACGGCTAGGGGCAGCGAGGTCGTGCCCACGTTCCAGGCGTTGATGGCCCGGTTGAAACCCGGGGCAGCGAAGCCCAGGAGCACGCCCAAACCCATGGCCAGGAAGATCCACAGTGTGAGGAAACGATCGAGAAAGGAGAGGCGCTTCGGATCAATCATGGGATCCCTCGAATTCAGGCGGATGGAGCTGGTCAGGGTGGTGATGAAGCCCAGGATGGCCCCTTCAGGGGCAGTGGGGATCCCGGCAGCCGGAGCCGCAGCAGTCTTCCCACAGGTAGTTCGTGAGTTCCCGGAGCAGTTCGAAGCCGGCCGCGTAGCGGATGGTGGTGCCCTGGCGGGCGGGCCTGACCAACCCGGCGCGGGTGAGCTCCGACAGGTGATGGCTCAGGGTCGAGCCCGGGATCTCCAGCTGGGCCTGGATCTCGCCTGCGGGTGTGCCTTCCACGGGGCCTCGGACTACGAGGCGGACGATGGCGAGGCGGGCAGGGTGGCCGAGGGCCTTGAAGCGCAGGACCTGGAGTTCGAGCCGAGGGTCTGGGGTTGCCATGGAGATAATTCTAAATTTCTAGAAAAAAGAATCAACCCCTGTTTCTGCCACCTGCAGCCCAGGAACGGCAGGGAGGCAAGCCTGCCCGGCCAGGGTCAGTGGCTGTGGCCACCGCAGCCGCAGGTGCCTCCCTGCAGTTCGGGGAGGCCCATCGAAGCGAGCCGGGTCACGGCCTCCTCGGGCGTGCAGCCCTCAGCCACGCGGCAGATCCGGATCCCGGCCCCCCGGATGGCCTGGACTGCGCCGGCGCCCATGCCGCGCACGACCACGACCTGGCAGTCCTGAAGCAGCCGGGCGAAGGCCCCGTGGTCGTGCCCGTGGCCCTCGCCAGGGGCATGGCCCTGACAGCCTCCGGGTTCGCCGTGGTCCTGTCCGGACTGCTGGCCGTTTCCCCGGACCTCCCGGTGCTGGATGAGGCCGCCCTCGGTCTCCAGGACGAGAAAACCCTTGCTGCGCCCGAAATGGGCCGAAATGGACTGTCCGTCCATGGTGGGGAACGCGATCTTCATGGGAACCTCTTCTTGCCACTGGCTGTCCCGCGGCGGATCGACGGTCGTCGGGCGAGGAATCCAGAGGTCATAGAATATTGAGCATATGCTCCTTTCTTGCGGTTTCGACTCCAGGCTCCCCATTTCTGAAAGGTTCCCCATGACTCCGTCCCCCCGCATCCTCATCGTTGGTGGCGTGGCAGGTGGCGCCAGTGCGGCGGCCCGGGCCCGGAGGCTCTCGGAAGGGGCCAGCATCGTCCTCTTCGAGCGGGGCCCCTACGTTTCCTTCGCCAACTGCGGTCTGCCCTACCACCTGGGCGGCGTGATCGAGGAACGGGCCCGCCTGCTGGTCCAGACGCCCGAGAGCCTCAACGCCCGTTTCGATATCGAGGTGCGGGTCAACACCGAGGTCCTGTCCATCGATACCCGGGCCCAGGTGGTGGTGGCCCGGAACCTGAAGACCGGCAAGGAAACCCGGGAGCCCTACGACGCCCTGGTGTTGAGCCCGGGGGCCGCCGCCATCCGGCCCGGGATTCCCGGGGTCGAGGACGCGCGCATCTTCACGCTGCGGAGCATGGAGGACATGGACGCCATCCTGGCGGTCCTGTCCAAGGGGGGGCCTCGCGACGGCCTTGGACGTGGTGTTGAGGCTTTGCCTGAACGCCACGTGGGGGTTCCAGGGGGGACTTCGCGAGCTTCGCTCGCAGGCGGTCGCCCCTTGACAGCATTAGTCATTGGCGGGGGCTTCATCGGCCTGGAACTGGCGGAGCAGTTCCGCCACCGGGGTCTGGCGGTGACGCTGGTGGAGAAGCTGCCCCACGTGCTGGGCGTGGCAGACGCGGAGATGACCTTTCCGCTCCAGGAGGAACTGACGCGCCAGGGTGTGGATCTGCGCCTGGGAAGGTTCGTGGCCGCCTTCGAGCAGGAGGCCGGGCTGTTGGTGGCCGTCCTGGATGACGGTGATCGCATTCCATGTGATCTGGCCATCCTGAGCGTGGGCGTGCGCCCGGAGACGCGCCTGGCCCAGGCAGCGGGTCTGGCCCTGGGATCCACCGGCGGCATCCTGGTGGACGACCAGATGCGCACCAGCGATGCCAGGATCTTCGCCGTGGGGGACGCCGTGGAGATCCGCGATTTCGTGAGCGGGGATGCCGGGCTGGTTCCCTTGGCGGGGCCCGCCAATCGCCAGGGCCGCATCGCCGCCGAAGTCATCCTGGGCCGCGACAGCAGGTACAAGGCCACACAGGGCACGTCCATCTGCAAGGTCTTCGAGCTGAGCTTCGCCATGACGGGCCTCTCCGAGGCCACCCTGAAGCGCAAGGGCCTGGCCTACCGGCGCATCTACGTGCATCCGGCGGACCATGCCACCTACTATCCCGGCGCCCATCCCATCTCCCTGAAGCTGCTCTTCGAGCCGGAAACAGGCCGCATCCTGGGGGCACAGGCCGTGGGTGTGGCGGGGGTGGACAAGCGCATCGACGTGCTCGCCGTGGCCCTGCGCGCGGGCCTCACCGTGCTGGACCTGGAGGACCTGGAACTCTGCTACGCCCCGCCCTTCGGCAGTGCCAAGGACGCGATCAACATGGCGGGTTTCGTCGCCTCCAACGTGCTCCGCGGCGATTTGGAGCTCTGGGAGCCCGAAGAACTCGCTGTCCTGGCGGATAGCCACATGCTGCTGGATGTGCGGACCTTCCAGGAGCACGCCCAGGGGACCATCCCCGGCGCCACCTACGCCCCCGTGGACGAATTGCGGGAGCGCCTGGAGGATCTGCCCCGGGACAAGGAATTGCTGGTCTTCTGCCAGGTGGGGCTCCGGGGCTATGTCGCCGCCCGCATGCTCGCCCAGCACGGCTTCAGGGTGCGGAACCTCTCCGGGGGCTACAAGCGCTATGGCATGTGGAAGGGAACCCACGTCGTACCGCTGGCCTGCGAAGGGGCCGTGCGGCGTGAGGATGGGGAATAGGGGGGCATCGAGGAGTTGAGGGCGTCTGTCTCGTGCTCGGTGCCGTGTCGGTTAAGGTTGAAGGAATCCGCCTCGATCCACGTTCAGGTTGGCAAAGCTGTGAATTGGTCATCCAGGGCGAGTTCTTTCGCGATGCCGTCAATGAATTTTTTCAGACTGGGCGAATGAGGTTCATCGAGATTCAGATATGGCGAAATGCGTTCTGCCCATTCCGATTTTTCAACGCTAGTCCTGCCAGAATCCTTCTTACTCAGCGCCTCGGCTAGCTTCTCCCAGGAGCCTATGATGTCGTCCGGTTTGATGCGGGATAACAGGTGTAGCCGCGCCTTTGGATAGGCTTGTAGGATTGCTGCCTCGTCGGCAATGAACCAACTTTCTGTCTCTTCGATCGCAAGTCTGAAAAGCACACGTTGAGGTCGCTGCGGAAGTCTTTTAAGCATCGCGTTCAACTGCGAGAGCAAATCCCGGCACGGATCCTGGTCCACATCGACGAGCACCAGCACACAGGCCGAATCGGGGAGGTAGGAAAAACCCTTCAGTTTCGCAGGCAGCTGATCCAGTAGTCCTTGATGCTTGGGGTCTGGCGGACTCAGGAGATCCACAGGCAATTTCCCGCGCCCTTTGTGGCGATGAATCCGGAAGTGCTTACCAGATTCAAGACCAAAGCGCCTCGTCAAGACTTCCTTCACTGCGGGCACATCCGATGCACCCTCTACTAGGATCTCGAACCATGTCATGGGTTGCCAATTCCGAAATGGTCGCTGTACCAGAGGCTCCCCATCGGGATTCCTTCGCTGAACATTTCAGTGACGCCGTGGATATCGGCTGCCCTAGTCAAACGGCTGTATCCATCTGGACCCTTATCGAGAATCCAGACTTCGTCTGGAGTGAGAGCATCCACGAAGTTTGGAGCATGGGTCGTGATCAGGACTTGAGGCCCTTGTGCCTTTGATGCGTATTCCTTGAATTCCTGAGCGAGCGTAGCAAGCAACTGGTGGTGTAGTCCGTTTTCGGGTTCCTCGATACCGATCAGCGGTGCTGGCTTGGGGTCCTCCATCAGCAACAGATAGGCCAGCATCTTCAGGGTGCCGTCGGACATATCCTGCTGGTAGAACGGTGAGGAAAATCCTTCCGCATAAAATTCTAATACGAGTCGGCGGTCTCGCTCGGGTCTTGGTTCAATTCTCAAAATCCCGGGGATCTTGGCTTCGATTCGCGACAACATTTTCTTGAACCCATCGGGGTTCTCGCGCTCAACGTACTGAAGGTACCTCGACAGATTTTCACCTCTGCGATCCAGGTGAGGATCGGCACCGGCTTGGCTGGGGCTACGCGCCAGCTCCGGGACAAAATAAGAGAGATACCACCCAGTCAAGAAATCTCGGAAGGCGACGATGCGTTCATGATTTGCGAGCGTCCCCAGTGTGGCAATACCCAGAACCTGTCGATCCTTCATTTTGACTGGCACGCGTTCGGTCATCTCTTGCATGACAGGATCGTCAAGCCCAGTGCCGCTCCCAGGCTCAAAACCTTCGATTCCGGACCAAGCATAACCCTGGCCATTTGTTAGCTCTAGGAAGGAGTACGGCTGCCCATATTTCTGACCTTTCCTGCGCTGCCGGAGTCTCTCATACACAACTTGGGCCCGTCCCTGCGCATTGCAATCGATATGCAGTGAGTAGCTGAAGGGTCTGGCACTAGGTGTTTCCTTGTACCTAATTTCAAATTTGATCGCATCATGAGAATCCTTCGTTCGCAGCCTTTCAAAGCCACCACGATGAGGTTTATCGCAGGCCGCCTCGACTCCTTCCGCGAGGCAATCGCCAAGGAATCCCAGAGCATCAAGCACACTCGACTTGCCTGATCCATTCGCACCAATGACCGTGACAAGCCTTGGAAGTGCGTCCTGCTCTCGCTCGTAAAGGGTCTTCCCCAGCGTCACATCTTGTAGTGCGCGGAAATTCTGGATCTGAATACCTTCGAGAATCGCCATCTATCAGAGCTCCGTCACGTGGATCATCTGCTTCCCCTGTTCGTCAATTACGTTATCCGGGATCAGTATGGCAAACCCATGATGCTGCGTGGCAGGTTTTACTTTTTGGGTATTCCCCACTTTTGTATATGCATGCGCAAGTTGTGCGTCGGGTATCCCATCAGCGGATCCTGGGACCGGTATCGCTGTCAGGAGCACATTCAGCGGCCCTTGTCCTTCACCGGGCAGTGATCGCAGGGGGAGGCTTCGCCTTCAGCCACCGCGGTCTTGGCTGAGCAGTGCTCGCAGCGTTCCGGGCCTTCCAGGCAGAAGGCACCGCCCTCGATGCGCAGGGCGCAGCCTTCCACCAGGGCCTTGGTGACCTTGCGATGGGCCGCGTCCAGCACGCGGCCGAAGGTGGCTCGCGAGACGCCCATCCGCGCCGCGGCATCCTGCTGGTAGAGGGATTCCCTGTGGGCGAGTCGGAGGGCCTCCAGTTCCTCCACCGAGAGGAGAACCTCCTCCAGGGCCGACAGAGGCACGGAGCGCGGCTTGAAATAGTTCACGCCGGGCATTCCCTCCACTCGCTTGCAACAGGGACGACGGGTCAAGAGATCCTCCAGGCTCAGTCTCAAGGCGAGGGCCGGGCGCTGCAAGGAGCCAACGGGGAAGAAGCAGGGGGCGAGAGAAAAAACTTGACATGGCGTTTCAACGATATAACTTTATGGTTGAAAGGCGAGAAAATGACGACCACCCCCATCAGCGACCAGATCATCAGCGAAGTCAGCCAGATCTTCGGCTCTCTGGGCGATGTCTCCCGCCTGAAGATCCTGCGGGCCCTCCTGGATGCCCAGGAGCCCCTGTCTCAGGGCACCCTGGTCGATCGCACAGGACTTTCCCAGGCCAATGCCAGCAAGCACTTGGCCCTGCTAGTTCGGGCTGGCATCGTGGCCCGAGAACAGCGGGGGAATCTCGTCTATTTCATGCCCGTCGCCCCCATTGCCCGGAACATCTGCGATCTCGTCTGCGATCATGTGACGTCCCGGATCAAGGAAGCCTACCGTTCGCTGGCCTGAATCTTTTTTTAATGAGGAGTATTCCTGTATGGTTGATTACTTTAGATGTCTGCTGCCCCTGGCCACACTGGCCCTGCAGGCCCAGGCCCCTCTGGGCATCCAGGACGCCATCCGGACCGCCTGGTCCCAGCAGGCGGGACTGCAGGCGGGAGAGGCCATGGTGGCCAAGGCTCGGGCCGAAGCCGATTCCATGGGTTCGCTGCGCCTGCCCACAGCCACCCTGGGCGTGGGGTTCATGCGCACGGACGAGCCCATGATGGCCTTCGGGACGAAGCTGGATCAGGCCCGCATTTCCCAGATGGATTTCATGCCCCCTGCTCTGGATCATCCCGATGCGATTCAGGGTGCGGGCGCGACCCTGACTCTCAGCCAGCCGCTCTATGCGGGCGGTCGCCTGGACGCCGCGCGGCGGGCCGGTGCGGCCATGGCCAACGCCGAAGGGGCTTCCCAGGAACATCGCAAGCAGCAGGTGGCCTTCGCCATCACCCATGCCTACTTCGGTGCCCAGGTGGCCGAACAGGCTGTCCGTTATGCCGACGACACGCTCAAGCAGGCCACGGAGACCGAGCGCTTCGTGCAGGCCCGGGTCGAACAGGGCCTGCTGCTGAAATCCGAAGGGGAGCGCACAAGAGCCTACCGGGCCCAATCCGAGGCAGGTGTGGTGGAGGCGAAGGCCCGATTGGCCTCGGCCCGTTCGGCCCTGAGCCTTCTGCTAGGAATGGATACCAGTGCCTCGACCCTGAGCACACCGGTGGAGAGCGCCGAAGGCGACGCTTCCACTCCGGGCCAGCGGGGGGATCTCCAGGCTGCGCGCCAGCAGTCCCAGGCGGCCCAGGAAGGCGTTCGGGCAGCTCAGGGCAGCCTGAAGCCGGAAGTGGGTCTGCAGCTCGTGGCCGGCACCATGCGCCAGTCCTGGAACACGGGCGGCAACTGGACTACCGCCAGCCTGGGGGCGAAGTGGACCTTCTCCTTTTCCGACACCCAGCGCTTGAGCGCCGCCCGGGCCCAGGCCCGCGCCGCGGCCTTCAACGTGAAGTGGCAGGAATCCGTGGCCAGCCGCGAGGTGGAGGAGGCCCGCCAAGCCGTTGAAACGGCACAAGCCAAGATCGCCTTCGCCAAGACCGCCGTGGAGGCTTCCGAATCCGTGCGGGCCATCCGTTCCGCCCGCCACCGGGAAGGCCTGCTGCCCCTTGTGGAAGTGCTGGATGCAGAAAGTGCCCTCACCGGCGCCCGCACCTTGCTGCTGGCCAGCCAGCTCGAGCGCCGCCTGGGCCGCGCCCAGCTCGCCCTCGCCCTGGGTCACCCCATCGAAAACGTGAAGGAGTAAGCCATGAAGCGCATTCTTTTCCTGTCCTCCCTGGCTCTCATTCTGGCGGGCGTGGCCTGCAGCAAGCACGAAGAACCCAAGTCGGTTCAACGGCCCATCGCCAAGGTGCGCCTCGCCCCCGAGACCGATGCCAATCCGGCCGGCTGGGTGGCGGTAACCCTCAACGCCACCCAGCGAGCGACTCTGGCCACGCGCCTGGCCGCCTCGGTTCGGAAGGTCCATGTGACGGAAGGCCAGCATGTGGGGGCGGGAGTCCTGCTGGTGAGCCTCAGCGACGATGATCTCCAGGGCGGCCTGAAGGCGGCCGAAGCCGCAGTCGCTGCGGCCACCACCCAGGTCCATCGCATCGAGAATCTGGCCAAGCAGAACGCCGCCATCCAGGCGGAGATGGACATGGCCACGGTGCAGCTGGCTCAGGCCAATGCGGCCCTGGCGGGCGTGAAGGCCAACATCGGCTACACCCAGATCCGCTCGCCCTTCTCGGGCGTGGTCCAGGCCCGCCGCGTCAACGAGGGCGACTTCGTGGGGCCGGGCATGCCCCTGGTGGAAGTGGAAGGGCAGGGGGCCATGGAGTTCACGGGCAGCGTTTCCGAGACGGAAGCCAAGGGCCTCAGGATCGGCCAGAGTCTGCCTTTCGACGTGGAAGGCAGGACCGGCACCGCCCAGATCACGGGCCTCTCCACCGGCGGCGATCCCACTTCCCATCGCGGCAGCCTCCGGGCTCGCATCACCAAGGGCTCCGAAGGCCTTCGCTCTGGGGCCTTCGGCAGGTTGCGAACGGCCAATGGCGCGTCGAAGACCGCCGCCGAGGAACGCTTCGTTTCCAGGAGCGCCCTGGTGCAGCGCGGTGAACTGAACGGTGTCTTTCTCGCTAAGGAGGGCAAGGCCGAACTGCGCTGGCTCTCCGTGGGCGAAGCTCAGGGGGACCGCATTCCGGTTCGAGCCGGCCTGGCCAAGGGCGAGCAGGTGATTGACACGCCCGGCGATCTCCAGGATGGCCAGCCCATCGAGGTGGCGAAATGAGTGGAAGCGGTCATCTGGGCATCGCGGGGCGACTCGCCAAGACCTTCCTCCACAGCAAGCTGACGCCCCTCATCGTGGTGGCCTCCCTGATGCTGGGCCTTCTGGCGGTGGTGCTCACGCCCAGGGAAGAAGAGCCCCAGATCATCGTGCCCATGGTGGATATCTACGTGCCCATGCCGGGCGCCAGCCCCAGGGAAATCGAAAGCCAGGTGACGACGCCCCTGGAGAAGCGCCTCTGGGGCATCTCGGGCGTGGAATACCTCTACAGCACCAGTCTGCCCAACGTGGCCATGGTCACCGTGCGCTTCAAGGTGAACGAACCCCAGGAGCCCAGTCTGGTGAAGATCCACCAGGAGCTGATGGCCAATCCTGAACTGCTGCCCAGCAGCGCCCTGAAGCCCATCGTGCGCCTGCTCACCATCGACGACGTGCCCTTTCTGGGCTTGACGCTCCATGGTGCCGGTCAGACGCCGGGCCAGCTCCGCGCCCTGGGCGAAGCCCTGGCCCGGGAACTGGGCACCGTGCCCAGCACCGCCCAGGTGAAGGTCATCGGTGGCGCCAAGCGCATGGTGCGCATCGAACCCGATCCGGAAAGGCTGCGCGCCCTGGGCATGAGCCTGGGCGAACTCCAGCCCGCCCTCCAGAGTGCCGAGAGCCAGTTGCCCGCAGGTGCCCTGGTGGACCGCAACCGGCGAACGGTGCTGGAGGCTTCGGGTTTCGTGTTGGAAGCCTCTGAGCTGAAGCGTCTGGTGGTCTCCGTGAAGAACGGCCGACCCGTCTATCTGGGGGATGTTGCCCGGGTGTCGGACGGCCCCGAACCCGAGCCTCCCCTCGTGCTCTACGGGAGCAAGGACCAGGGATTCGACCCAGCCGTCACCGTGACCCTCTCCAAGCGCACGGGCAGCAACGCCACCGCCCTGGCCGACTCGGTGCTCAAGAAGGTCGAAGCCCTGCGCGGCAACCTGATCCCCAAGGATCTCAAGGTCACCGCCACACGCAACTATGGCGAGACGGCGGGCGACAAGAGCAACGAACTCATCGAGCACTTGATGATCGCGACCCTCAGCGTCATCGCCCTCATCCTGCTGGCCATGGGCTGGAGATCGGCCGTGGTCGTGGGCGTGGCGGTGCCCGTCACCCTGGCCCTGACCCTGCTCATCACCTATCTCTTCGGCTACACTCTCAACCGCGTGACGCTCTTCGCGCTGATATTTTCCATCGGCATCCTGGTGGATGACGCCATCGTGGTGGTGGAAAACATCCACCGGCACATGCACCTGCCGGGGCCCCGCAAGGCCTTCGCCCAGGTGGTCATCGAGGCGGTGGATGAGGTGGGCAACCCCACGATCCTGGCCACCTTCGCCGTCATCGCCGCCATCCTGCCCATGGCCTTCGTGCGCGGGCTCATGGGCCCCTACATGCGGCCCATCCC
>JAYSNJ010000003.1:0-9851 GCA_043723905.1 Holophagaceae bacterium
GGGCGGGCGGGAGGCGCAGCTGGGGCTGCTTCCCCGGGCCCCGTCTCAGGGAAGTGGTGGGCCATGATGTGACCCAGGGCGAGCTTCGTGATCCCCCTCAGGGTTTCGAAGACGCCTGTGCCATCGGAGGCGACGCTCTGAAAGCCCGGCTGCCTGCGGGGATTGAGCTCGGCCTCCATCTGGTCGATGGGCACGACGTTTTTCAGGTCCCGCTTGTTCCACTGGAAGACCATGGGGATCTGCCGGATGTCCAACCCCAGCTCGCGCAGGTTGTCATCGAGGTTCTGCAGGCTCTCCTTGTTCGCATCCAGCATGGGCGTCTGGCTATCGGCCACGAAGACGATCCCGTCCACCCCCTTGAGGACGAGCTTTCGCGTCGAGTTGTAGAAGACTTGGCCGGGCACCGTGTAGAGCTGCAGCTTGGTCTTGAATCCCCCCACCACACCGATGTCCATGGGGAGCAGATCGAAGAAGAGGGTGCGGTCCGTCTCGGTGTTGAGCGAGACCATCTCGCCCCGGGTCTTCTGGGAAGTCTTGCCGTAGATCGTGTTGAGATTGGTCGTCTTCCCGCAGAGACCGGGACCGTAGTAGACGATCTTCGCCGTCATTTGGCGTGTGGCGTGGTTGAAAAAAACCATCCTTGGATTCCCCAGTTGTCACAGGAGTGTATCCCGAAGCGCCTGGAGGCTCCAGCGAGGATCTTCGATATTTCCCAAGTTCAGCCAAGGGTCTTGAGGATCTCCAGCACCTGCTGGTCGTGATGTTTCGTATCCACATTCCGGAGGATGCGCCGGATGACGCCCTGCTTGTCGATGATGAAGGTGACCCGCTTGGCAAAGCCGACGACTGGCATCTTCACGCCATAAGCCTCGATGATGGTGCGGGCGGGGTCCGCCAGGAGAGGGAAGGGCAGCGAGAACTTCTGGGAAAAGGCCTGATGGCTCTTGGCATCATCGGCGCTGACACCCAGGATGACGGCCCCCACGGCCTGGATGGCCCCGAAGCCGTCCCGCAGTGAGCAGGCCTGGGCCGTGCAGCCCGGAGTGTCGTCCTTGGGATAGAAATAGAGCACGACATTGGCCTTGCCTGCGAAATCCGAGAGGCGCACCGTCTTCCCCTGCTGGTCCAGGGCTTCGAAGGCGGGAGCCTTGGCCCCTTCGGCGAGTTCCCCGGCCTGGGCCAAGCCCGCCACGGTGAGAAGCCCTGCGACTAATCTCTGCCGGATGGACACTCTTTCCTCCCATTTCTGAGGACACGGCATCACCCGGTCCCGACTATGGGATGTGGCGGGGCCCATGGCGTTACAGTTCTCGGTCCAGAGGCCTCCCCACCGCTCAGGGACAGGCCCGAGGCCGTCCCCGACAGGCACCCACCAGAAGGAACGGGAGGACCTAACAGCTCCGCATCACGCCCACAAGCAGGCCCTGCACCTGGATCCGATCGGGGGAATAGCACTTGGGGCCGAGATTGGGGTTATGGGGAATCAACCAGACTCCTTCGGGATCCCGACGGAATTCCTTCAGCGTGACATCCTCGCCATCGATGAGCACCACGACCCGGTCCCCGTTGCGGTAGTCCCCCCGGCGCTGGAGTACCACCAGATCGCCGTCCAGGATGGAATCCTCGACCATGGAATCGCCCCGGACCCGCAGCACGAAGAGTTCGCCCCGGTCCCGGTGGATGGCATTGGGCACTTCGATGGGGATGGCCCGTGTCTCCGGGATGAGGGGCGCGCCTGCGGCCACATCCCCACAGAAAGGCAGCATGCGCCCCGTTCCCTGGGGTCGGTCGACATGCGGCGAATCACTCTCCTCCTCGGTGACGACGATGTTGTTGCCGGCCCCGTGGCTGCGATCCAGGAACCCCTTTTCCATGAGGTGCTGGACATGCTTGTGGATGGTACTCACGGCACTGGAGCCCACGCCGTCCGCGATCTCCTTGAGGGTGGGGCTGCGCTCCTCGCCCTGGAGGAAGGTGCGGATGAACTGCAGAACGGCGAGTTGGCGTTTGGTGAGATTCGAGGATTTCATGCATCTAAAGTTAGGCAGCGCCCCGGACCCGGTCAATCCTTTTTTTTCGCTTTTTTTTGCCGGCCATTCCCCAATCCCCCCTCCATTCCACAAATCTTTACCGAATTGGTATAGTTTATTCCCAGGGCGCTGGCTTCACGCCCTTGGCCATTCCAGCCCTGGTTGCCCTTCGCAGAGGAGAATCATGCCTTCCACCCCCGAGGTCCCCGTGGCGCCCCAGCACACGAATGCCCTGATCAATGATTTTTCCATTGAAGTCGCCACCATCAACGGCTCCGGCAGCCAGACGGCCAACAATGTGCTGATGCGCGCCATCTTCCAGATGGGCGTGCCGGTGAGCGGGAAGAATCTCTTCCCGTCCAACATCGCCGGGCTGCCCACCTGGTTCCAGATCCGAGCCAACCCCAAGGGCTACGCCGCCCGCAAGCAGAATGTGGACCTGATGATCTGCATGAACGCCGAAACCGCCCGGGAGGACGTGGCCAAGCTGGAACCCGGAGCGCTCTGCCTCTACGACGAGCCCCTGAAGCTGGATGCGCTCCGCACCGATCTCCTCTTCTTCCCCGTGCCCTTCCAGCAGCTCGTCGCCGCCTCCTGCCCGGAGCCCAAGCTCCACAAGCTGGTCAAGAACATGATCTACGTGGGCGTCGCCGCACAGATGATCGGCCTGGACATGGAGGAGGTCCGCAAGGCCATCGCCCGCCAGCTCAAGGGCAAGCAGAGGGCCGTGGAACTCAACAGCGGCGCGGCCCAGGCAGGATACGACTGGGCCGCCCAGAGTCTCCCTCCCCAGACCCTTCTGGCGATCGTCCGGGATGACAAGACCGAGGGCCAGCTCATCATCGACGGCAACTCCGCCTGCGCGCTGGGAGCCATGTTTGCGGGTGTGACGGTGGTGGGCTGGTACCCGATCACGCCCAGCTCCAGCCTGGTGGAGACCCTCGCGGAATACGCCAAGGAATACCGGACGGATCCCGCCACGGGCAAGACGAATGTCGCCATCGTGCAGATGGAGGATGAACTCGCCAGTGCGGGTGTAGTCATCGGCGCCGGATGGGCGGGAGCCCGAGCCATGACCACCACGTCAGGCCCGGGCATCTCGCTGATGTCGGAGTTCATCGGGCTGGCCTACTTCGCCGAATGCCCCAGCGTTTTCGTCGATGTCACACGCATGGGCCCTTCCACGGGCCTGCCCACCCGCACCAGCCAGGGCGACATCGAGATGTGCGCCAAGTGCAGCCACGGGGATACGTATCACATCTGTCTCTACCCGGGAAACATGGAGGAGTGCTTCCGCTTCACCTACGAGGCCTTCGATCTCGCGGAGCGTTTCCAGACCCCTGTCTTCGTCGTCACCGATCTCGATCTGGGCATGCAGAACTGGGCGACGAAGCCTTTCGCCTACCCGGAGGGAACCTTCGATCGAGGGAAGGTGCTGGGCGAAACCGAACTCAAGGAGGTCCAGGACTGGGGCCGCTACAAGGATGTGGACGGCGACGGCATCTGCTGGCGCACGCTGCCGGGGACCCCCGGGGGCAAGGGCGCCTACTTCACCCGGGGCACCGGCCACAGCGTCCACGCCCTCTATTCCGAAAAGCCCGGGGACTGGAAGTCCAACCTCGATCGCCTGCGCCGGAAGTTCGACACCGCGCGCACCTTCGTGCCTCCCCCCCTCCTCCGCAGTGTCGGCTCCAAGCGGGGAGTCCTCGCCTACGGTTCCAGTGACTCCGCCGTGGTGGAGGCCCTGGACATTCTCGAGGCGGTCCATGGCAAGCAGGTGGACTACCTGAGGGTCTGCGCCCTGCCCTTCAGCCAGGAGGTCGAAGCCTTCCTGGAGCGGATGGACGTCGTCTACGTCGTGGACCAGAACCGCGACGGCCAGATGGCCAATCTCCTCCGGGAATTCTTCCCAGGGTTTTCGACGAAGCTCCGGAAGGTCCTGCACTACGACAGCACGGCCATCAACGCCCAGACCCTCGTCGACCAGATCAACGCTTTCGAGAAGTGAGCCCGACCATGTCCACCGCCCCGACCAACCCCACCGCCCCCGTCAACCAGCTCGGCCTCACCAAGCAGGACTACGTGGGTTCCAAATCCACCCTCTGTCCCGGCTGCGGCCACGATGCCATCACCGCCCAGATCATCCAGTCGGCCTTCGAGATGAACATCGAGCCCCACCGGGTGGCCAAGCTCTCGGGAATCGGCTGCTCGAGCAAGACACCGACCTATTTCCTCAACCAGGCATGGGGCTTCAACTCCGTGCACGGTCGGGCAGCCGCCGTCTGCACGGGCGTCACCCTGGCGAACCGCGAACTCACGAACCTCATCGCCAGCGGTGACGGGGATTCCATGTCCATCGGCATGGGCCAGTTCGTGCACATGATCCGCCGGAACGTCCCCGTGGTCTACATCCTGGAGGACAACGGCGTCTATGGCCTGACCAAGGGCCAGTTTTCCGCCACGGCCGACATCGGCTCCGTGCTCAAGAAGGGCGATGTGAACGAGCTCCCCCCCATCGATCCCTGCACCCTCGCCTTGGAAATGGGCTGCGGCTTCGTGGCCCGCAGCTTCAGCGGCAATCCCAAGCAGCTGAACACCATCCTGAAGGCCGCCTTCGCCCATCGCGGCACGGCCCTCATCGATGTGATCAGCCCCTGCGTCACCTTCAACAACCACGAAGGCAGCACCCGGTCCTACAAGGTGGCCAAGGACAAGGAGATCCCCCTCCAGGAACTGGGCTTCGTCCCCTACTACGAGCTCGATCAGGTCGACATCCCCTCCGGAGAGTCCCGGGAAGTGGCCTTCCCCGATGGCAGCCGCCTGACGTTCCGCACCCTGCGGGAGGACTACGACCCCATGGATCGCTTCGGGGCCATGCGGGCCGTCCACGAGGCCCAGGAGGCGGGCGAACTCCTCACCGGGATCCTCTACATCCAGCCCGATCGCCCCACCCTGCACGACTATGTCCACATGGTGGACGAGCCCCTGGCCCATCTGCCCCAAGCCATCGTCAAGCCGGGTCCAGAGGTGCTTCAGGCCTGCATGGAAGAGCTCATGTAGGCGCTTCTCGTCCATCCGCTCACGTTTCCAGTCGGGCGATCAAGGGCGCTCTGCGCACGTTGCTTTCGCAACGTGCTGCCTTGATCGCACCCTCGTTTCAGCGCCGGCCCGGATAGAGGATCATCGGCCGGTCCGAGGACGTATTCGTGATGACCACCCGGGATCCCGCCGAGGAGCCCAGGGAGGAATCCCACCCCTGCTGCACCCAGTAGGGGATGAGGCAGTTGTAGAAGACCGGGGGAACGGTCGGAGGGCGCAGGTTCGCCGCCGTCATGGTCATGAATTCCCCCAGTAGCTGGGAGGTGTACGGGCTCTGCCATCCCATCTGGAAGGAGCGGGCGAGGATCGGCGCCCAGGTGGTGTTGAGTTCGAGGACCCGTTCCTGCCGCTCATCGAGGAACCGCTCCACGACTTCCACCGTGGCCCCCGGGATCCCCCGCCCCCGCGATCGGCCTTGCCTCCCAGGTACGGCGTCCGAACCGACCCAGGCCCGCCAGTCGCCGCTCCCCAGCTCCCGGGGCGGGAGCAGGAGGACCCATGCCCAGTCGAAGCCCCCGGAAGGCTCGAGGGCGGTCAGTGAAACAGCCGGAGGGGCATCGGATACCGGCCCCGATGGGGGCTCGGCGGACCCCGTCACCCCTGCCAGCAGGATTGAAAAAAACGCTGTCAAAGCCCGGTTCATGTCCATGGAATCAGAATCGGGTCCCGGTCCGGGAAAAACAAGGGGTGTGGCGCCCAGCCAGCATGCACCGTTGACGCCAGACCGCGCCCCGCTAGACTGGAATTTCCCTTGGGGCTGTAGCTCAGCTGGGAGAGCGCTGCACTCGCACTGCAGAGGTCGTCAGTTCGATCCTGATCAGCTCCACCAAAACCCTCTAGAGAAATCTGGAGGGTTCTTTGTTTTTACCGGCATCCTGCCTGCGAAGCCAGCATCCGGGCACGCCAGGAGTCGGGCAGAGGCAGGACTGGATCCGTGTTCCTTCGCGCCTTCACATGGTCACTGATACCGCAATTCGCTATAATTTCGTTCATCACCGTCGCGGGACTTCTCCTCCATGCCTCCCATTCCCGAACGCCGCATCGCCCACCTGGACATGGACGCCTACTTCGCGTCCGTGGAACTGCTGCGCTATCCGGAATTGAGGGGAATGCCGGTGGTCGTGGGCGGCAGGCGCCGGCCTGGGCAGGCCCAGGAGACCAAAGGTTTCCAGCGCCTCCGGGACTATGCGGGGCGAGGCGTGGTCACCACGGCCACCTACGAGGCCCGGGTCTTCGGTGTGCGCTCCGGCATGGGACTCATGAAGGCCGCGGCCCTGGCTCCGGACGCCATCCTGCTCCCCGGCGACTATGAGACCTACAGCCGGGTCTCGCGCACCTTCAAGACCGCGGTGGCGGAGATCGCCCCGCTGATCGAGGACCGGGGCATCGACGAGATCTTCCTGGACCTCACCGAGGTTCCCGGCGAGACGCGGGAACTGGCTCAGCGCCTCAAGGATGCCGTGCGCCAGGCCACGGGCCTCTCCTGTTCCATCGGCGTCACTCCCAACAAGCTGCTGGCCAAGCTCGCGTCCGAACTGCAGAAGCCCGATGGCCTGACGATCCTGGGCCTGCTTGATATCCCGACCCGGATCTGGCCCCTGCCCTGCTCGGCCCTCAACGGCATCGGCCCCAAGGCCACCGCCAAGCTGGCGAGCTTCCGGATCCATTCGATCGGTGAACTGGCCCAGGCCGATCCGGAATTTCTGGTGGAGCATTTCGGCAGGAGCTACGGCGCCTGGCTGCATGACGCCGCCCACGGCCGCGACGCTCGCCCTCTCACGATCTCGCGCGAACCGAAGTCCATCAGTCGCGAAAGCACCTTCGAGCGGGACCTCCACCCGCAGCGGGACCGGGAGGAACTCACCCGCATCCTGCTGACCATGTGCGAACGCCTGGCCCAGGACCTCGCCCGGAAGGGCTACCTGGCCCGCAGCGTGGGCATCAAGTTGCGCTTCGAGGACTTCTCCACCCTCACCCGGGACCTTTCCCTCCAGGTGCCCGTCGGAGACGCCGCCTCCCTGCGGGATGCGGCCAGGGCCAGCCTGAAGCGCGTGCCCCTGGACCGCAGACTGCGCCTCCTGGGCATACGGGCGGGAGCCCTGCAGAAGGAGGAGGAATACCGAGTGCAGGCAGCAGAAGCTGGGACCGAACCGGGCCTCTTCGAAGGCCTGGAGCCGTGATCACCCGCTCCGTCCGCGACTTCGTCCTGCCCCTGGAGCCCAGCGGCGACCTGGACGCCTCCCTCTCCTTCCAGCTGGAGGAAGACGCCGCCGCCCTGGGCACCCGCCTCCATGCCAAGGTCCAGAAGCGCCTGACCCAGGAACACCCCGGTCTCCAGAGCGAGCGGACGGTGCTCTGGACCTTCGAACGCCCGGACTTCGAGTGCCTGGTGCGCGGGCGGATCGATTTGTTCATTCCAGAAGAAGGGGGGACCGCCTGCTCCCTCCGGTCGCGACCCAACCCCCACGCGATGACCGGGCCAAGCCCGGGCGCCACGGCGATCCTGGAAGAGATCAAGACCACCTTCCAGCCCCAGGGGCTCCTGCGAGCCCTGGCGGCCAACCCAGTGCATCCCTTCGCCCAGCAGGCCCGGATGTACGCCTGGATCCTCGCCCAGACCCTTGAGAGCCCCCCGGCCTGCCGCCTGCGTGTGATCTCCCTGCTGGACGAATCAGAGACACTGGTGGATGTTCCCTTCGACCTGGGTTCCATTTCCGCCTGGGTGGAGGCCCAGGTCGAAGGCCTCCATGCCCAGCACCTCAGGGCCCTGGAACGCGCTGCGGAGCGGAAGGGGATCGGGCGGGGGCTCCGTTTCCCCTTCGAGGCGCCTCGCCCCGGCCAGGAGCGCCTCCTGGAACTCGTAGAGGAAACGCTAAGCGCATGTTCTCGCCTCCTAGTGCAGGCCCCCACGGGCCTGGGCAAGACCGCCGCCGTGCTGTTCCCGGCACTCCAGAAGGCCCTGGACGGTGATCTGCGCGTCTTCTACCTCACGCCCCGGAACAGCCAGCACAGCGTGGCGGAGGCCTTCCTGCGCCGCCTGTGCGAGGCAGGGCATCCCGTCCGCTCCGTCACCCTGCGGGCCAAGGAGCGCATCTGCCCCCAGGAGGAAGTCCACTGCCATCCCGAGGTCTGCCCTCGGGCCAGGGGCTACTACGACCGCCTGAAGGAATCCCGAGCCCTGGAGCGGCTCGCCCAGGCAGGCTGCGCGGATTCCGCCGCCATCCAGGCCCTGGCGGACGCACACCTCCTCTGCCCCTTCGAGCTCTCCCTGGACGCGGCCAGGAACGCCGATGTCGTCATCGGGGACTACAACTACGCGCTCTCGCCTTCGGCCACGCTGGTGCGGTTCTTCGGGGACGAGGAGGCCCAGGCCCGGAACCTGCTGCTGCTCGACGAGGCGCACAACCTGCCCCAGCGCGCCACGGCCTGGTTCTCGCCGGCGCTGGAGCTGGCGCAACTCGGTGCCCTAAGAAAGGCATGGAAGGGGAAGCGCACGGGCCTGAAGGGCAGCTTCATCCGCCAGCTCGACCGCTGCCTGAAACTCCTCGGCGCTCACGCCGGTCCCCACCGAGCCCTGGACGTGGATCCGAGCCTCTTCAACGCCGAGGAACAGCGGCTCCGCAAGCTGCTCGCCAAGGCCGCCGCGGACGGTCTGGAACTCCCGCCGAGCCACCCCCTGGTCCAGCTCTTCCGCCAGTGGTCGGAGTTCTGCGGCGTGCTTAAGGAACGCACCGAGGCCCACCTGATGACCTGGATCCCCCCGGGGCGGCTCCAGATCACCTGCGTAGACGCTTCCGCCCATCTCGCGGAGCGCTTCAAGCCCCTGGCTGGAGCCGTGCTCTTCTCGGGCACGCTGAAGCCCTTCGACTACTACCAGAGGCTCTCCGGGCTGACGAGCTCCAGCCGCGAGGAGATCCCGTCCCCCTTCCCCGCCGAGCATCGCTGCCTGCTGGTGGTGCCCCAGATTTCGACCCTCTTCCGCCGCCGGGACCTGGAGACCCCGCGCATCGCTGAGATCCTCTCCAGGGTCCTGCCCCTGCGCCGCGGCAACTACCTGGTCTTCTTCCCGAGCTTCGAATTCCTGGAGAAGACCCAGCCCTTCCTGGAACTCCCGGACTTCCGCATCCTGGCTCAGCCCCGGAGAGCCAGTGCCGAGGCCCTGCAGGAGATCCTCGCCGCCCTGGAGACGGAGCGAGGGCTGGTCGTGCTGGCCGTGCAGGGAGGCTCCCTCTCGGAAGGCATCGATCTGCCCGGCGAAGCCCTCATCGGCTGCGTGGTCGTGGGCCCGCCCATCCCGCCCTTCGACCTGGAGCGCAAGCTCACCAAGGCCTACTTCGCCCACACCTACGGTGTGGGCGAAGGCGAGGCCTTCACCTACACCTACCCCGCCATGGCCAAGGCCATCCAGGCGGCGGGTCGTGTGATCCGGGGGCCCGAGGAGCGCGGCCTCCTGGCCTTCCTCGATGGCCGCTTCCTGGAGCCCGCCTTCGCCCAGTGCTTCCCCCAGGACTGGTTCCAGCATTCGCCCCGGGAAGCCGTCTCCGAAGGCATCCTGGCACGGGTCTCGGCCTTCTGGAGCGAGGGATGAAGGAGGCCCGGTTGATCTCCCTGAACAGACCCCGCGAAAGGTGCGAGTCTGGAGTGGCAGATCGGATTCACCTTCCCTCCATGGGGGAGCCCGAAGCGGAGGCACCATGCAGGTCATTGTCGATTTCACGGTTG
>JAYSNJ010000004.1:0-31054 GCA_043723905.1 Holophagaceae bacterium
GTTCACGCCCTGCACGATCTTCCGGAAATCACCCTGGTGCTTGCTGGCGTCCGCTCGGGTCGCCAGCTTGCCTTCGGCAGCGGCCTTGGCCAGCATCGCAGCGTCGGCCACCAGCGCGTTCACGGCATCCACGCAGGTGTTCAGGTTGTTCTTGATCTCGTTGAAATCCCCGTTGTAGTTGTCCGTGATCTTGGGCGGGATATCGCCCTTGGAGATCCGGTCCACATAGCCCGCGGCCACATTCAAGGGCCCGATCACGGCGTCCAGGCACTCGTTCACGCCCTGCACGATCTTCCGGAAATCCCCCTGGTGCTTGCTGGCGTCCGCTCGAGTCGCCAGCTTCCCATCCACCGCCGCCTTGTTCAGCAGAACGGCATCGGCCACCAGGGCGTTCACCGCGTCCACGCAGGTGTTCAGGTTGTTCTTGATCTCGTTGAAGTCGCCGTTGTACTTGTCCGTGATCTTGGGGGGGATATCCCCCTTGGAGATCCGGTCCACATAGCCCGCCGCCACGTTCAGGGGCCCGATCACGGCGTCCAGGCAATCATTCACGCCCTGGACGATCCGCCGGTAATCACCCTGATACTTGCTGGCGTCGGCCCGGGTCGCCAGCTTGCCCTCCACCGCAGCCTGAACCAGTCCCTGCGCCTCCGCGGTCATGGCCCGCAGGGCACTGGTCATCTGGATGATGGCCGGGGCGATCTCGTCCTGAGCATCGCTGGGCTTGGAGTCGGTGCTCAGATCGCCCACGGAGATCTTCTTCATGGTCCCGATGACGCTGACCTGGAGGTTCTCGGAGAAGCCGTCCATGGCCCCCGCCAGCTCGCCGATCTCGTCCTTGCGCTCCAGCTTCAGGCGGGTGCCCAGATGCCCCTTGGCCATCTCGTTCATCATGTCCACGCCCTGCTTCAGGGGATTGGCGATGGACCGGGCGATGACGACGCCCAGGACCGCGGCCAGACCGGCGGCGATGGCCATCATGAAGTACATGGCGTTCTTGGCCGCATGGAAGTTGGCGGTGTTCTCGTCGGCGATTTTTTTCGCCAGTTTCGTCTTGGCTGCCTGCATGTCGTCGTAGATCTTGTTCTGCTCCTGCTGGAACTTGTCTTGTTCCCCGTACATCAGGCCCTCGGCCTCCCCCTTCTTCCCTGCCCGGACCAGGTCCCTGATCCTCTTGTTACCCTCGCCGATCGCCGCCTGGTTCTCCTTGTAGCGCTTCCAGAGGGCCCTCCCTTCATCCGTAACGAGGGATTTCTCGAAGGATTCTTCGGCCTTGGTCCGTTCGGCGATTCGGTCGGCGATGCGCTTGCTGTATGCCTCGAAATCCCTGCCCAGCATGATGTCCCGCATGTTGGACCGGATGCGCAGGGTGGCTGAACTCACATCCATCCAGTCGGCAAGGGGAACGGCCCCCTTCTCGAAGAGCATGGTGTCGGCATCATCGGCCGTCTGCATCTTGGTGATGGCGAAAAATCCCACGATGACGGCCAGGGCGGCCGTGATCAGGAAGGACGTGATGAGCTTGGGGCCCATCTTGGTGTTGTCGAGGAATCGCATGGCGGTTCTCCTGGCTTGAGCGGAATCAGGTGGAGAGAGGTGAGAAATGGGAGTTCAGCGCTGTGGGAGTTCGTTTCGCATGTTCATGGCCTAGCCGCTGGAGAGCAGCTCCTGGAGGTTGAGCAGCACCAGGAGGCCCGCGTCGGTCTTGAGGACACCTGACAGGAAGTGTTCCTCGGCGTCCGTGAGATTGGCCGGGGGCGCTTCGGCGAGGCTGGCCTCGGCCTCCACCACGTCGCCGATGGCGTCCACCAGCAGGCCCATGAGGTCCTGGGTGCCTCCCTGGTTGCGCCCGCTGGACTGGGCGGCATTGGCCCCGTGCTTGAGGATCACGATATGGCTGGAGTCCTTGACCGGCAGGGGCTCGTGCCCCAGCCGCACGGACAGGTCCAGGATCGTCACGATCTGGCCCCGGAGATTGATGAGGCCCCGGATGTGGGATTCGGCGCGGGGCACGGGGGTGATGTTGAAGACCCGGATGATCTCCCGGACACCAAGGATATCCAGCCCGTAGAGGCGGTCCCCCACGCGAAAGGTCGCGAACTGGCTCATGCGGGTCCTCCTGTCCCTACCGCCGCACCCACTACGCAGGCACCTGCGGGCTTTGCCTGCGGCAAAGTGGCGCTCCCTCCATGTATCGAGCGCTTCGCGCTCTCCCACACAACTAGCTTCGTGGACATGGAGCCTCCCTGTTGTGCGCTCATGCGGCGTCTCCTCCCATGAGACCCGCCGCCTTCAGGAGGCTGACGGGATCGATGAACAGGGTCAGATGCCCCTGCACCACGGCGGAGCCAAGCAGGCCAGGCCCCTCGAAGGCCACGGCCTTGAGCTCCACTTCCACATCGAGCGCGTCCAGGATCTCGGAGATCAGGATGCCCGCGGAGGGACGCACAGTGGAACTCTGGCCCGGGATCTTGGGGATCACCAGGAAAAGCTCCTCCAGATCGGCCTGCAGGGGCCGCACCTCCATGTGCTGGTCCAGGCGCACCAGGGGCAGCCCTTCGCCGCGGTACTCGATGTACTCCCGGTCCCCGATCATCTCGATCTTGCTCTTGAGGATGCGCTCCAGGCGCAGGACATGATCCTGGGGCACGGTGAAGCGTTCCCCGGCGGCGGCCTCGAAGAGGATCACCGAGCGCCGCCTCGAGGCCTTGAGGGCGGCGTTGCGCTTCTCCTCTTCGGCCCGGCGCAGTTCCTCGGCCTGGAGATCGGTGAAGTGGAGATTGGCCGCGGTGGCCAGCCCCCCCCCGTCCAGGATCATGATCACCCGGCCGTCTCCCAGGATGGTGGCGCCGCTGAAGCACTTGGTGCCCTGGATGAAGCCCGAGAGGGGCTTGACCACGATCTCCTCGATATCGAAGAGCTCGTCGACGATGACGCCGTAGTGGTTCTTGCCCACCCGCAGGACGATGATGTTGTGGTCGCTGCGCCAATCGGTGCGGCGGTCCTCGCCCCTGCCGGTCGCATCCTGAAGGGCCTCATCTTCTTCTGAACGGCGGTCCGCCAGAGCCTGCCGACGATCCGGCACCGCTCGGCCCGTCTCGGGATCATGGAAGATGCGCTGGATCTCCAGCACATCGGCCAGGCGCACCAGGGGGAGCAACTTGTCGCGCAGGCGCAGCACCAGGGCGCCCTGCACATGCTCGATGCGCTGGGCCACCTCGGAGGCCTTGACCCACACGAATTCGACGACATTCACCTGGGGGATGGCGAAGCGGTGATCGGCGACCCCCACGATCATGGAGGGGATGATGGCTAGTGTCAGCGGCAGGCGCAGGCGCACGGTCGTGCCCATGCCCACTTCCGTCTCCATCTCCACATGGCCACCGAGCTTCTCCACATTGGTGCGCACCACGTCCATGCCCACGCCCCGACCGGAGATCTCGGAAACCTGCTCCGCCATGGAAAATCCTGGGGCGAAGACCAGATGGACCATCTCGCGCTCGGTCATCTCCGCGGCCTGGGCCTTGGTGACGAGGCCCTTGGCGAGGGCCTTGGCCAGGACCTTCTTGGCGTCGATGCCCCGGCCATCGTCATGGACGGCGATATTGATCTGGCCCCCCTCGTGGAAGGCATGGAGATGGATGGTCCCTGTGGGATTCTTCCGGGCCTTCTTGCGCTCCGCGGGACTCTCGATGGCGTGATCGGCGCAGTTGCGGATGATGTGGGTGAGGGGGTCCACCAGCATCTCCACGATGGACTTGTCCAGCTCAACCTCGGCGCCTTCGATCTTGACCTCGATCTGCTTTCCGAGCTGGCGGCTCATGTCCCGGATGATGCGGGGGAAGCGGCTGAAGACCGTCCCGATGGGCTGCATGCGGGTCTGCATGATCCCTTCCTGCATCTCCGTCGTGACCTGGTTGACGTTCTGCAGGATGGCCCCCAGGCCCGGGATTTCGTGCTGGTAGTCGGTCACGGCCCGCACCAGCTGGTTGCGCCCCAGGACCAGTTCGCCCGCGAGGTTCATGAGATTGGTCAGCAGATCCACCCGGACCCGGAGCGTCTCGTTGCCGCTCTCCTTGGCGAGCTCCCGGGGAGCCTTGTCCTCCGAGGGGAGTTCGGCCAGTTCGGGTGCGGCTGCGGGTTCGGGCAGAACCTCGGCGGGGCTCTGGACAGCCTCGGGGGCCGGGCCGGTTTCGGCCTTCTTGGCCTTGACCTCCTTGCGCAGGGCCTCCAGGTCCAGGGCCTTCACCTGGGCCACGGGCAGCTTCAGGCCCAGGGCCGCCAGATCGGGTTCCAGCACGGTGGCGAAGAGCAGCGTGACGGGCAGATCCTGTTCCAGGCAGTGCTCCAGATCGGCGATGGCTTCGATATCGATGAAGGCGTCCAGGCACGTGCCCACGGAGAGGGCGTTGTTGAGGAAGGCCAGGGGGGTGAGGCCCTTGTCCTTGATATCGCGATGGAGGAAGGCGATGGCCCGGAAGATGTTCATGCCTCGGCGCAGGGCCGAGCGCACGGTTTCGGCATCGAGATCGAAGTCCCGCAGGGTGCCCTTCTCCCGACCCTTCACCGTTTCGCCGATGATCAGACCCTGCCCGCTGAGGATGGCTTCCAGGGAGGCGAGTTCCTTGGCATAGGGCACGCTGTCACTGGCCTCGATATCGTCGAGCATGGCCTTGAGGCGATCCAGACTGGCGAACACCACATCCATGAGTTCCGCTGCCACCTTGAGCTTGCCGTCCCGCACCTGCATGAGTACGCCTTCCATGGCGTGGCTCAGCTTCTTGAGCGCCTCGAAGGCGAAGAACCCGGCGCCGCCCTTGATGGAATGGATGGCGCGGAAGACCCGGTTGATGACCTCGGCACTGACCTTGGCCCCGTCCTGCTCCATGAGGAGCAGATCGGGTTCGATGGTGGCCAGATGCTCGCGGCTTTCGGCCACGAAATCAGAAATGATGCTTTCGTCGGCGAAGCTACTCACGGATGGCCCCCGCGACGGAGAAGAACTTCGTCATATTGAAGAGCTTGAAGACCCGCAGGAGATCGGGGTTGGCCCCTTCGATGGAAAATGCGAGGCCCTGCTTCTGGCAGCTCTTGAAGAGACCCAGCACCAGCGTGATGCCCAGGGAATCGATGTGCTTGGTGGAGGACAGATCCAGCACCACCGCCACTTTTGCGGCGTCCAGGGCCTTGAGCATGCCGTCCCGCAGGAGTTCCACGGTGCTGGCCACCAGATCGCCATTGGGGTTGAGGCGCACCGTCCCGTCGGTCTTCTGGGTCTTCATGGGGGATTTCGCTGCTGCCATGTCATGCCTCCCAACTAAAGGTGATGCTCAGTTCGCCGCCCACCATTCCCACCCTGCTCGCGCAGTTGCGGAGGTAGGGGATGCCCCGTCCCCGCTCGGAGAGGGGATCCGTGGGGGATTGCAGGGCCTGGAGATCGAAGCCCAGGCCCTCGTCCACCACCTGGAGGGTGAAGGCCGGAGGGGCCTCCTCCCAGCGGGCGCTCAGATCGATCCGGCGATCGGGTCGGCTCCCGTTGCCATGGATCATGGCGTTGGTGAGGGCCTCCCGGGCCGCCGTGAGGATATCGAAGGTGCGGGAATGGGTGAGAGGGATGGAGCGGGGAGCCTTGCCCAGGTATGCCGTCAGCTGCAGGATGGCCCCGTCGATGGCCGCGGCCTCGGAAGGCAGGTGAAGGCGAAGGGTCCCGGGTTCGGGAACGGGCTGCTCGAAGCCCACGGCCAGGAGATCGTCCTCCAAGCCCTCCTCGGCCAGAGCCTGGGCGGTGCCCGCCAGGATCGAGACCGCCTCCTGGATGGGCGCATCGCCCAGGTCGCACCAGAGGTTCAGGGCCAGGTCCTCCATGAGCTCACCGTCCCGGCCGCGGATATCGAAGAACCCGTCGCTGGCGAACAGCACCCGCTCCCCCGCTTCCAGCATCAGGACCTTCTCGTCCACCATCGGCACATCGAAGACCCCCAGGGGGGTGCCGTTGGTGGAGATGCGCAGGCGCCGAGTGGGTCCACCGCAGAGACCGTGGGGCAGGCCCGCGTTCAGCACATGCAGACGGCCGCTCCGGGGTGCCCAGTGGCCCAGGAGGACGCAGACCGGCACTTCGGAGAAGGGCCCCTCCTGGATGCCGCGGTTCAGTCGAAGGGCCAGGGTCGAGATGTCCGTATTCTGGGGCACCAGGCTGGAGAGCAGGCCCAGGAAGGCCGCGACGGCATAGGAACTGATCACGGAATGGCCCGCCACATCCGCCAGGATGAAGAGGATGGATCCATCGGGCTGCTTGAAGCAGCGGAACACATCGCCCCCGGCGTCCGTGAGGGACTGGTGCACCAGATAGAGCGGGAGATCCTTCTCGGGCACGGCGACCAGCGCCCGCTGGGCCATGCGGACGGCCTGGGCCGTTTCCGCGGAGCGCTGCCGGACGTTCACCCCCGAGACCAGCCGCTCGACACAGGAAATGAGGGCTGCAGAATCGAAGGGCTTGGTCAGGAACTCGCTCACCTGCAGGTGCAGGGCGGATTTCATGGCCTCCACGTCCTCGGAGGAGGAGAGCAGCGCCACGGGGATATCCGGATCGATCTCGCGGATGCGCTCCACGAGGCGGATGCCGTCCATGCGCGGCATGACGATATCCGAGAGCACCATGGCGAAGGAGGCCGCCCCCTGGTCAACGTAGATCTCCCAGGCCTCCTGGCCATCCCGCGCCTCCCTCACCCGGTAGCCGGCCTTCACGAGCCAGGTGCGAAGGAGACTGAGGGTGACGGGGCTGTCTTCAGCGAGCAGGATCTCGCCCGTGCGGGCCCGCTCCCGGGAGGGCGCGGCGCTGACCTCCACGCGAGCCGCGCGCTTGCGCGCGTCGAGCACCCTGCGCAGGGCATGCCCCAGATCGCGGATGGAGACGGGCTTGGTGAGCACTTCGTCGAAGGGGGACTCGGGGCTGGACTCCAGGAGGCTGCCCGAGGCGAGGATGATGGCGATGTTCGGGCGCAGTTTCCGAACCCTGCGGGCGAACTCCTCCGCCGGGATCGCGCCCTTGGAGTACTCCAGCAGCACGACGTCGAAGATGGCGGGGTGCTCCTTGAAGGCGTCCAGGGCCGCGTGGGGATCGGACTTGGAGGTGACGTGGTAGCCCAGGTGCTGGAGCGATTCCTTGGTCAGGGCGACCCTGACCTCCTCCACGTCCACGACCAGGAGATGTTCCGTGCCGCGGAGTTCCTCCTGGGGGGTCTCATCCATCGCGGAGATTTCCACCGCCGCGGAGGGGAGGTGCACCTTCACCAGGGTGCCCCTGCCGGGCTGAGAGTCGATGGAGATGACACCGCCATGTTGGGTCACCACGCCATGGACGACGGAGAGCCCCAGGCCCGTGCCTCCCCCGGTCCCCTTGGTGGTGTAGAAGGGTTCGAAGACATGTTCCAGAGTCTCTGCGTCCATCCCGCAGCCACTGTCGCGCACCGTCAACAGGGCGGCCTTGGCCCCGGCGGGCAGGAAGCCCGGGTCGGTGTCGACTTCCGTGAGGCCCAGCTCCAGCCACCCCTTGCCGTCCAGGGCATGGAGAGCGTTCACGGCCAGGTTCATCACCACCTGGTGGATCTGGGCGGGATCCCCCATCGTCCACACCGAAGAACTCAGTTCGCTGCGGATCTCCACGTCTTTGGGGACCGTGGACTTGAGCAGATGGACGCATTCCTTGACAACCGCGGTCAGATCGAAGGGAATGCGCCGTTCCTCGGTGGGGCGACTGAAGGTGAGGATCCGCCGGTTCAGGTCCTTGGCCCGGTTCGCGGCCTGCATGATGACCTTGAGCTTGGGCCTGGCGGGGCTGTCCTCGGGCAGCTGCCATTCGATGAGTTCCGCGGAATTCATGATGGCGGTCAGGACATTGTTGAAATCGTGGGCCACGCCGCTGGCCAGGGCCCCCAGGGCCTCCATCTTCTCGACCTGGCGGAGGTGCCGATCCATCTCCAGCTCGGCAGTGATGTCCCGGAACACGCAGGTAAAGAAGGGATCAAACCCCTCCGGGCGGAGCAGGGAAACCGTGCCCGACAGGGTGCACAGGGTGCCATCGCCCTTCAGGATGCGCAGTTTCCCCTGCCAGGGCCGCCCCTCCTTCAAGCGATTCAGCATGGTCCGCACCAGCGCGCCGCGCCCCTCCCTGGGCAGCAGGCTCAGCGCCCTGCGGCCCCTCCAGGCCTCGGCCTCCAGGCCGGTGAGCCTGACGAAGGCCTGGTTCGCGTTGATGAGCCTGCCGTGGAGATCCTCGACGACGATCAGTTCCGCAGCCTGATCCACAGCCTCCACGAGGCGCGCCTGGGAGGCCTGGAGGGCCCGATGCTCGGTGATGTCCTCCTTCACCGCCAGGTAATGGGTGATCCGCCCCTCGTTCAGGATGGGCGAGAGGGTGGCCTGCTCCCAGTAGGAGTCGCCGTTCTTCTTCCGGTTGCAGAGTTCGCCCTTCCAGGTCTGACCGCTCTCGATGGTGCGCCAGAGCTCGGCGTAGACTTCCGGCCCCTGCACCCCGGACTTGAGGATGCGGGGGTTCCGGCCCAGGGCCTCTTCCGGGGAGTAGCCCGTGAGCTCGGAGAACTTGGGGTTCACGTACTCGATGGCTCCGGCCTCGTCCGTGATGACGATGGAGACAGGACTCTGCTCCACGGCGGCCAGCAGCAGGGCTGTCTGCGCCTCCGTCTCCTGCAGGCGGCCTTCGGTGCGACGATGTTCGCGGAGATCCTGCACCAGGACGATGAGCTGGTCCACCTGCCCATCGGGCCGAAAGACCGGACTGACATCGATCTGCACGGGCCGCACCCTTCCATCCCGGTGGCAGAAGAAGGTGGGTCGGGGCCCGAAGGCCCAGTCCTCCGCCAGATCCTGGTCGGTCATGGCGATGAGATCGGCCAGGCTCAGGTCCGGAACGAACTCCCGCCATTCCATCCCCAGGAGTTCCCCCTGGGAGAGGCCCGCCAGGGCACAGAGGGCATCATTGGCGGCCAGCACCCGCCCATCCCGCTCCAGGATGACCATTCCCACCAGGGACATCCGGAACATGTGCCGCCACCAACGCTCGCTCTTCTGGATGACCTGCTGGGCTCGCCAGAGCACCCGGAGGTCCCGGGCGGCCAGGGCAAAGTAGACCGTGTTGCCCTGGCGGAAGGGGTGGGCGGAGAGGCCCAGCATCAGGGGTTCGCCGTCCCGGGTCAGGCCTTCCACGTCCTGGGACCAGGCGCCTGAGGACTCCCGGAGCCTGGCCAGGATCTCCCCGGCAGGCACGAGTTCCTCCAGGCTGCGTCCGGTCAGCTCCCCGGGATCGGGGAACCCGAAGAGGTGGGCGTAGGCTGGATTGCAGTGGATGTGCAGCCCCTCCCGGAGCACCGCCACGGCCTCGGGCAGATTCTGGACCAGGACCTCGAAAAAACCCTGGCCCCGCGCCTTCCCTGCGCCCTGACCAGCCTTCGCTTCCGGTTGTCCCTGGGGGGACATTTTCGAGAACGCATCGATCATGGAGCTCAAACCTCGCGTGGAAGCAGCCCGGTTGAGACAGAAAAAAACGAGAAAAAAGAAGGTGCAACCGCGCCGGTCCGTCAGGACCCAGCTGGTTGCGCCTTCGACTTGCAGACCTGGTGACTGCCCATCAAGGCGTTCCGCCCAAGAAAGCGGAACCTAGACCGTGCTTCCATCGACCAGGGGGGAAAGGGACTTGAATTTTGTCCTTCCACATCCCCCGGGTAGCCCGAAGCATCCGGGACCACTCCCGATCGATTCACAGGTATCGGACAGGGGGAGGGGGATATTCTGAAGGGCATCCCACGCCTGGTGGGCCGAGGCCTGGTTCGTGTTTCCCCAGAGTAGAGAAAGGATCCCAATGGCAACCCGCGCGCGTCTGCCGAACTTCCGCTCGAATCTCCTGGGGATCGGGGCAAGGGTCGTCATTGCCCTTCTGGCTACCAATATGTGTGCCCTCCAAGGGCAGCAGGACAGGGATAAGGACAGAGAAAAGGACAAGGAGAGAAACAGGAAGTCCGAGCCTGCCCGGCCCGAACCCAGGCCGGAGCCGAGGCGGGAAGCGCCCCAGGCCGCGCCTCGGCCCCAGCCCCGACCCGAACCCAGACCAGAGCCGAGGCAGGAAGCCCCGAGGGCCATCCCCCGGCCCCAGGTCCAGCCTCCCCGAACTGAACCCAGACCGGAGCCGAGGCAGGAAGCCCCGAGGGCCCTCCCTCGGCCCCAGATCCAGACTCCCCGCCCCGAGCCAAGGCCTGAACCGAGTCGGGAGGCCCTGCCCCCAAGACAGGCTCCCGGCACACCGGGCGGTCGCCCCGAGATCACGCGTCCTGGCACACCGGGCGGTCGTCCCGAGATCACCCGTCCCGGCACACCGGCTGGTCGTCCCGATGCCACACGGCCAGGCACACCGGGCGGTCGCCCCGAGATCACCCGTCCCGGCACACCGGTCGGTCGTCCCGATTTCTCACGGCCGGCCGCAGGCCCAGGACGACCGGCCTCGGAGCATCTGCGTCCCGGAAACCCTCCTGAGCGGCGAGGCCCCGAGCGCCAGATCATTCCGACCCGCAATGGCGGAGAGATCCATCGGACCCGCAGCGGAGCCATTCGCGAAGTCCACACGCCCGGCGGGGCCGTGATCCGGCACGCCCCGAGCGGAGTCAGGCGGGTGGAGATGGTTCGCCCAGGCGGCAGGGTCATCGTGGCCAACGCCACCGGCCGCAGTGGCTACATCCAGAGGCCCCTGCAGTCCCACGGCCATGCCTTCATCCAGCGCACCTATATCTTCAACGGTGTCTCCCGCGCCCAGATCTACCGGCCCTGGTCCCACGGGGGCCGGGAATACAATATCTATGCCCCCAGTCACTTCTATCGGCCCAGCTTCTACATCTGGGCCTACTCCCCCTGGTCCCGGCCCATTCACTATCGCTGGGGTTGGCACTCCCGTCCGTGGTACGGGTACTACGGTGGGTATTTCACCCCCTACACGACCTATGTCAGCCCGTCCTTCTGGCTGGCGGATTTCCTGATCGCGGCCACCCTGGAAACGGCCTACCTGGCCCAGAACGCCTCCATCAGCGCGCCGCCGATCATCTACAATTCGACCACCGGCATGACTCCGGAGGTGAAGGAGGCCATCGCCGAGGAAGTCAGGCGGCAGATGGATCAGGCCCGGGCGGATCAGGCGGCCGCTCAGTATTCCGGCCAGGTCTCGGCCCCGCCCCCGCTCTTCTCGGACCGGGGCCCCAGGGTCTTCCTGGTCTCGGACAGCCTGATGGGCTATTCCGGGAACCAGGAATGTCCACTGGCGGAAGGGGATGTCCTCCAGTTGGCGGAAACCCCTGCCCTGGGCGCGGAATGGGCCGATGTCAAGGTGCTGTCCAGCCGTGGTTCCCATTGTCCCAGGGGCAGCTACCTTTCCGTGAGAACCGTGGACCTTCAGGAGATGCAGAACCACATGCAGGCCACCGTCGATCTGGGCATGGCCAAGCTCCAGGCGAACCAGGGGAGGGACGGCCTTCCGGCGCTTCCCGCCCAGGCTCTTGGGACTGTCAATGCATCCTACGCCGAGGGCATCCAGCCCGACCCGGAAGCCCAGAGTGAGCTTGCCCGGGCCGTCAAGGAGGCCAACCAGTCGGAGCAGGAAATCATCAGCGAAGGCGGGCAGGAACCCGCGGGATCGGGTGCCACCATCTCTCTGGGGATGACCATTGCGGCTGTGGAAGGCGCCCTGGGCCGACCCACGAAGACCGTGGACCTCGGGGCCAAGAAGATCTATGTCTACAAGGACCTGAAAATCACCTTCCTCAAGGGGCGGGTGAGCGACGTTCAGTAGCGTCGGCGGAGTCCGGCCTGTGCGTCCCCAGGGGGGTGCCCAGGCCGGACCTGTATTCGCCCGGGATTTTGCATTGGGTTCAGCCGATTTGTCTTTAGCGAGCAGCGCATTACGGCATTTTGAGCCGCGGCACTGCACAGGTTTGGCTTCGCCAAAGCCTGTGCCGCGCAGCTTCCCCGGCTATCGCAGGCTGCTCCCGCTCGTTTCGCTCGCGGAGCTGGGCCCCATGCCACCCGCCTGACGGCAGTCGGCTACTCGAAATGCACGATCCGATCAGACCTTCGGCAGCTGCTCCAGCCGCTCGCGAAGCTGGCCCAGCTCCTTGGACTTGAAGGCGCTCCGGGTACGTTCCAGCACCTCGATGCTCTCCTGCACGGCGAGGCGGTACTCGTTCAGGCGCGGGCAGGTGTGGATGGTGCAGCGCTCCGGGGCCGAATCCGGCTCGAGGGTCATCTCGAAGAGGGCCTTCATGTCCAGCAGGACACCGGCGATGTTGCCCAGCCCCAGCCCCAGCACCTCCCGGGAGGCCTGCCGGTCCGGAGCCTGGGGGGCGCTGCGCACCGCCTGCTGGATGCGTTCCAGGTCCTCCAGCCATTCCGAGAGCCGGTCCTTGGAACGCCCCATGGCGCGCTGGGAGCGCACGCTGGAGACGGTGCTCCGGATATGGCCCAGGAACTCCTCGAAGATGATGGGCTTGGTGAGATAGGCCGCCACGGGCAGATGGATGGCCTGGACGGCAGTGCCCACCGAGGGGTAGCCCGTCACCAGAATCACCTGGAGATCGGGGCTCAGATCGGAAGCGACCCGGATGAAATCCAGATCCTGGTTGCCGGGCATGAGGATATCGGAGATCAGCAGATCGTAGGTGTTCTCCAGGAGGAAGCCCGCGGCCTCGAAGCCGTCCCGGGCCGTGTCCACCAGGAAACCCTCCAGGCGCAGAAGATCCGCCGTCGCCAGAAGGAAGATCTCCTCGTCGTCGGCCATCAGGATCCGGGCGGGGGCTTGGGAATGGACAATCATGGGGCGGCAGTCTCGGGAACGGGGATCTCAGTCTACGCTGGACTCCCAATCCAGGGGAATCCGCACGGCGAACACACAGCCGCCCTCCGGCGGATTCTCGAAGTGGATGGATCCCTGGAGGCTCTCCAGCAGGCGCCGGCAGGTGGAGAGGCCCAGGCCCATGCCCCCTTGGAAGGAGGCCTGTTTCGTGGTGAAGCCCGGCTCCCAGACCCTTTCCGCGATTTCGGGGGGAATGCCGGGGCCCGGATCGCTCACCCGGATCTCGAGATTCGCGCCCTCCCGATGCGCACGGCAACTCACGGTGCCCTGGGGCGGGGCGGCGTCGATGGCGTTCTGCAGGAGGTTGAAGAGGACCTGGCGCAGCAGGTTGGCCCGCAGGGAGCCCCGCAGGCCGGGCTCTCCGCAGTCCAGCTGGAGGTTCACCCGGTGGCTGCGGAAGCGGGGAGCCAGCAGAGTGGCGATATCCTGGAGGAGCGTCGCCACGGCCACGTTCTGGGCCGTGGGTTCATCGGGACGATGGAGCTCGTACATCATCCGCACGATGGACGTGATGCGGTCGATTTCCCGGTCCACCAGGGCCACGTAGGGGTGGTAGATGTGCTCGGGGGGGATCGCCGTCTGGAGCAGGGTGAAGGCGCTCTTGATGCCCGCCAGGGGTCCGTTGATTTCGTGGGCCACGTAGGCGGCCATCTGCGCCTTGGCCGCCAGGGTTTCGCTCTCCCTGCCCAGGAGTTCCTGGCGCTTGCGCAGGGTGATGTTTTCGAACAGGGCCAGGAAGTACCCCTTCTCGGGGCTGTGGGCCTTGATGGAAAGCCAGATCCCCAGCGTATCCAGCCGCAGTTCCAGGTGTTCGGGCTGCCCGGTGCTGGCCACCCGCCCGAAGAACGCGAGGAATTCGGGGTTGGACTGCTGGATACCGGGGATGACTTCGCTGGCCTTTCGGCCCGTCACGTCATGCCAGCCCGTGAGGGTCTCGAAGGCCTCGTTCACATCCAGGAACATGAAATCCCTGGGTTCCTCGTTCTGGAAGAGCACCAGACCGTAGAGGGACCCCTCCAGCAGGTTCTGGAAGAGGGCCCGGTACCGGTGCTCCGCGGCCTGCCGAGACTCCTCGGCCCGCTTGCGCAGCTCGTCGTCTTCGATCACAAAGCCACCTCCCCCGATCACCACGCTGCCGCCGATAGGATCTCAGGAGCCCCGAGGGTCCTGTCGCTCAATCTGCCTGGAGCTCCTCGAGGGCGCGCTGGCGTTCTTCCCACTCGGCCATGGCGTAGGCCAGGTCCATCTCGATGGCCTTCAGCACCTCGGTCTTCTCCTGGAAGCTCTTCCAATCGGAGGGATCCACCGTCACCAGTTCCCCGTTCAGGACACCGGCCTTGGCCTCCAGTTCCGTGACCTTGGCCTCGGCCTCACCGAGGAGGCGCTCCAGTCGCTTCAGGCTCTTCTGGCGCTCCTTGTCGATGGCAACGGGCTTCAAAGGAAGCGCAGCGGCCGGCGAAGCCTTCCCGGCCTTGGGCGCTTCCGGGACCCTGGGCGTATCCTTCGCCTTGGGCTTGGAGAGGGGCTCCTCGTCCTCGCTGGGTTCCTGCCCCAGATCGAGATCCACCCAGGCCTGGTGCTCCTCGTAGCTGCCTTCCCGGAACTCGGCCTTGCCTTCGTGGATGCGCAGCAGCGAATCGGAGACGCGGCCCAGCAGGTAGCGGTCGTGGGTGACGAGCACCACGGCCCCCGTGAAGCTGAGGATCGTGTCCTCCATGGCCTCCATGGAGTGGATGTCCATGTGGTAGGTGGGCTCGTCGAGCATCAGCAGGTTCACGCCCTCCCGGATGAGGGTGGCGATGGAGAGGCGGGCACGCTCGCCACCGCTGAGCACTGTGACGGGCTTGTCCACGTCATCGCCCCGGAACTGGAACTTGGCCAGAAAGCCCAGGACATCCTGCTTGGGCGCCATGGGGATCACACCCTGGATCTGCTGGTAGACCGTGTTGCGGGGGTCCAGGTTCTTGTGGTGCTGATCGAAGTAGCCCAGCTTGACCTGGCTGCCCAGGCGGCAGGTGCCCGAGAGGAAGGCGATCTCCTCGGCGATGGCCTTCAGCAGCGTGGACTTGCCCGTGCCGTTGAATCCGACGATGGCAAGCTTCTGCCCGCGCTTCACCTGGAGGTGTTCGATGGGGGCGAAGAGGGGCACACCGTCCCAGCCCACGGTCACCTTCTCGAGGACCAGGGCCGTGTCGCCGCTGCGCTGGGTCTCCGGGAAACTGAACTTCACCTTGCGGCGGTCCCGGAGAGGCCTGTCGATGCGCTGGAGCTTGCCGAGATGGGTGCGGCGCCCTCGGGCCATCTTGGTGTTCTGCCCGGCGATGTTGCGGCGGATGTACTCTTCCTGGCGCTTGATGTAGCCCTGCTGCTGCTCGAAATGCCGCTCGGCGATCTCCAGCTCCTGTTCCTTCTTCTCCATGAAGTCGGTGTAGCCCCCCTCGTAGGCCCGGCTGCGCCCGGCTTCGATCTCGAGGATGCTGGTGGCGACGCCGTCGAGGAAGTAGCGGTCATGGCTGATGACGGCCACCGTAGCGGTGGTGTCGTTCAGGAAGCCCTCGAGCCACCGGAGACTGGGGAGATCCAGGTGGTTCGTCGGTTCGTCCAGGAGCAGCAGATCCTGGCCCTGCAGGATGGCCTTGGCCAGCATCACCCGGCTCTTCTGGCCGCCACTGAGTTCGTGGACATTCTTGTCGAGCAGATCCGGTGTGAAGCCCAGGGCGAAGAGGATGCCCTCGGCCCGGGCCCTGATGGTGAACCCGTCCAGGCGCTCGAAGGCCTCGGTGGCGACCTCGTACTGGGGCATGACCGTCTCCAGGTCCGCCCCGGCCACTGACATCTGGTGTTCCAGATCGCGCATGGAGCGCTGGAGTGCCTCGATCTCGCCGAAGGCCGCGAGGGTCTCCTCCAGGACGCCGCCGGAGGTCTCGGGTTCCAGATCCTGGGCGTAGTGCCCCATGCGGATGCCCCGCTCCCTGGTGGGGCGCACGGCCACGCCCCCATCCAGTTCCAGCTGGCCCAGCAGCACCTTGAAGAGGGTGCTTTTCCCCGCGCCATTGCGGCCGATGACACCCCAGCACTCGTCCTCCTGCAGCGCCCAGGTGACGTCCTTCAGGACTTCCTGGGGGCCGAAACGGAGGTGGGCGTGGTTCAAGGAAGCAAGCATCGTTCAAGGCACCCGGAAAAACCGCCACAGCGGATCTTTCAGATTACCGCGGGCAGCCTCTGTTTCCTCGCATTCGTTCCGGCCTTGAGGGGATCGGGAAACCGCTGTGCAGCGTTTGGGGAACGTCCCGATGCGGAATCGAACGCCAGGAACTGGCCGCGAACGCTGCGCAGGCCCCACCGGGCCCTGCTCGCTGCGGCCACCTTTCTTCAGGGTCGATGAATCGGACCGGGACGGCCTGAAGGGTGAGGGCCCAGGGGTGCCCGAGTCAGCCGGGCCGCTCCTGTATCTCAGCGGTCCGATCCTGAAACGGTTACGCAGAAACGCCGCCTTGCGGCGGCGTCTTTGGTGGAGCTAAGCGGGATCGAACCGCTGACCTCCTGCATGCCATGCAGGCGCTCTCCCAGCTGAGCTATAGCCCCGGGAAACATAAGTTTCCCACGGGTCGGGGGCGCGATCAAGCGGAAAATACGCAGGACAGGGCGTTCAGGGCTTCTGCAGTCGCAGATTCTGGCCCACCTGCAGATGGCTGCCCTTGAGCCTGTTCCACTTTCGGAGTTGGCCGAGCTCGAGGTCATACCGGACGCCGATGGAATAAAGTGTCTCGCCCCGCTTCACCCGGTGGAACCTGGGGCGCCCGGCCTCGGATTTCGGGGCGGCGGTTGCGGATTTCGGGGCGGCGGCCGCAGGGGAAGCCGGGATCACCTGGACCTGGGGCACCGCCACGGGGCTCCCGATTTCCGGTTCGGTGATGGGAGGAGCCGGGGGAACCGTGGCGAGGCCACCCGCTTCACGCTCCGGTGTCCCGGGTGTGGCGGGCAAGGGCTCCAGGGGCTGCTCGGAACGAGCCCTGGCCCGCTCCTGGAGCTTCGGCCCGATCTCGTCCAAGGGAACGACCGGAGGCGGGGGAACCTGGAGCTTCCGCCCGGGCCTGAACTTGGCCTTGGTGATGCCGTTGGCCGTAAGCAGATCCTCCGGACTCAGCTTGAACCGGCCAGCCACCTTCGCCAGGGTGTCGCCCTTCCTGATCACGTACGTCTTGAAATCCACCCGCTCGCCGCCGGGAATCCGCGTCAAGGCCCGTGCGGTGGCGCCTCCGGTCCCGGGGGGGACCCGGAGCGCGTAGCGCCCCGGAGGGGTGGTGGCCCGCAGCAGCTCCGGATTGAGATCCTTCAGCGCCTCGACGCCCGTCCCCGCATACCTGGCCAGCACGGTGAGGCTGGTCATCTTGTCCACCTCGACGGTTTCGAAGACGTAGGGTGCCTCCTGGACCACCTTGAGGCCGTACCGCTCGGGGAAGCGTCCCACGAGCACGGCCGCGCACATCTGAGGGACGTAGCTCTTCGTGGCATTCCGCATCCACCTGGATCGCGCCATGTCCCAGAAATTCCGGGACCCGATGGACTGGGCACAGGATTCCACACGCCCCGGCCCGTTGTTGTAGCCGGCCAGGGCCAGATACCAGTCGCCGGAATCCTTGTATAGGGTCCGAAGGTAGCGGGCCGCGGCCCGGGTCGTCTTCATGGGATCCCGGCGTTCCTCCACCCAGGCACTCCGGTTGAGCCCGAAGATGCGGCCGGTGGCAGGCATGAACTGCCACATGCCCACGGCCTTGGCTCGGCTGCGGGCGCTGTTGATGTAGCCGGACTCGATGATGGGGAGGAAGGCCAGATCCTGGGGGATGCCCTCTTCGGCGAAGATCTGCCGGATCATAGGGAGGTAGCGGGAACCGCGACCGAGGCTGGCCTCGATCTTGCTCTTGATGCGGCCCGTGAAGATGTTCACCCAGGTGAGCACCTTGTCATTGAGATCGATGGGGAAATCGAACACCGCACCCTGCTCCGCAGCCATCACCTGGTCCCGCTCAGCCCTCAGTTCCGCACCCGAAAGTGAGACTTCTTCCACGGCGAGCTTCACCCCTTCGGTGGGCTCCTCCGATTCGTCCTCGAACTCTCGCAGGACCGCCCGCAGCCGCTCGACCAGCTTCGAGATATCCACACGGCGAAGGACCTCTGGAGACCAGTCGGAGAGCAGGGCCTCGGCCTCATCGGCCCGGTCGGAGGCCGTATCCCAGTCCTCGGCCTCCACGGCCTTCTCGGCGGCCTCCACCAGAGACCTCAAGCGCGAGATCGCGCTCTCATGGGGAGCCTGGAGGGGCGCTTGGACGGGGGGTACTTCCGCGCGAGACGAGACGGAACCGATCCCCGCCAGCCCGAAGGCGGCGAGGATCAGGATCAGCCGAGCCGGGCGGAATGGCACTCAGTGCGCCTCGCTGGCGACATGAGCCTCGTAGCCCTTGGCATCCAGGAGTTCGGGGCTGAGAACGCCGGCCAGCTTGATCTTCAGCATCCAGCCCTTGCCGTAGGGGTCCTCGTTCACGAACTCGGGATGGGCCTCGAGTTCACCGTTCACATCGACCACCTCGCCCCCGGTGGGCAGGTAGCACTCGGAAACGGTCTTCACGGATTCCACCGTACCGAATTCCTCGCCCGTGGCGAGAGTGGTCCCCACTTCGGGGAGCTGGACGAACACGACATCGCCGAGGGCTTCCTGGGCGTAGTTCGTGATGCCGACGAGGGCAGTGCCGTCGCCCAGGGGCTTCAGGTACTCGTGGTTCTTGGTGTACTTGCAGTCGGCAGGGTACATGGGGCCTCCAAAGTGCATGAGATCAGTGTAGTAGGACTTGGGATAGACGGGGTGGGCGAGCTATGTGGTGCGGGTGACCGAAGGATTTCGCGAGCTCACAGGAACGTCTTCAGCGCCTTGCGTGCGGTGCGATCGGGCCGGACGTCCGTTTCGATCACCACTTGGATCGCACGCCTCGCGTCCTTGATCTCCACGGCCGTGCCGGGCGCAAGCTTCGAACCGACCTTGATGAAGCCGCAGCTGAGGCCCTTGATGACGAGCCCCTCTGGCTTATCGGGGGACGCGATGCTGTAGATCCTGCCATCAGAGCGCCCGATGGCCATGTCGGTCACGCAGGTCAGGACGGTCCCGATCTCCCGGCCATCCAGGTACACCCGGGCATCGTGGGTATCCACCTTCCGGAAGTCGTGCCCGACGAAGGTCAGGGTGTACGGCGCGTCGATCGCCTTCTCTAGCGCCTCGGACCCGAGGAAGGCCTTCGTGAAGCCACCGTCGGCGGACCCGAAGGGGAGCGCGAAGGGCCAGGGATTGCGGATGCAGGGCCAGTGCCCGATGTCCTGGTGCGAGAGCGGCAGCACGGCTCCCATGCGCAGTGAATCCCGGGCCGCGAGGCCGCAGGGCGTCAGACCGAACTCCTCCCCCGCCGCCGTGATGGCTTCCCACACCTTCACGGTGTGGGCCCGCTCCACGAACAGCTCGAAGCCCACCTCACCGGTGTAGCCCGAACGCGACAGCAGCATCGGGGTACCGTCGAGCAGCTGCACCTGTCCCGCCAGCTTCGACGCGGGATCGAAGTGCCCCTTCGCCGAGAAGTAGGGGAGCTTGTCGAAGACTGCCTCGGGGTTCTTCAGGAGCTTCGCCATCGTCTTGATGGCGGCCGGCCCCTGGACGTCGATCTTGCCGAGCTGATCGGTCAGGTCGATCACCGACACGTCCCGGCCCTTCGCCTGCTCGGCCAGGTGCTTGGCGACGGGGCCGCCCATGCTCGCGTTGACCACGACCATGAATTCCCCGTCCTGGATCTTGTAGACGAGACTGTCGTCGATCGCATGGCCCTGCTCGTCGAGGAACAGACCATAGACGCACTTGCCGTCGATGAGGGGCGCGTTGTCCTTGCCCACGCAGGCGTTCAGGTTGCGCGTGAAGCACCACTGGAGCAGTTCGAAAGCGTCCTTCCCGAACACGCGGAGGGTCGCCATGTGGCTCGTGTCGAACAGCCCGGCCTGGGACACGACCGCCAGGTGCTCGGCACGGGCGCCACCGTACCAGACGGGCATAAGGTAGTCGCCGAACTCGACGATGTTGGCTCCGTGGGCCTTGTGCCAATCGAACAACGGGGTCTGTTTCTTCGTGCTGGCCATCGGGTTCTCCCAGAAAATTTCCATTACAAAATGTCTTGATCCCAATTCAGACGATAGACAAACCACCCATTGAGATTGGTCACAACCCAGCCGTTTGTCAGGCCCTTCTAATCCATGGAAACAGTCCAGCCAGGCTCCACTCGAGGGTCCATTCTCCGGGATTTCCATCGCCGATTTCAATCCGCACCTTGACGGGGAGGACCTCGACACCGTTCTGGATGGCGGAATCCAGTTCCTGGGCGTACGAAGGATCGATCTCCCGGGCGGCGTCGAAGGCAGACACGTCCCGTCGGTGCACGAAGAAGGCGATGGCGGCCCTGTGCCCCTCCCGCACCATCCCCTGAAGCTCCCGGAGATGCTTGAGGCCACGCTGGGTCACGGCGTCCGGGAAGCAGGCCGAGTCGCCGATCTTCAGGGTCGTGTTCTTCACCTCGATGTAGACCTGGCGGCCCTCGGCATCGAGAGCCCAGACATCGATCCGGCTGTTCTCCGCGCCGTATTTCACTTCGGTGCGTACCTCCCGCAGGCCCGGCAAGCCGGGCAGGCTGTCCCGGCGCGCCGCTTCGGCCACCACCTTGTTGGGAATGCCCGTCTCCACGCCGATCCAGGTTCCGTCCCGACGGCAGGCGACCCAGGTGAACCGGAGCTTGCGATCGGGGTTCACCGCGGGTTCCAGAAGCACGAGATCCCCGGCCTCCCAGCAGGTGCTCATGGCACCGGTGTTGGTGCAATGGGCCACGACGAGACTGCCGTCCTCCAGTTCCACATCCGCCAGGAAGCGCTTGTAACGCTTCAGAATCCGCCCCGGGACCAGATCCCGCTTCTCGATCAGGGCCATTGGGCCAGGATCCCTTCGATCGCCTCGGCCAGATCGGCCGCTACGAGATCCGCGAGAGCTGGGTCGACGTTGCTGCCATAGCCTGTGCGGACCAGGGCGACCCGGCAGCCGGCATTCCGGCCCGCCTCCAGATCGATGTCCTTGTCCCCGATCATCCAGGACCGGGCAAGGTCGATACCGTGTTCTTCGGCGGCCCTCAGGAGCATCCCGGGATTGGGTTTGCGCTCGGGATGATCCTCGTGCCGATAGTCGACCGAGGCCTCCGGGTGGAAGGGGCAGACATAAGCGCCGTCGATGTGGGCACTGTGCCTGGACAGCAATTCCCCCAGGCGCTTCATGACCGCATCGAAGTCCTTCCAGCCGAATTTCCCTTTCCCGATTCCCGCCTGATTCGTGACGATGAGGACCGGAATCCCGCGGGCATTCAGGGCCGAGATGGCCCGCCCGGCCTCCCGAGTGAGCACGGCCTCCTCGGGGCGATGGAGGTGATCCACTTCCTCGTTGAGGGTTCCGTCCCGATCGATGAATACCGCTGGTCTCTTCGTCACGATTCAATAATCCCTTCCAGGCCAGGCCAGCCCCGTCTTCCATCATGCACTATGGCGGGAGGGCTCCGCTCGGGGCGAGGTCCAGGCTTAATGCTTGGCAGAATTCCTGGGCTGGGTGGCCCGGAAGAAGTAGTGGAGGCCGGAAGCGAGCACCAGCAGGGCCACCAGATAGTAGATCCAGGGGATCACCCAGGCCGTCCAGGCGTGCGGGCCGACCAGGTTGATCAGAAGCCCGAAGGAGATCGCTCCAAGTTCCAGGGCCGTGGTGAGTTTCCCCAGCAGGGTCGGCTTCAAGCGGTCCCTTCCCAGGCGATCGAAGGCTAGGAAGGCCACGAGGGACATGGTGAAATCCCGGGAAATGGCCAGGATGGAGACCCAGACCGGAATCCGGACGAAGGGCGGCATCCCGGGCAGCGCCATCAGGACGAAGGCCGTGGTCATCAGCAGCTTGTCGGCGGCCGGATCCAGGATGGCCCCCAGCTCGGAGCACTGGTTGAAGCGCCGGGCGATGAAGCCGTCGAGCAGATCGGTGAAACCGGCCCCCACGAAGATCAGGCAGGCCTCTAGCGCGTGCCCGTACCAGAGGGCGATCGCGAAGAAGGGCACCGCGAGGATGCGCAGGAGCGTCAGGATGTTGGGAAGGGTTATGAGCATTGGATCCAGCGATGATTGCATTGTAGCGGGACAAGATGTGACACAGGTCTCAGGGCGACGCCTTGCCATTCAGGGGGCACAGGTTAGACTTGAGTTGGAGTTGAGATGACGTCTCAAAATAAACCCAAACGATTGAGTGATCTGCATCCAGGCGAGGAAGCCACGGTCCGCGAGGTCCTGGCCCTGGGCCCCGTGCGGCGAAGGCTCCTGGAGATGGGATTCATCCGGGGCGCCCATCTGAAGATCGAGAAACTCGCCCCTCTCGGGGATCCGATGGAACTCGTCATCAAGGGCTACCACCTCTCGCTCCGGCGGGAGGAGGGCGACTGCATCCTAGTGGAGGAATGCTGATGGTGCGCCGTCAGGCAAGCCCAACGGCGCCCTCACCTCACGGCTCCGGCACAAGGGGCCGTAGCGAAACATCCAGGCCCGCACAGGTTCTTCCGCAACGGCCCCTAACCGTCGCCCTGGCAGGGAATCCCAACTGCGGAAAGACGTCGATCTTCAATGCCCTGACCGGGTCCCGACACCATGTCGGCAACTGGCCGGGCGTGACCGTGGAGCGCCGCAGTGGCCTGAGCCAGATGGGTTCGCTCGAAATCGAGGTCGTCGATCTTCCGGGCACCTACTCCCTGGCCGCGCAAAGCGAAGACGAGAGGATCGCCGCACGCTTCCTCTCGGCCCCCGAAGTGGACGTCATCGTGAATGTCCTGGATGCCTCCAACCTGGAGCGCAATCTCTACCTCACCACTCAGCTGCTCGAGCTCCAGCGCCCCATCGTCTTCGCGCTCAACATGATGGATGACGCCGAGCACAGAGGGGCCCAGATCGACCTGAAGGCTCTTTCCACCCTGCTGGGCGGCCCCGTCATTCCTACGGTGGGGAACCGGGAGGATGGTCTTCAGGAGCTCAAGGAGGCCATCGCCCGGGTGGCCGCCCGGGAGGAACCCGCCGTGCGCGTGGTCTCCGTGGCCTACGGCGAGGATATCGACCGTGAGCTCGCGAAGCTGGCGCGGGAGATCGTCCGGGACGAGCGCCTGGCCTTCGAACGGGCCCCCCGCTGGCTCGCCCTGCAGCTCCTCGAGCACGCCCCCGAGGCCGAACGCCTCGCCGAACAGAGCCATGCCCGGGTCGCCATTCAGGCCCAGGTCGAGCAGAGTCTCGCCTTCCTGGAAAAGCACCTGGGCGCCGACGGTGCCACCCTGCTCGCCGAGCGCCGCTACGGCTTCGCCCACGGCCTGGTGAAGGAGGCCGTTCGCGAGACGGGAAACGGTCAGCGCACCACGACGAACCGGATCGATGGGCTGTTGACGAACCGCTGGCTGGGCATCCCCATCTTCCTCGCCATCATGGTGGGGGTCTACACGCTCACCTTCGTCCTGGGCAAATACCCCCAGGACTGGATCGCCGCAGGATTCAATCACCTCCACGACTGGACCTCCGCCCACGTCCCGCCGGGTGAATTGAGCAGTCTGCTGGTGGACGGCATCATCCCCGGAGTGGGGGCCGTCGTGGTCTTCGTCCCCGTGATCATGCTCCTCATGGGATGCATCGCGTTTCTGGAGGACACGGGCTACATGGCGAGAGCCGCCTTCATCATGGATCGCCTGATGCACCTCATGGGCCTCCACGGGAAGAGTTTCATCCCCCTCATCATGGGCACTGGCTGCAACGTGCCGGCCGTCCAGGCCACCCGCACCATCGAGAGCCGCACGGACCGCTTCATCACCATTCTCGTGAGCCCCCTCGTCTCCTGTTCCGCGCGCCTCCAGGTCTACATCCTCATCGCGGGCACTTTTTTCTCGCCCCTCCAGGCGGCCTTGGCCATCCTGGCCATGCACTTCCTGGGCTTCGGACTCGCCATGCTCATGGGCAAGGTGCTCCGCCTCACCCTCTTCAGGGGAGAGAACGCCCCCTTCGTCATGGAACTGCCGCCCTACCGCCTCCCGGTCCTCAAGAGCACCCTCGTCCACATGTGGGAGCGGGGACGGGTCTTCCTCTCGCGCGCGGGGACGGTGATCCTGGCGGGCGCAACCCTGGTCTGGTTCCTCTCCCACTACCCCGGCATCGCCAATCGGCAGTGGGCGGTGGAGCGGCACCTGCAGGAGGTGGCCATCCGTGCGGAGAAGCTTGCGCCAGCCGAGGAGACGGTGAGACTGGAAGCACTGGACCTCGCCCACGAGAGTCGGGTCATGAATTCCAGCCTGGCGGCCCGCTTCGGGAAACTCCTCCAGCCCGCCCTCGCCCCCATCCTCGACCCTGACCACACGCGCCCGGAGGCCTGGAAGGATGGCGTGGCCCTCACCGCCGGCTTCGTCGCCAAGGAAATCGTGGTGGGTACCATGGCCGTCGTGCACCAGGCCCGGGCCGAGAAGCCCGGGGAGGGTGCAGCCCTGAGCCCCCTCCAGGAGACCCTGCGGCGGCGTTCCGGGATGACGCCCCTCACGGCGCTGGCCTTCATGGTCTTCACCCTGATCTACACCCCCTGCCTGGGCACGGTCGGAATGATCCTCAAGGAGACCCGCAGCTGGGCCTGGACTTCCTTCTCCATCGGCTACGGGCTCGGCCTCGCCTGGCTCCTGGCCTTCGCCACCGTCCACTTCGGCCGAATCCTCGGCTTTGCGTGAATCGAAATGACCCTTCAGCTCTGGATCGCCCTTAGCGCCGCCGCCGCCGCGGTTTTCTATTTCGCGAGGTCCGCCGCGGCCGAATTCCGGGGCTCAGGCGCCTGCGCCTCGGGCTGTGGCAGCTGTGGATCAAAGACCTGTCCGGCTAAAACACTCCCCGCCCGAAGAGCCAAGCCAGGACCTACTCGTCCTTGAGCTCGCCGGCTTCCAGCAGGTTCGTGATGAAGCGCTGGAGTTCGTCGTCCCCCAGGATCCCGCGGCGCTGGAGCATCTTGATGACTCCGAAGACCAGGGTCCGGGTCTTGAAGGTCTCCAGCCGCCTCGCCTGCTGTCCAGCTGCTGAGCGGGAGTGGATGACCATGGTGGGCGCCTCCGCAACCAGCCGTGCGGGAGGGAGGGGCGAATCCAGAGTCTCCGCGGGATCGGAGGTGAAGAACCCGAATGGATTGACTTCCGGAACCACGCCTTCCTCGGCCGGTTTTTCATCGAAGAAGGGGTCTCGGGCATATTTCGCCGCCACCGGAGGGCTCGTCTCCCGAGAGTCAGCCGGCAGCGGGAGATCGAAGGCCACGGGCAGACTCCCCGGCGACACAGGCAATCCCACCTCGATGGGCCCCCCGCCGGGGCTCTCCAGCTTCCGGTACTGCTCGGGAATGGCGAGCTTGAGCGAGGTATAGGACACGACCACCGGCTCGATGTTGAGCCCCGAGGCGAAACGGGCGCCGTCGATGGCGTTCAGATCCGAGGGATCGGCCATGGCCAGCACGAGGGACTTGGGCTCCTTGAGGCTGATGGGCAGGACATTCAGCTGATCAGCCAGCCGCCGGGGGATCCGCCTGAGCACCTCCGGGGGCACATCCAGGTTCCGCACATCCAGCCGGGGAACGCCGGTCTGGTGGGCGAGGAAATCCATCAGGACATCCTCGCTCACGAAGCCCAGGGCCACGAGGTTGCTCCCCATCCGGCCCCCGGCGATCCGCTGGTGGCGCAGCGCCTCCTGCAGCTGGGCAGCATTGAGGAGTCCTGCTTCGACAAGCATTTCTCCGAGTTTCTTGTTCTCCGAGGCCATGGGGCAAGAACCTTTCTGCATTACGATTGGAAGAAGTCTACATTTAACACTGGCCAAGCGCCAGCAACTAAGGATTCCCCATGGACCCCGCGTCAGAAGCCCTGATGAGATCGGCCATCCACGACCTTGCCAATGTCCTCTGCGGAATCCGGGGCATTCTCGACCTGAGTGATCCTCATCTGCCCTTGACCCCCCGGGACCAGTCCCGCCTCGATGCCGTCATCTCGGACGGCATGGTGGCCCTGGATCGCTCCCGCCACCTGGCCATGGCCACCCTGCCGGAATCCATGGTGGAATCCGGACAGGACTGGCGCTACCAGCTCACCGAGCAGCTGAAACCCCTGGGCATCCTCTTTCGCCGCCATTTCGAGGTCCTCTACGGAGGAGGCCCCGCCGAGGACCGCTGGCCGGGGGAGCTCCTCCGCAGCTACGCCGTGGCGCTCACGCGGCAGGTCCTTCCCTACGTCTCATCCGAAACCCTGGAGATCCACTCTCGGGCGAATTCCCGGGAATGGTCTCTGCGGTGGCCCCACACGACCGAGGTGCCCGAAAGCCTGCAGCCGGGAATGGAGACCCGCCCCCGGGACATCAGTGCCCGGTGGGCCCTTGCCGCGGGTACGGCCCTCCATGCGACGCTCAGCGCCGACAAGGACGGACTGCTGGTGCGGATTCCCCGGTTCTGAGCCAGCCGTGGAGGTTCGCAGGCTCAAGGCCCTCAAGACCTCCCTGGAGGCCCTGAATTCCAGGTACCAGGGGCCCAGGGCCCTGGATGCGGACCCCCTGACCATCCCCCTTTCCTTCGAGGATCCCTGGGATCGCGAGCTGACGGCGTGGATCGCGGCCCACCTGGCCTATGGCCGGGTCGCCCCCATGCAGCGAGCCATCCGCAAGGTGCTGACGCCCCTGGGCCCCACCCCCAGTGCCTGGCTCCGCAGCACGAACTCAACCCAGGTGCGGGAGGCCCTGAAGGCCGCCCTGCCAGGCTGGGTCTGGCGGTTCCACACCTCCCAGGACATCCTCGAGTGGATCCTGGCCTGGAAGCGTCTCGACGAGGAGAGTCGCTTCCAGGGGATGGAAGGGCACCTCCTGCCAGGCGCGGGGCTCACGGCGGACGGAGCCCTCTCGGCCCTGGTCCGGAGACTGAGGCGGGAACTGCCCGCCAGCTATGGGACCCGGTTCTCCCTTCCTGACCCCCTGGAAGGCTCGGCCTGCAAGCGCTGGCGCATGTTCCTGCGCTGGCTGGTGCGGGACCAATGGCCCGACCTCGGCCAATGGCGCGCCTATCCAAGGGAAGCCCTCGTGATCCCCCTGGACACCCACGTGGCCAGGGTCGCGCGCCTCCTGGGCCTGAGTTCGAGGGCCACGCCGGACGGCCGGATGGCCCTGGAAGTCACCGAGGCTCTCCGCGCCATCGACCCCCTGGATCCCCTCCGTTTCGACTTCGCCCTCTCCCATCTGGGCATCCTGGGCGATTGCCCGGGCATCCGCTCCCTGCCGGGTTGCGCACCCTGCCCTCTGGTCGACCTGTGCAGGGCAGGAGTGATGAAACGCAAAACCCCTTCGGCATCTTTGCCCTGAGGGACGAATAACCCCTACACTTGGGATGGCCGCCTGGAGGGTTGCGCACCTTTTCTCGAGGGTGATGCACGGGTTGGGCCCTTGGCTCACCCGCTTCCAGCCTCTTGCCCGCACGGTCGCTTGACTCTTTGCCGTCTTGCTCCAAGGAGAACTCCCATGATCGTTCTGACCCTGAACGCAGGCTCCAGTTCCCTGAAGTTCAACGTCATCAACATGGCCACGGAGACATCCCTCGCCGACGGCATCGCCGAGCGCATCGGGATCAAGGAGGGCTTCATCCGGTGGAGCATCCAGGGCGAGAAGGGGCGCCTGGAAGTGGACATGAAGGACCACCGGCAGGCCCTCGGCCACATCATGGACAAGCTCCACGAGACCGTCCTGGTGGGCGAGGATGTCATGGGCGTCGGCCACCGGGTGGCCCACGGCGGTCCGAACTTCGGCGACCCCATGGTCGTCACCCCCGCAGTGCTCCGGGAGATCGAGGAACTGGCCTTCTACGCACCGCTCCACAATCCCGCGAACGCCATGGGGATCCGCACCGCCCAGGAGATGTTCCCCGGCGTGCCCCACGTGGCCGTCTTCGACACCGCCTTCCACCACAGCATGCCCGACTACGCCTACACCTACGGCCTGCCCCACGAGCTGAATCAGAAGCTGGGGCTGCGCCGCTACGGCTTCCACGGCACCAGCCACCGCTACGTGGCCGAGCGCACCGCGGCCCTGCTCGGCAAGCCCCTCGAGGACCTCAAAATCGTCACCTGCCACCTCGGCAACGGCAGCTCCGTGACGGCCGTGGATGGCGGCAAGAGCATGGACACCAGCATGGGACTCACGCCCCTGGAGGGCCTCATCATGGGCACCCGCTGCGGCAACGTGGATCCCGGCGCCATCCTCACGATCATGGAAAAGGAGAACCTGGACTTCAAGGGCCTCAACAACCTGCTCAACAAGCAGTCAGGCCTGCTGGGCCTCTCGGGCATCTCGTCGGACTGCCGCGAAATCGAGGATGCCCTGGGTTCCAATGACCGGGCACGCCTGACCTACGATGTGCTCTGCTACGGCGTGCTGAAATACGTGGGCGCCTATGCTGCCGCCATGAACGGCCTGGATGCGATCACCTTCACCGCCGGCATCGGCGAGAACGGCCCGATCCTCCGCTCCTGGGTCTGCGACCGCCTCACCAATCTGCTGGGCGTGAAGCTCGACGAGACCATCAACAACACTCGCAGCAAGAACGACCGGCTCATCTCCACGCCCGATTCCCGCGTGGCCATTGCCGTCATCCCCACCAACGAGGAACTGATGATGGCCCGCTACACCACCAAGTTCATCCAGTAGTTTTCTCTGCCAAGAGAAGAAACGGGGCCGTCGCGGCCCCGTTTTTTTGGGGGCCATTCCCCGGCCCCTTCCCTCCGTTCACCGATTTCTCCGGCGAGGCGGCCGAATGGCGGAGGCAATCCGCCCTAAACGGCGCCATCCTCTCCCCCGTAGGTTGTTCATCGACTGGCTCGAAGTCTTTGCTAGGGGGTTGCCATGAAGAAGCGGTGGTGGATCGTGGGTGCTTCCAGCGTCCTGGTCGTGGCGGCGCTGCTCGCCGCGGGCAAGGGCGGGAAGACTTCGAAGGGAGACGAGGCCACTCCCTTCCGCCTGAGCAAGGTCCAGCAGGAGGATCTGCAGATCAGCGTGCGGGAAGTGGGCGCCGTGGATCCCGTCACCAAGGTCGATGTAAAGAGCACCGTGAGCGGCAAGATCGTGGGCCTGAAGGTGCGCGAAGGAGCCGTGGTGAGGGCGGGTGAGGTGCTGGCCGAAGTGGAGCCGGACGTGAACCAGGCTCAGACCCTCTCCGACGTGAAGGGCAACCTCTCCCAGGCCCGGGTCAGCTTCAAGAACGCCGAGCGGGACTTCGCCCAGCAGGCTTCACTCTACAAGGAAGGCCTCGTCTCCGAGCAGGCCTACCGCGCCGCGAGAACCACCCGGGACCTCTCGGAAGAGATCTTCAAGTCCGCCGAGACCCGCTATCAGATCGTCGAGGATCGCGGCATTCCCATCAGCGGCAATGCCACCAGCCAGCGGGCCCGGGTCACGGCGCCCATGAACGGCGTGGTGATCAAGAAGGGCGTCGAACTGGGCGACACGATCACCAGCGGCGTATCGAGCTTCAGCGCCGGCACGGTGGTCTTCACGGTGGCCGACCTGAAGAGTCTCATCATCCGCGTGAACCTCAACGAAGTCGATATCGCCAAGGTCCAGGTGGGGCAGCCCGTCCGCGTCACCCTGGACGCCTATCCCCAGAAGACCTTCACAGGCAAGGTGCGCTTCGTGGCCCCCGCCGCCAAACTGGCGGAAAAGATCAAGGTCTTCGAGGTGGAAGTGTCTCTCGACGAACTCACCGAGGCCTTCCGCACCGGCATGAGCGCCAATGTGGAGATCCTGGGGGAGCGCCGTCCCCAGGCGCTCTCCATCCCCCTGGAGGCCCTGCACCGCAAGGACGGAAAGACGGTGGCCTACCGCATGAAGAAGGAACTCAAGCCCGAGGACTTCAAGCGGGCCAAGGAAGGGCTCGGAGGCCGGGGCAAGTTCACGTGGGTATCCGAGCACTGGAAGGAATTCTTCGAACCCGTCACCGTCCAGGCCGGTCTGGCCACGCTCGAGCGGGTGGAGGTGCTTTCGGGCCTCAGCCTGGGCGACCAGGTCTGCCTCGAGGATCCCACTCGCAAGAAGGTGGAGAAGGACGAGGACATGTGATGCGTCCCGTCATCCAGACCTGCGCCATCACCAAGACCTTCGGCAGCAACGGCACGGCGGTCCATGCCCTGCGGGGCATCGATCTCGAGGTCGAGCCCGGCGAGTTCCTGGCCCTCATCGGCCCCAGCGGTTCCGGGAAATCCACACTCATGGCGATCCTCGGATGTCTGGACCGCCCCAGTTCCGGCACCTACACCCTCGATGGCGTGGAGGTCCAGGGGCTCTCGGGCACGGAGCTGGCCGCCATCCGCAACCGCAAGATCGGCTTCATCTTCCAGGCCTACAATCTCCTGCCCAAGGCTTCCGTGCTCCGCAATGTCGAGCTGCCGCTGCTCTATGGCGGCGTGGGTCGCAGGGAGCGCCGCGAGCGCGCCCTGCACCTGCTGGAACAGGTGGGCATCCCCGAGAAGGCCGCCAAGCTGCCGGGCGAGCTCTCCGGTGGCCAGAAGCAGCGCGTCTCCATCGCCCGTTCCCTGGCGGCGGGCCCTGCCCTCCTGCTGGCCGACGAACCCACGGGCGCCCTGGATTCCAGGACCGGCGCCGAGATTCTGGAACTCTTCGGCCAGCTCAACGCCGCGGGCAACACGGTGATCCTGGTGACCCACGATCTCGGCATCGCCGCCCAGGCCAGGCGCCGGGTGGAGATTTCCGACGGGCTCATCGCCTCCAGCGTGACCATGCCATGAGCCGCGGAATCCTGCGGGAACGCGTTCAGGAGGCCTGGACGGAGATCCGGGAGAACCTGGGCCGCGCCTCCCTCCAGAGCCTGGGCGTCATGCTGGGCGTAGCGTCGGTGCTGGGCGGCTTCTCCATCACCGATTCCTTCCGCCAGCGCAGTGAGCAGCTCTATGTGAAGCTGGGCGGCCTGGACAAGCTCACGGTGCAGAACAACCCAGTAGCCTCCGAAGGGAAGCCCAGCGC
>JAYSNJ010000005.1:0-62773 GCA_043723905.1 Holophagaceae bacterium
TGGGCGCGGTCTTCTGCGTAATGGGAGGGGCTAGAAGCGGAAGGAGGCCAGGATCTGCAGGGCGTTGGCCTGGGCGTTCTCGCCGTAGGGGAACCGGAACTGGCCCGTTGTGAAGCGGCCTTCCACCGCGAGGGTGCGGTTGAAGCGGTAGCCCGCGCCCAGGTCCAGGGTGAGGGAGGTATTGCTCTCGCTGGGGCCGTTGTCGGGGTTCACCGTCCAGCTCTGGAGGCCCAGGCCCCCGACGAGGTAGATGCCCTGGGGGTGCAATTCCGTGTAGTAGAGGTAGTCCGCGCCCAGCCCCCAGGCGGACACTGTGTTCTTGGTGGACGAAAGGGGGAGCAATCCGCCGGAATACTGCGTGAAGTCCACGCGGGGGCGCAGTTCATGGCCATTGCCGTAGTAGAGGCCCACATGGCCGCCGAGTGTGAAGCCCAGGCGGCCATCCACGGCCTTGTCCAGATCGCCCAGGGGCAGGTTCAGGCCGCCGTGGGCCCCGAACTGGATCTCCTGGGCGGAGGCGGTCCCGGCGCCGAGGGCCAGGGCGACGGTGAGTAATCCGATGCGTGTCAGCTTCTTCATGGAGAGACTCCTGTGGAAGGTGTGGCTCCAGCCTAGCGATCCCGTGCCACGACTATGTCACCGACACAAAGAAAAGGCGCTCCGGAGAGCGCCTTTCTTTGAACTCGTGAATCCTATTCGGCGACGGGAGCAGGAGTCTCGACGCGGCGGACTTCCTTGAGGCGACCCTTCTTGCCGAGCTTCTCCCGCAGGAAGTAGAGCTTGGCGCGACGGACCTTGCCGCTACGGATCACTTCCATCTTGTCGATGCTGGGGCTGTGGAGGGGGAAGACGCGCTCCACGCCGACGCCGTTGGAGATTTTCCGGACGGTGAAGGAGGTGCGGATGCCGCCGCCCTTGATGGCGATGACGACGCCCTGGTAGACCTGGATGCGCTCCTTCTCGCCTTCCCTCACCTTCACGTGCACCTTGACGGTGTCGCCGGGGGCGAGGCGGGGCAGGTCATGGCGGAGCAGACCGGCTTCGAGCTTGTCGATGATGTTCATGTTGTCCTCTGGGGCTAGCGGTCCTGCACGGCATGAGGGTCAGGGGCCGGGGACATAGCACACGAAAAGCCCCACACGGGGGGTCCCCCAGTCTAGCGGAAGGGCCTTGAAAGACAAGGAGGTATTCCTTTGTTCCCCCTATCCGGGCTCAGCAGAACATGCCCGCGAGTGCCGAGGCCTCCTGCGCCTCCGCCACCTGGGCCACGTCCTTGTCGCCCCGGCCGCTGAGGTTGACGAGGATTCTGGCCTCGCCGCCCAGTTCCCGGGCCAGCCGGCTGGCCCCGGCCAGGGCGTGGCTGGACTCCAGGGCGGGAATGATGCCCTCCAGGCGCGCCAGCCGGTGGAATTCGCCCAGGGCCTCGGTGTCCGTGGCGAAACCGTACTCCGCGCGGCCGCTGGCCCGGAGGTGGGCGTGCTGAGGCCCGACGCCGGGATAGTCCAGCCCCGCGGAAATGCTGTGGGTGGGCTGGACTTCGCCCTCCGAATCCAGCAGCACAACCGTCGCCATGCCGTGGATGACCCCGGGTCGACCCGTTTCGAAGCGGGCGGCGTGCTCTCCTGGCTCCAGGCTGCGCCCTCCGCCCTCGATGCCGATGAGGCGGACTTCCTCGTCCGCCAGGTAGGCGTGGAAGGCCCCGATGGCGTTGCTGCCCCCCCCCACGCAGGCCACCACCGCGTCCGGCAGTCCTCCGGTCTGGTGGAGCATCTGGGCCCGGCTCTCCAGGCTGATGACCTTCTGGAATTCCCGGACGATGGAGGGATAGGGGTGGGGGCCCACGGCGCTGCCCAGCAGGTAGAAGGTGCGGTCCGCATGGCCGATGTAGTAGCTCAGGGCCTCATCCACGGCGTCCTTGAGGGTGCGGTTCCCGCCCTGCACCTCGATGACTTCCGCTCCCAGCAGCTTCATCCGGAAGACGTTCAGCCGCTGGCGGGCGACATCCACGGCGCCCATGAAGATGGTGCAGCGCAGGCCCAGGCGCGCCGCGGCGGTGGCCGTGGCCACCCCGTGCTGGCCCGCACCGGTCTCGGCCACCACGTGCTGCTTGCCCATCCGCTTCGCCAGGAGTGCCTGGCCCAGAGCATTGTTCAGCTTGTGGGCGCCCGTGTGGAGCAGGTCTTCCCGCTTGAGAAATATCCGGCAGCCGCCCAGCTCCGCGGCGTAGGTGGGCACTTCGGTGAGGGGCGTGGGGCGCCCGGCGTAGTCCCGGAGCAGCGTTGAGAGCTCCCGCGCCAGGCCGCCCTCCCGGGCGGCCGCGTTGAAGGCTTCGGCCAGTTCCTGCAGGGGCTGGACCAGGGCCGGAGGCACATAGGCGCCGCCGAAATCGCCGAAGAGGCCGTTGCCCTTGAGGGTGTCCAGCTCGGAGGTGGGGAAGGTGAGTGTGTTCATGGGATCTCCTGGGGAGAAAAGGGTTGAAAAAAATAGCCCACCGCGAAGGGTGGGCTTCCTGGGATGCGCCTGTCCTTCAGGCGCGTGGAATCCACCCGGGCGGGTCCGGCCAGGGCCACCAGGGGGTGAGGCTGCGGTTGCTGCGAAGGCTCATTTTTTCAACTCCGGATGCGTGAAAACAAAAAGGACCCGCTCAAGCGGGTCCCGGGGATCTCTGCATGGAATGCGTCCTCAAGCCCGCCGAATGGACAGACTCCACCACCAGGCCTGGGCCTGGACGCGAGGAGTGGCGGGGGAAATAGGCATGGAGCAATCCTAGGGCAGATTCGCTGAGGGGGGAAGTCCCTTCCAGCCCTTGGGCTTCGGAGCGTCCCAGGCCTCGGTGTGCTCCACCTGCCAGACGCACCACTGTTCGGGCCGTGGCAGACCCCTGGCGCGATCGCGAAGAAAGGTCGTCCACAGATCCGGCCGGAGGCGCTTGGTGCGTGCCATTGCCTCGCGAAGGCGGTAGAGATGCACTGCGCCGTGGTTCCCCCCTCGGAGCACCTCGGGCACGGCCCGGCCTTCGAAGATTTCGGGCCGCGTGTAGTGGGGGTGATCCAGCAGGCCCGTGGCGAAGCTGTCCTGCTCGGCACTGTCCTCGTTGCCCAGCACCCCGGGCAGCCAGCGGCAGACTGCGTCGATGAGGAAGAGGGCAGGCAGTTCGCCGCCCGAAAGCACCGCTTCACCGATGCTGAACTCCTCGTCCACCAGGAGTTCCACGGCCCGCTGGTCCAGGCCCTCATAGCGGGTGCAGACCAGGATCACCTGCTCAAGGCTCGCCAGATCCAGGATCTTGGCGTGGGTCAGGGGGGGCGCGGCGGGTGTGAAGTGGACGACCCGGCGGTGGTCCCGTTGCGGGATGCTGGCCAGCGTGTCCCGCAGCACATCGGGCCGCAGCACCATGCCCGGGCCCCCCCCAAAGGGGGAGTCGTCCACGTGGCCGGAGGCGTTCCCCGCAAAGGGTCGGTAGGAATGGGTGTGCAACTCGTGGCCCAGGTCCCGGAAGGCCCGGCCCGTCACGCCCAGGCGCGCCGTGTCGAAGAATTCCGGGAACAGGGTGAGGCAGTCGAAGCGCATCAGGTCATCCCATCACGCCCCGGGCCATGGCCTGGAACGCGTGCCAGGCCAGGTCGAAGGAGTAGGCGAAATACAGCGTGGTGGCCAGGGTGATCAGCGATCCGAGCCAGGCGAGCATGGGCCATTCCTCCAGGAGTGCCACCCCGAAGAGGACCAGGGCCACGGCGGGGAGGGCGTTGGCGAAGGGCAGGGGGATGGGCAGGGCCGCGATGAAGGCCGTCCAGGCCACGAGGAAGCCCAGCGCTCGTTGGCTGGGGGCCCTGCGGGTGCCGCGCCGCTTGGCCAGCCAGGCCAGGCGGCGCTCGATGGTGGCCAGGAGGCTCTTGACCCTTCCCTGGTGGATCTCCACGCCCTGGATGAGCTTGGGCAGCCAGGGGTGAGGAGAGCCCCAGCACATCCGGAGACCCACCAGGAGGGTGGCCAGGCTGAGCACATTGGCCACACCGGGAATGAAGGTGAGCAGGGCCAACAGGAGCACCGTCAGTCCCCAGGTCTGCTCGCCGGCCTCGTCCAGGAGTCTGCCCAGGGTGAGGGTGGGATGGCGGTCCAGGAGGTTGTGGAGGGCGCTGAAGAAGGGCCGCGGTTTGCGGAAGAGGCGCCGCGCGGGCCTGGGCAGAGGGATCCTGCGGGCGGGATCAAGCCAGGCCCGCGCCTCGCGCCCCAGGCGGTCCGTCCATCGGGCGAAGGTGGGGAGGGCTCTCCCGAGCCTGAGCCGGGAGCGGGTGATGATCCGCGAGAAGGGTTGCACGGGAACAGTTTGCCTCAGAAGCGCCCGATGACGGCTCACTCCTCTGCGTCGTCCCAGTTCTCCGCCCCCGCCTCGTCCGGCGTCTCGGGCACCCGATAGGTCTCCGAGCTCCAGGCGCCCAGGTCCAGGATCTTGCAGCGATCGGAGCAGAAGGGGCGGGTGGGGGTCTTTTCCCAGGGAACGGGTTTCCGGCAGATGGGGCAGGGCTTTACAGTCATGACGTGAGGCTATCATTTTTTTGATTTAACGGATAAGCATCGCTTGTGCAGTGTTTACCTAGGGCTCACGAGGACAGATGCTGGCTTGAAGCGAAGAAAATATTAGTTCAAATGGGAAGATTTACTTGACGGGCGACCCTCGGGTCTTACACTGGTTCAGGAGGGTCGAGGGACCATCCATTTCTGCGAGAAAGAAGGAACCCATGTCCAAAATCATCGGAATCGACCTCGGCACCACGAACAGCTGCGTCGCCGTCATGGAAGGCGGCCAGCCCAAGGTCATCCCCAATGCGGAAGGCTCCGACACCACGCCCTCCGTCATCGGCTTCAACCCCAAGACCGGTGAGCGCCTGGTGGGCACCGCCGCCAAGCGCCAGGCCGTGGCCCAGCCCCGGAACACCGTCTCTTCCATCAAGCGTTTCATGGGCCTGCCCTTCGTTGATAGCGAGAAGGAGCAGAAGCTCGTGAACTACGTGGTGGAGTCCACGGACAAGGGGGGCTGCGCCGTGAACATCGCGGGCAAGCACCTCAGTCCCGAGGAACTCAGTGCCATGGTGCTCACCAAGATGAAGGAGAGCGCCGAGGCCTATCTGGGCGAGAAGGTGACCAAGGCCGTCATCACCGTGCCCGCGTACTTCAACGATGCCCAGCGCCAGGCCACCAAGGACGCGGGCGCCATCGCGGGCCTCGAGGTGATGCGCATCATCAACGAGCCCACGGCCGCAGCCCTGGCCTACGGTCTGGACAAGAAGAAGGACGGCACCATCGCGGTCTTCGACTTCGGCGGCGGCACTTTCGATATCTCCATCCTGGAGGTGAGCGAGGGCGTGGTGGAAGTCAAATCCACCAACGGCGACACCCATCTGGGCGGTGACAACGTGGATCAGTTCATCATCGACTGGCTCATCGAGGAGTTCCAGAAGGCCGAGGGCATCGATCTCCACAAGCAGCCCGAGGCCATGCAGCGCATGAAGGAGGCCGCCGAGAAGGCCAAGTGCGAGCTCTCCACCACCACCCAGACGGACATCTCCCTTCCCTACATCACAGCGGACGCCAGTGGCCCCAAGCACCTCACCCAGACCCTCACCCGGGCCCGCTTCGAGGCCATGCTGGAGCCCATCCTGCAGAAGCTGAAGGGGCCCTGCGAGAACGCCGTCAAGGATGCCAAGCTGAGCCACCACGAGATCGACGAAGTCGTGCTGGTGGGCGGTTCCACGCGCATCCCCAAGGTGCAGGAGTTGGTCAAGCAGATCTTCGGACGGGAGCCCAACAAGAGCGTCAACCCCGACGAGGTCGTGGCCGTGGGCGCCGGCGTCCAGGGCGGCGTGCTCGCCGGTGACGTGAAGGGCGTGCTGCTCCTGGATGTGACGCCACTCAGCCTGGGCATCAACGCCAACGGCGGCCAGATGAGCGTCATCATCCCCAGGAACACGACGGTCCCCACCCGCAAGAGCGAGGTCTACACCACGGCTGTCGAGAACCAGCCCGGCGTGGATATCGAGGTGTTCCAGGGCGAGCGTCCGCTGGTGGAGGGCAACAAGCTCCTCGGCCACTTCCACCTGGCCGGCATTCCCCCCGCGCCCCGGGGCATCCCCCAGATCGAGGTCATCTTCGATATCGACGCCAATGGCATCGTGCATGTCACGGCCAAGGACAAGGGGACGGGCAAGGATTCCAGCATCACGCTGACGGGCACCACGGGGCTGTCGAAGGAAGAGATCGAAGCCAAGGTCCGGGATGCCGAGGTCCACAAGGCCGAGGACGAGACCCGCAAGAAGCTCCTGGAGGACAAGAACGTCCTGGATCAGACCATCTACCAGCTGGAGAAGCTCCTCAAGGAGAACGGGGACAAGCTGCCCGAGGCCGACAAGCAGGAGGTGGAGGCCGCCATCACGGAAGGCAAGGAGGCCCTCAGCTCCCTGGATGCCGACCGGATCAAGAAGGCCCTGGAATCCATTCAGCAGAAGTCCCACAAGATGGCCGAGCACATGTACAAGCAGGCCGAACCCGCGCCCGAAGGGGGCGCAGCTCCGGCTCCCGAGGGCAAGAAGAAGGACGATGACGTCATCGACGCCGAAGTCGTGAACTAGGTTCCACAAAAAAGGGCCGGGCTTGCCCGGCCCTTTTTTGTGGAGGAATGAAACCTTAGCCTTTATGGCTAAGATTTGTGGTAGGGTTCCCCCATGGCCGTTCCTGACTACTACAAGATCCTCGGGGTTCCCAAGAACGCCTCCAGCGACGATATCAAGAAGGCATACCGGAGGTTGGCGCGGAAGTTCCACCCGGACTTGAACCCCGGGAACAAGGACGCGGAGATGAAGTTCAAGGACCTCTCCGCTGCCAACGATGTCCTTTCGGACCCCGAAAAACGCAGCAACTACGACCAGTTCGGGGATCCCAACGGCCCCGCCGCGCAGATGGGCCAGGGTTCTCAAGGCTTTCAGGGCTTCGATTTCGGGGATCTGTTCCAGGGCTTCGGCAGCGGTCGCGGGCATGGGCGCCGGGCGGGACCGAGGCCCGGCGAAGACCTTCAGCACACGGTGCGGATCGCCTTCATGGATGCCTTCCGGGGCACCAAGCTGCCCATCAACATGACGCGCACCGAGACCTGCCGACCCTGCCAGGGGAGCGGCGAGGCGCCGGGCGCGCCCAAGTCGAGCTGCCCGGCCTGCCATGGCCGGGGCTTCCACGACCAGGGCCTGGGCTTCTTCAAGAGCCGCGCCGAATGCGATGAGTGCGGGGGCACGGGGAAGAAGGCTCCGGCCTGCCCGGAATGCCAGGGGCGGGGGCGCAATCCCAAGCGGGAGACGGTGACCGTCGCCATTCCGCCGGGCGTGGAGGACGGCACCCGGCTGCGGGTGGCGGCCAAGGGGGAGGCGGGCCGCCGGGGCGGCGGTGCCGGGGACCTCTTCCTGCAGATCCAGGTGGAACCGGATCCCCGCTTCGAGCGGCGGGGGCCCAATCTCTACCTCAAGCTGCCCATCAGCTTCTCCGAGTCAGCCCTGGGCTCCAAGGTGGAGATCCCCACGCCCGAGGGGCACACCACCATCAAGATCCCGCCCGCCACCCAGAGCGGCTCCAAGTTGCGGCTCAAGGGACAGGGCATGCCCGTGCCCCGCTCCGAGCAGCGGGGAGATCTCTTCGTGGAGATCCAGGTCGTCACGCCCCAGATCCAGGACGAACGCAGCAAGGAACTCCTGCGGGAGCTGGGCCAGCTCAATGATGAGGGGATCCGGTTGGGAATCTGGAGGTAGGCGATGCGACGCGATTCCAAGACCGGATGCTACATGATCGGCGTGGTGGCGGTGCGCTACCAGATCCATCCCCAGACGCTGCGGCTCTACGAGCGGGAGGGCCTGCTCCTGCCCAGCCGCACCGAGGGCAAGACCCGCCTCTACTCTGAAGAGGATCTGGAGCGCCTGGAATTCATCCTGAGCCTCACCCGGGATCTGGGGGTGAACCTGGCGGGGGTCGAGGTCGTGATGAGCCTCCGGGACCGCATGCAGAAGATGCAGGAGGAGATGCAGCAGATCATGGACGGCTATGAGGAGAAACTCCGGGCCGCTGGCCTGGAAGTGGAGCGGCCCACCTTCGAGAAACCCCTCAAGCCCACCGCCCTCGTGAAACTGAGTCCCCAGGGGCTGCGAAAGCGCTAGGCCGTCGTCACAAAAGAACCTTGTTCACTCGACGGCGAGGGCGGCATCAGGATCCGTCACGAAACAACCAGAAAGGCAGGTTATTTCGTCGCGGATCCTAAGGTGACAGGCCCGGCCCTCTTGGTATGCTGAACCCCCCAACCTAGGTGAACCGTGCCCCAAAGGCATCTGGAAGAGCGCAGCCTCGACAAGTACTTCGATTCCATCCGCGATCTGCCGCTGCTGACCGCGGGAGAGGAGCGGAAGTACGGACGTCTCTGGCAGAACGATGGCAACCCCGAAGGCCTGCGCTATCTGGTGGAGGGCAACCTCCGCTTCGTGGTCAAGGAGGCGCGGAAGTTCCAGGGCATGGGCCTGGATCTGCTCGACCTCATCAGCGAGGGCAATCTCGGTCTCATCGAGGCGGCCAAGCGCTTCGATCCCGAGCGGGAGAACAAGTTCCTCACCTACGCCTCCTGGTGGGTCCGCCAAGCCATCTTCCATGCCCTGGCCGAGCATGGCAGCAAGATCCGCCTGCCCCAGAAGGTGGCAGGCCACCTCGTCCAGCTCAACCGCATCACCCATCGCCTGGGCCAGGACCTGGGCCATCCCCCCACCGTGGCCGAAATCGTGGCGGCGGCGCCCCAGTTCACCGCAGACGAGGTGAATCGGCTCCAGCTCCTGCAGCAGACCACCGCGACGGTCTCCACGGAGCAGGGCATGGGGGACGGCGATCTCACTCTGGGCGATAGCCTCGAGCAGAGCATCGAACCCAGCCCCATGGAGGCCATGGACAACGAGGCCTTTCAGGAGCAGATGCGCCAGAGCCTCGCCATGCTCAGCGAGAAGGAGCGCAAGATCCTCAAGCTCCACTTCGGCCTGGAAGGGTGCGAGCCCATGACCCTCGAGAGGATCGGTCAGACCTTCGAGCCCGGCATCAGTCGGGAGCGGGTGCGCCAGATCGAGGAGCGGGCCTTCGGCAAGATTCGGGACCGCCGCCGCGTGCTGCTGGGGCAGTTCCTGAAGGGGGATTACCCGTGAGCGTTAAAGGCCGTCCCGGCTGCCCCCACTGCCAGGGCCGGGGCGTTTTGCTGGACCCGGATCCCTCGGTCCCCGCCCGTGTCTGCGAATGCACCCAGGACACGGTGGCCGATGGCGTCAGCCTGGGCATCCCCTCCCGCTATCGCAACGCCACCTTCGAGGGGTTCTGGGAGTGGTGGAAGATCCAGCACCCGCGGGAAAAGGTCGTCGCGGGACTGGAGGCGGCCCAGCAGCTGCTGGAGCACGAAGCGACCCGGGACACCCTCTCGGAGGATCTGCGCTCCAAGCTCGACCACATCCTCCACAAGTGCGGGAGCCGGGGCGGCGATGCCCTCTGGAAGGACCTCAAGCCCGCCCAGGAACCCCAGGGCTACCGCACCCTCTTCAACTGGGCGCGCCGGGACCGGGACCGGGTGGATCTCTGGTGGATCGATGGTCCGCCGGGCAGCGGCCGGAGCACCCTGGCCGCCGCAGCTCTCAAGGCCTGCTGCAGCCGGGAGGGGGTGGGTGGACTCTTCGTCTCGGTGCGCACCTTCAGCCAGGAATTGAAGGATGTGTACTACGACACGCGCAGCTTTCTCAATCGCGACTTCCGGAGCGAGCGGGACCGCATGGCACCCCTGCTCAATGCCCCCTGCCTGGTGCTGGACGACTTCGACCGCATGGACTCGGATATCCGGGTGGTGCGCGCCCTGGCGCAGCTCCTCGACCATCGCTACGCAGAGGAGCGGCCCACCATCCTCACGGCCGCCCGCTGGGCCGAAGTGCTGCAGGGCGCGGGACCGGAAGGTTATCCCCTCGCCAAGCTGGAGGATCCCAACCTCATGCGCCGCCTGGCCCAGTCCCGGCGGGTGGCCCTGCGCCCCGTCCTCGAGCGCCTCCTGGAGGCGCTGAATGGGTGAGGCGTGAAGAGGCTCCTCCGTTCCCTCCTCCTGCTCCATCTGCGCCGCCCGGCGGGTCTGTGGATCCTCCTGGGGGCCATCACGCTGGTCCTGGGGGCCGGTGTGTTGCGGGTGGAGCGGCGGCTGGATCTGATGAGCCTGCTGCCCATGGACCATCCCATCGTGAAGGCCAGCCTCGAGGCGGGGGTGGGCCAGCAGGAGATCCTCTGGCTGGCGGCTGAAGGCGAACAGGCCGATCTGGAAACCCGGGAAGCCTGGGCCGAGGGTCTGGTGGAGCGGCTCGTGAGCCTGGATGGCGTGCCGGACAACGGCATGGGCGGGGAGGGTCGCCTCTCCGTGCCCGTTCCGGTGGCGGGCCCCAAGGGGCCCTCGCTCTGGCCGGCCCTGCTGGCGGCAGGCAGCTTCATCGACGGGGATCCCGCGGTGGCCAGGCTCGTCACCGAGCAGTTCTACGGGTTAGCACCGCTGCTGCTCGGGGATCGCCTGGCCCCCCTCGCCGATAAGCGAGAGATCCAGCAGCGCTTCCACGAAACCGCCCGCGCGCTGGCCTCGCCCGATCCCGTGAAGGCCCGTCTCGCGCAGTTGGACCCCCTGGGCCTGCGCAGCCTGCTGCCCCAGGGGGACGAGGCCGTGGCCAGGGCCCGGCAGAGCGTCAAGGTCTTCCCCCTGAAGCTCCGGGCCGGATTTCTGGAAACCAGCGATGGCCGCTATGTGCTGGTGCCCCTGCTGCTGGACTTTCCCAGCGGCGAATCCGCTTCTACGGCGCGGTTGCTCACCTGGCTGGGCCGGGGGGCCAGGGGGGCCCTTCCCCCCAGGGCCAGTGTGGGGGAGGTGGAGCGGGCCCTGGCTCCGAGCGGAGTACGTTCTTTCGCCCTCCAGGCCACCGGGGCCCACGCCATCGCCTTCTGGGAGACCCAGCGGCTGGGGCATGAGGTGCTGGTCAGCCTGGCCCTCTCCTTCCTGCTCATCGGCCTCGTCTACTGGATCGGATTTCGCACACTCGCGGGATACGGTTTCGTGGTGGTGCCCTTGCTCCTGGGCATGTTCTGGGCCCTGGGCTCGGTAGGGTGGATCTTGGGGCGCCTGAACCTCATGGCCGCCGCCTTCGGCGCGGTGCTGCTGGGTATCGGCGATGACGTGGGCATCCTGCTCTTCAGCCGCTATCGCGATGAAAGGAAGCTGGGACGGGCCAAGAGCCTGTCGCTTCGGGCGGCTCTCCTGGGCACGGGGCCCGGGGTCCTGGCCGCCGCCCTGGCGACCTCCCTGGCCTTCCTGGCCTGTGTCGCGGCCCCCTTCCCGGGCTTCCGGGATCTGGGGCTCACCGCAGGCCTGGGCCTGCTGGCCTGCCTCGCCACCAGTTTCCTCGTGCTGCCCGCCCTGCTCCTGGCCCTGGACCGCGGACGGGGCGTCTTCGCGCCGGTTCCCGCACCGCCGACGCATCCCAAGCCTGCGCGTCCCTGGAAGGCGCTCGTGGCCGTCGGCCTGCTGGTCCTGGGCATCCTGGGCAGCCTGCGCCTGCAATGGGAAGAGGATCTGCGGCGCTTCCGCCAGAAGGGCAACCCGGCCCTGGCCCTCCAGGAAACCCTCGGCAAGGTGCTGGGGGCGGGGATGCAGCCCCTGGCCATCCAGATCCCCCTGGACGAGCCCGAGCATGTGGCCCGGCGCTGGAACGCCATCGCCGAGGCCCTGAGTGCGGAGGGGCTGCCCATGCCCCGCTGGCAATCGACGGATCCCGAACTCCGGAGGGTCCTGGGTTCCGAGACCTGGTACCGCATGGCCCTGGCCGCTGCGGCCCAGGAGGGGCTCGATCCCGTGGCCCTGGAGCGCACCCTTTCGGCCCTGCGGGCCAGTGCCGAGAATCCCCTGGCGGCGCCCCGGGCCCTCCAGGCCATCCTCGCCCAACCCAGGCCCACCGAGGACAGCCGCCGGTGGACACTGGCGGGCTGGCTGAAGCGCGGTGCCGAACCGACGCCCCGGACCGAATACTTCACACTGCCCATGCGCCTTTCGGAAGGCTCCCAGGACCGGGTTGAAGCGGCGGTGGAGGCCGTGGGCGCCCGGATGGTGGGCACGCGGCCCCTCTTCCGGGCCATCAAGACGGTGGCCAAGGACGCTTTGCAGGATGTGGTGCTGCTGGCCCTCGCCGCCGTGCTCGGCGTGGTGGCCCTCTTCGGACGGCGGCTGCGCTTCGTGGCCCTCGCCCTGGTGCCCCTGGCTGCCAGTCAGATCGGCGTGCTGGGCATCCTCGGGTGGGCGAGGGAACCCCTCACCTTCCTGAGTCTGGTGGCCATCCCGATCGCCCTGGGGGTGAGCGTGGACACGGCCCTCAATCTGCTTCACCGCGCCCGCATGGAACCCGCCGCTGCCGAGAAGGTGGCCCGGGTGAACGCGGTCTGCGCCGGGACGACGCTGGCGGGCTTCGGCGGCCTCGTCTTCAGCGGCTATCGGGGTCTGCGCGGCCTGGGCCTAGCCTGCCTGGGAGGCACGGCCCTCGCGCTCCTCGTGACCCAGTGGCTCCTGCCCTGGATGCTGGAGAAGTGGCCCCTGCGGAAGGAGCGGGAATGAAGGCCCTCGAGGCCCTGCTCGAGGCCCGCCTGGCCTCCGGGCCCATTCCTGCCTCCGAGGTCATGGCCCTGGCCCTCTACCATCCCGAATGCGGATACTACCGGCGGGCGGAGGGCCCCTGGGGTTTCGAGGGCAAGGACTACTACACGGCCCTGGACTGTGGCCCCCTGCTGGGGGAGGCCCTGGCCCGGCGCCTGGAGGCCGCCTGGGAGGAACTGGGGCGGCCGGAGCGCTTCACCGTGCTCGAGCCCGGCGCGGGGCGCGGCTGGCTGGGGCGGGATCTCCTGGTGGCGGCCCGGGAACCCTTCGCCACGGCCCTGGTCTATCTCCATCGGGACGACAACCCGGCGGCCCGGAGGGCCGCGGCGGTGGCGCTCTCGCCCTGGCTGGAGTCGGGCCGAGCCCGTTTCGTGTCCGAATCCGAGGGGCTGGAGCCCTTCCTGGGCGCGGTGATCTCCAACGAACTCTTTGATGCCCTGCCGGCCCAGCCCTGGCGCTGGAGTGGCGAAGCCTGGGAACGGGAGATGCTGGACCTCGAGGGCTCCACCTGGCGGATCGCAGAACCGGGGGAGGCGGGGGCCTGGTTCACAGCCCAGGCCGAGGGCGACCTGGAGCCGGGGGACGGCAGCGTCTGGGCGGAAGGGCTGCCCGCCCTGGTGCGGGAGCTGGCTGGGAACCTGAAGGCCGGGCTCTTCCTGACCATCGACTACGGCGACGGCGCGGCCCGGCTCCTGGCCAAGGGGGCGGACCTGCGCCGCTACAAGGGGCACACCGTGGACGGCGCCTGGTGGGAGGGCCTGGGGGAATCGGATCTCACGGCGGATGTGGACTTCACGCGGCTGGCAGGCCTCCTGGAGGCGGAGGGCTTTGTGGGGACGCAGGCCAGCCTGACCTCGGGTGCGGGCTCCGCCCGAGCCCAAGGTGGGGGTCCAAGGGGGGACGCAGCGAGCAGGCGGTCCCCCCTCGACAGAGTGACCCTGGGGCGGTGGATCCGGGAGCATGCCCCCCTGGCCGAGTGGGAGGGCCAGTGGCAGGAGTTGGACGCAACCAGCCGCCTGGCTCGCATGGAGAACCTCCTGGCCCTGACCCTGCCCGGGATGATGGGGGACCGGTTCAAGGTCCTGGAGGCCTGGAGACGTTGACTGCGGGCTTCTACCTTTGATTCCCAGGGAAAAGATGAACCACAGAGGGCACAGGGGAAGGACAGAGAACACGGAGAAAGAAATGCAATCTGGGTTCCAGCCCTCTGTGTCCTCTCTCTTTTTCTCTGTGACCTCTGTGGTTCGTTAGCTTTTTTTTGCGGTGGTCCATCGGAATATCCAGTCTGATGGGTGCCTTCTGTAATTTTCCCTTGTCGGGAAAGGACTTCCTGGGCACACTGGAGGGCCTTGTCTTGGGCTCCCCAAGTGCGCCGGTTCTCCGGCTGCCGCCCCAGGCACCCCCCAGCGAGGATGTAATGTACGCAGTGATCCAGACCGGCGGAAAGCAGTACCGCGTCAGCGAGGGCGATGTCCTTCGCGTCGAACTGCTCGAAAAGGACCCCAAGCAGGCCGTGGTCTTCGACCATGTGCTCCTGGTGGCCGAGGAAAACGATATCAAGGTCGGCCAGCCCATCCTCCCGGGTGCCACCGTCGAGGCGGAAGTCATCCGCCACGGCCGCGCGAAGAAGGTGTTCATCTTCAAGAAGAAGCGGACCACCACCTACCAGCGCACCCAGGGACACCGTCAGGGCTTCACCGAAGTCCGCATCAAGGGCATCAAGGCCTAAACCCGCGAATAGCAGAGAGGTTCTGTCATGGCTCATAAAAAAGGCGTTGGCTCCACCCGCAACGGTCGCGATTCGAACTCCCAGCGCCTCGGCGTGAAGGTCTTCGGCGGCCAGGTGGTGACGGGCGGTTCCATCATCATTCGGCAGCGCGGCACCAAGTTCAAGCCGGGTCTCGGCGTGGGCATCGGCCGCGACCACACCATCTTTGCCACCCTCGATGGCAGGGTGCGTTTCCAGGACAAGGGCCAGCACGGCCGCTTCATCCACGTCGATCCCATCGAGGGCTAGCCCCTCGATCCCCCTGCAGAGCGCGCGCGGCCTGGGCTTGCGCGCGCTCTGTCTTTAGGGGACTGCCTACTGGACCCGAACCATGTTCCTTGACCACGTCACCCTTCATCTCGAGGCCGGCCACGGCGGCGCAGGGGCGGTCAGCTTCCGCCGCGAGAAGTTCGCCGAGCACGGCGGTCCCGATGGGGGCGACGGAGGCGCGGGGGGCTCCATCAATGTGCGGGCCACCCGGGCGCTCAACACCCTGAACCCCTTCCGTAGCGTCAAGGCCTTCACCGCCGAGCGGGGCTTCTCGGGCGAAGGCTGCCTATGCCACGGCAAGGCTGGCGTGGATGTGTTCCTGGAGGTGCCCCTGGGCACCCTGATCCGGGATGCAGAGAGCGGCGATGTGCTGGCCGAACTCATGGAGGATGGCCAGCAGGTCTGCGTGGTCCGGGGCGGTCGCGGAGGCCTCGGCAACAACAATTTCAAGAGCAGCACGAACCGCACGCCCCGTCACGCCCAGCCCGGTGAGGAGGGCGAGATCCGCGAGGCCGAGTTCGAGCTCAAGCTCATCGCCGATGTGGGTCTGGCGGGATTCCCCAACGCCGGCAAGAGCACCCTGGTCTCCCGCGTCAGCGCCGCCCGGCCCAAGATCGCCAACTACCCCTTCACCACACTGGAACCCCAACTGGGCGTCGTGGACATGGAAGTCTTCGGCGGCGACGACCGGGACAGTTTCGTGATTGCCGATATCCCTGGCCTCATCGAGGGCGCCTCCCAGGGGGCGGGCCTGGGCATCCAGTTCCTGCGCCATGTGGAGCGCACGCGCATGCTGCTGCACATGGTGGATCTGGCGGATCCCGTGCAGGAACCCGAACAGGCCATCGAGGTCATCGAGGGCGAACTGAAGGCCTTCTCGGAAGTGCTCTTCTCCAAGCCCCGGTGGCTCGTGGGCACCAAGGTGGACGCCCTCCAGGACGAGGATCGCCGCGGGCGCTTCGAGGCCCTCTGCCGCGCCCGGGGCCAGGAGCCCATCTTCATCTCCGGCGTGACGGGAGAGGGCATCCGGGAACTGGCCTTCCGCCTGGCCGCCGCCCTGGCCGAGCTCCGGAAAGCATGAGCGCGAAGCAGGAGCTGAGGCTCGATCTCTGCCAGCTTCGGCGAGCAGGAGGGCTCGCGTGATTTCTACTCGGCCGCGGGTCGGACTGCTGGGGGGGGCCTTCGATCCACCCCACCTGGGCCATCTCCGGCTCGCGACGCTGGCCCTGGAGGGGCTCTCTCTCGATGAACTGCGCTTCGTGCCCACCGCCACATCACCCCACAAGGCCCCCTCCGAGGGCGATGCCGCCCTGCGGCGGCGCCTCATCGAGATCTCCCTGGAGTCGCTGGGCGGGCCCTGCTCCCTGGAGCCCATCGAGTTGGACCGCGGTGGCGTCAGCTACACCGTGGATACGCTGGAGGCCCTGACATCCCGGGAGCCCGGAAACACGTGGATCTGGATCCTGGGCAGCGATCAGTTGGCAGCCTTCGGGGCCTGGAAGAACGGCGCCCGAATCCTGGAACTCGCCTCCCTGGCCATCGCGCCCCGGCCGGGCTGGGGAATGTCCGTTCCCGAGGCCCTGGCGGGCCTTCAGCGCGAAGTCTGGTCGGGGGCCCCCGGGGAACTGGTGTGGCTGCCCGGAACAGAGCTGGATCTCTCCAGTTCGCATCTGCGGGCGGAGATTTCCGCCGGTGGCCTGCCCGAGGGTCTCCCGATTCAAGTTCGGGCTGCCATCGATCGAGAAAACCTGTACCGTTAACTAGTTCTTGGAGAAGGCATGACCCTAGACCCCAGGTTTGCGATTGCGGTGGAAGCCGCCCGTTCCAAGAAGGCCCTCCGGATCCGACTGCTCGACGTGAGGGGGATCGCCACCTTCACGGATACCTTCGCGTTCATGGAGGGCGGCAGCGATCGCCAGAACCGCGCCATCGCCGACGCCGTGGAGGACCAGCTCCGGGCCATCGGAGAGCGGCCCCTCTCCCTGGAGGGCGCCCAGAAGGGGAACTGGATCCTCCTGGACTACGGCGATTTCATCGTGCATGTGATGGACGAAGAGACCCGCCAGTACTACAACCTGGAAGGGCTCTGGGCCTCGGGGCACGAGCTGGAACTGCCCCCCGAAGTCGCCCCCGCGAATGCCCCGTCGAATTGATCCGAGGAAACGTCATGCTCACGCAGCATAGTGCCTTCGATGCCATGCAGTCCCGCCTCCGCGTCGCCGCGGAACTCTACGGACTGGAGGACGCCCTCTTCAAGGTCTTCATCCAGCCCATGCGCTCCGTCATCGTGAGCCTTCCGGTCCACATGGATGACGGCCGCTGGGAGGTCTTCACGGGCTTCCGCATCCAGCACAACATCGCCCGCGGCCCCGCCAAGGGCGGCATCCGCTACGATCCCGGCGTGACCCTCGACGAGATCAAGGCCGGCGCGGCCTGGAACACCTGGAAGACGGCCGTGGTGGACGTGCCCTTCGGCGGTGGCAAGGGCGGCATCATCTGCGATCCGGCGGCCATGAGCCAGGGCGAGCTGGAGCGGCTCACCCGCCGCTACACCGCCGAGGTCATGGACGTGATCGGCCCCGACCGCGATGTGCCGGGCATCGATATGGGCACCAACGCCCAGACCATGGCCTGGGTGCTGGACACCTACAACATGCATGCCCGCCTTCACGCCAACGCCGTGGTGACGGGGAAGCCCGTGGGCATGGGCGGCAGCCTGGGGCGCGCCGAGGCCACGGGCCGCGGTGTGCTCATCAACGCCCGGGAGGCCATGCAGCGCTTGGGCAAGCCCCTCGCCGGCGCCACGCTGGCGATCCAGGGCTTCGGCAACGTGGGCAGCCAGAGCGCCCGCCTCCTGCACGAGGCCGGGGCCCGCATGGTGGCGGTCTCGGATCGCAAGGGCGCCATCCGCAATGATCGCGGCATCGATGTCCACGCACTGCTGAAATACCATTCCGAGAACAAGACCGTCGTCGGATTCAAGGGCGCCGAGCCCATGGACCCTGCGGAACTCCTCACCATGGCCGTGGATATCCTCGTGCCTGCGGCGACGGACAACCAGATCACCGAGCACAATGCGGCCAAGGTCCGCGCCAAGGTCGTGGTGGAGGGCGCCAACGGCCCCACCTCCCCCGAGGCTGATCCCATCCTGCTGAGCAACGGTGTGCTCGTGGTGCCCGATATCCTGGCCAACGCAGGGGGCGTCACGGTCAGCTACTTCGAGTGGGTGCAGAACCGCATCGGCTACTACTGGCGCGAGCGCGAAGTGAACGAGCGGCTGGTGGAGTACATGACCCACGCCTTCCAGTCCGTGTTCGCCATGACGGACAAGTACAAGACCAACCCCCGCATCGGCGCCTACATCGTGGCCCTGGATCGGGTCTCCCAGGCCATGCACTACCGGGGCTTCTACGCCTAATACAATTCCGGGGGGACCGCCTGCTCGCTGCGCTCGCGACGTCCCCCCGGACCCCCACGGCGTGTCCGGGGCGACCCCGGCCACGCCGTCGGATCCAGTTCCGTGGGGCGACCACGCGTGCATGGTTCCTGCTCGCTGCGCTCGCAGTATCCGGACGTCGTGTCCAGGCCGAGCCCGGCCACGACGTCCTTCGCCGCCTGGTGCACCATTCCAAGGAGTAGGGTGCTGAGGCCTGGGTGCCCAAACGCCGAAGGGTCCGGTCTCTGCCGGGCCCTTCGGGTTTAGGGGCCGTCACGAAATAACCAAGGCTTTAATGGTTGTTTCGATACGGCCCCTTATGTCGTTGGTGCCACCACAACGGAATGGTAATTCCGTTACAACGACTTAGAGTGGACCTGTCCCCTTCCCACAGGTGCCCGATGCTTCGACGCCTCGCCTTTATCCTGCTGGCTCTGCTCCCCCTCTGCGGGCAGGAGCGAATGCCCATGCCCATGCCCGGCATCCACATCAAGCAGGAGGATCGCTCCCAGCCCGCGCGGCTTCACGAGTTGCGCATCGGCGTGAAGGTCGTGGGCCACGTGGCCACCACCACCTGGGACCTGACGGTCTTCAACCCCCAGGATCGCGTGCTGGAAGGGGAGCTGGTCTTCCCCCTGGGCGAGGGCCAGACCGTCACGCGCTTCGCTATGGACGTGAAGGGTCGTCTGCGGGAAGGCGTGGTGGTGGAGAAGGCCAAGGGGCGAATCGCCTTCGAGGAGATCGTCCGGCGCAACGTGGACCCGGGTCTCCTGGAGAAGACCGCGGGCAACACCTTCAAGGCCCGGATCTACCCCATCCCCGCGAAGGGCTACAAGCGGGTGGTGCTGGCCTACGAACAGGAACTGCCCGACGCGGGCACGCGGGATCTGCTCTACCAGCTGCCCCTGGCCTTTGCGGACAAGGTGGCCACCTTCGCTCTTCGGGTGGAGGTGTTGGACCAGCCCGAGGCTCCCAGGGCCACATCCAGCCCCCTGGCCAATTTCGCCTTCAAGGCCGTGCAGCGGGGTTTCATCGCCGAGGAGACCCGCCAGGATTTCGCGCCGAACGCGCCCCTGGCCGTGGTGATCCCCCGGGGCGAGGCCAGCGCCCAGGTCTTCGTGGAGCGGCGGGAAGGACAGGCCTACTTCTTCGTGATGGTGCACCCCCGCCTGCCCCGGGAGCCCAAGATCCTGCCCAGGCGCCTGCTCATCGCCTGGGACGCCTCCGCCAGCGCTCGCGGTCGCGATCTCACGCGCGAGCTGGATCTGCTGGACGCCTACGTGAAGCGCCTGGGCACCTGCCGTGTGAGCCTCGCGGTGTTCCGCAATGAGATGGAACCCCTCAGGACCTTCTCTCTCCAGGGCGGCGATGCCCGGGCCCTGCGCGCCTGCCTGGAGGGACTGCCCCTGGATGGCGCCACCCGTCTCGGCTCCCTGGATCTGAAACATGTGGAGGCCGACGAGACCCTTCTCTTCTCGGACGGCATGAACACCTTCGGCCCGGGGGAGGCGCAGTTCCCGAATGTCCCCCTGGTGGCCCTCAACAGCGCCCTCACGGCCGAGCATGGCCTCCTTCGGGCCCTTAGTGAGGGGCGCGGCGGTGAGTATCTCAACCTCCAGAGCCTCGGTCAGGATGACGCCCTGAAGGCCCTCACGAGCCGTCCCCTGGCCTTCCTGCGGGCCACCTATGGCGCGGGCGAGGTCGCCGAGGTCTATCCCAGCGCCGGCCGGGCCCTGCGCGGGCCATTTGGTTTGGCGGGGCTCCTCAAGGTCCCTCATGCGAAGGTGACACTCCACTTCGGCTTCGGGGCCTCGACACGCTTCTCCAAGACATTCGACCTCGACGCGGACCAGGCGGCCGTGGACGCCCCCGTGGCGCGGCTCTGGGCCCAGAAGAAGCTGGCCGAACTGGAGCTGGACAAGACTCGGCACGCCAAGGCCATCACCGCTCTGGGCCAGGCCCACAGCCTGGTCACCGAGGGCACCAGCCTCATCGTCCTGGACGAGCTCGCCGACTACCTGCGCTACAAGATTGTGCCCCCCGAGGAGCTGCGCCCCGAGTACGAGCGCCGCATCACCGAGCAGAAGGATGACGCGAAGCGCCAGGACCAGGAGCATCTCGAAGGACTGGTGAAACAGTTCGAGGAGCGGAAGAGCTGGTGGAAGACCGAGTTCAAAGCACCGAAGGACGTGGAGCGGAAGGACAAGTCCACTGGCCGAATCGTAGACTTTGACGCCCCGTCCGTGGCAGGTGGGAGTGTCGGTGGCACTGCTATGCCGCCCCGTCTCGCGGTCCCACCTCCACCGCCTTCACCCCGTCCCCGGGAAGCCAGTGCGGCAGTGGAAGTCGTGGCGATGGATTCAATGTCGCCCATGGCTCGATCCATAACCGGAGCCGCAGCCCTCTCGCCGGGTGTGACTGGAGGGACGGCCGCACAACCTGTCGAATCCGCTGCCTCCATCACGCTCAAGGCCTGGACTCCCGATACGCCCTACCTGAAGGAGCTGAAGGCCGCGCCGAAGATTGAACGCTACGCCCTCTACCTGAAGCAGCGGGAGGCCTACGGCAAGACGCCGGGCTTCTTCCTGGATGTGTCGGATCTCTTCCGGGAGCAGGGGGAGAAGGCATTGGCCCTGCGCATCCTCTCCAATCTCGCGGAGCTGAAGCTGGAGGATGCCACCCTGCTGCGCGTGCTGGGGTACCGTCTGCGCCAGCTGGGCCTGCCCGAGCTCGCCGTGTGGACCTTCGGCGAGGTGTTGCGGATGCGGGAGGAGGAACCCCAGAGCCGTCGCGATCTGGCTCTGGCCTCTGACGAGGCGGGCCAGCCCCAGCGGGCCCTGGATCTGCTGTGGGAGGTGGTGAAGACCCGCTGGGATGGCCGCTTCCGGGACGTGAACCTCATCGCCCTGGGGGAACTGAACGCCCTGGTGGCCACCTCCAAGACCAAGTTGGATGTGTCGCAGGTGGACCCGCGCCTCAGGGAGAACCTGCCCGTGGATGTCCGGGTGGTGCTCAACTGGGACACGGACAACAGCGACATGGATCTCCATGTGATCGATCCCCGGGGCGAGGTCTGCTACTACAGCCACAACCGCACGGCCATCGGCGGGCGCATCAGCGCCGATGTGACGAACGGCTACGGCCCCGAGGAGTTCCTGCTGAGGAAGGCCATCCCTGGCGGCTACCAGGTGAAGGCCAACTTCTTCGGGACCCGCCAGCAGACGGCCATCGGCGCCACCACCGTGGTGCTGGAGCTGTACCTGCGCTATGGCACGGGGCGCATGGAGAACAAGTCCATCACCCTGCGCCTGGACGGCCAGGGGCGCATGGTGGATATCGGGGGCTTCACCTTCGAAGGGAAGTGAGCGGAAGGGAGATCTCTTCAATCCGTTTTTTGTTTTCAAGACGAGAGGGCCCCAGGGCCCTCTCGTCTTGAAATTAGAACACCCTCAGCAGCGCGACATAGCCGGTCACGGTGCGCACGCCGGGGATATCGCTCTGGAGGCCTGCGCCCAGATTCACGCGCACGGTCGTGAACCACCAGAAGCCCGGCAGATCGCCGTTGACACCGAGGCCTGTGAATCCGTAGGTCTTCTGGTCGTCAAGGCTGCGGGCCCGGGCGTGATCCAGCATCAAGCTGAGGCGGAAATTGCCGCCAGTGGGGAAGACGATTCCCGCCTTGGCGAAGTGGATGCGATCCGCCGAAATGGTATTGGCGCGGATGCCCGCGACCCCGCCTTCGCTGCCCATGCTCATGGCATTGAAGCGGTCGAAGCCGCGTCCACCGGAAATACCCACCTCGCCGTGCAGCCACCAATCCCCTTCCATGCGGTGGTCGTAGCCGATGGAACCTCCCCAACGGCGGAAATCCCCGCCATCCGGAATGTGTTGGGAGTCGCTGAGAGTGCCGTAATCACCTTCGGGTCTGTGTCCCGTTCCCCAAAAACCTTTCACCTGGAATCCTCGAGCCTGCCAGGAGAGTTCTCCCTGCCATTCGCGGGAGAGGCCCGAGGGGGGCAGAACATATCCGGCTGTGCGGTATTTATCCTCCTTGGTCTCGGAAAAACGGTCGTATTCGAAACGGCCTGAACCCTCAAGGCGGAACCCCATGCCTAGGTCATGCCCCAGTGTTGTGGACAGAAAGCCGAATTGCCTGGCCACCCCATCCATGTCCTTGCCATTCTTGATGGCATATTCCGTTATGGGCAGCAGCATCGTACTGAACTGCACTCCGAGGCCGAAACCTCCAGGGATGCGAGGCACGCCGATCTGGACCTGGTTGAACACGATGGCCGTGAGGGCGTTCAGCTGGACGCCCTTGCCGAAGGCGTTGTAATCCATATATGCGAATCCTGCCAGGGGCATGACGGGCGTGGAGAGTCCCGGCTCCACCAGCAGAAGTCCCGCCAGCGCGCGAACGCGGCTCTTGGGCTTCTCCTCCACATGGCGCTGCCCATCCTTCTCCAGGTTGAAGTAGCGCATGCCGTTCAGGGTCTGCTTGAGCATGGTGGCATCGGAGCCGCGGGCCTGTTGTCGGCGGGATTCGAATCCCGGTTCATTGATGCGGAAGTCCCGATAGGTGAGCTTTCGCTGCACCTGGGAAATGCCATTCGCCAGCATCCAGCGCTCGAATGTTTCGATTTTCACCACGCGCCAAAGCCCCGGAGTGGGCTCGCCATAGATGAGCACTCGCCGTTCGGATTTCACGGTGCCCGGCAGATCACTTCGACTGCTGCGCTCTTCGAGGATGCGCCCCGTGCCTTCGCTCACGAGGAGCTCCCCCTCGGGCAGGAGGGGATCCTTGTCCACGGCCTCGAAGCGGATCCTGCGCGTGCCCGCCTTGTCCCCCGGTCCGGCGTCCTCGTAGCGGTAGCGCTCCGTGAGGTTCAGGGCCACTGGGGCGGCGATGCTGCTCCGGGCCTCGATGAGGGGCAGCTGCACATTTCCCTTGATGTTCGCGGTGACGCCGTTGAACCGTATCTCCTGCTGGAGGAGTTCCTCGGTCTCGCCTGCTTTTTCGAAGGAACGGAAGGTGAATCCCAGCTCCCCACCCATGCCGTGAGTCGCCTGCACGTGCACTTCCGTGTCCAGCCGGGCTTCGCTGGTGGTGAGCGCCACGTGGTCCCGCAGCTGTGTGGCCCGCATGCGGGCCATGAGCGCCCCCACGTCGTAGGTGTCCTTGGCGGTGACGGTGACTTCGTTGCGCTCCTTGGGCAGGGGGGCCGGGGTCCATTCCCCTCCCAGGAAGCGCCAGCGCCGGGCCTCTCCCGTCTTCCGGTGGCGCAGGGTGAGATCGCCCAGGCCCCCCTCCACGTCCGTGAATTCAGGCGAGAGGCCGAGGGCCAGGCGGGAAGCGGGACCCGAGGAGGGCACCACCAACCGTCCGCCGTCCCCCAGGAGCATGGACATCCGGGGGCCGGGATCGACGGGCGTCCAGAGGAACCAGGGCCGCCCCGGCATCTGTTCCTGGGCCAGCACGAGCCGTTGGCGCCACCCCTCCGGGTCTACTCCCAGGTCCTCGGGGGTGAGCACGCCCCCCTGGAGCGCGCCCCAGGCGTTGGCGTCCCAGAGGCTGGGGGCCTCGGGATCATAGACCAGGTAGAGGGCCTGATCGGGGTTCTGGGCCTTGAGGGCCTGGCTGGCAGCCAGGAGGAGGCCCAGCCGGGACTCGCTCCTAGGCAACCACAGGCGGAGGGCGGGCAGGCCCTTGAGGGCCGATATGTGGGGCGCCCAGGCCTGCCGGACGGCCTCCATCTGGGCCGGATCCCGGGCGTCCCGGGGCAGCAGTTGGGTGGGGTCCACCGCCCGCAGATCCAAGGTGGGCGGGAGGGGAAGGGCCACCTGGACCAGCGACTGGGCCCCCAGTGTGAGGGACAGGAAGGGCAGGGACAGATGACTCCAGCAGCGCATTCGATCTCCTCGTGGGGCCTTGGGCTTGAGTTTACCGGCAGCCCGGAGGAGGCCTTAGGAGGTATCCTCGAGTTTTCTGGAATGCAGCCATGCGCTTTACCGCGAAGTTCACCACGAGGACGGGCGAAGTCCTGGTCCGGGATCAAGAAGGCGCCTCCGCCGAGGATGTGCGGGCGCGGATCCTGGCGGAGGGGAGCTTCCCCCTGGAGGTGAAGCGGGCGGCCTCGGCCTTCCGGCGCCAGCGGGAGCTCTCGGGGGCCTCGCTGATCCTCTTCAACCAGGAACTGCTGGCCCTCCTGAAGGCGGGCATTCCCCTCCTCCAGTCCCTGGAACTCCTGGTGGGCCACGGGAAGGATCCCCTGCTGCGGGATTCTCTGGAGCGCGTGGTGGAACTGCTGCGCGAGGGCATGGCCTATTCCGAGGCCCTGGAACAGGCGGGCACCTTCCCGGCGGTATACCGGGCGAACGTGGTGGCGGGGGAGCGCAGCGGCACGCTGCCCGAAGTGATCGGGCGCTGGCTGGCCTTCCAGGCCTTCGCCCAAAAGAGCCGCAGCCGCATCGTGGAGGCCATGGTCTATCCCACCTTCCTGGTGGTCGTGCTCTTCTGCTCGCTGGGCGTGATCTTCAATGTCGTGCTGCCGAAATTCCAGGAGATCTACGCGGACGGGGCGGTGGAAATGCCCGCCCCCACTCGCATTCTGCTGGGATTCGGCACCTTCATGCGGAGCACGGTCTGGGTGCAGGGGGCCCTGCTGTTGGGCCTCGTCTTCCTGCTCCGGTGGATGTTCACCACCGAGGCCGGGAAGCGCTCCCTGGAGCGGATCCTGCTGGGCATCCCCAAGATGGGCACCCTCTACCGCATGTACCATTCCTCCGTCTTCTGCCGCACCCTCAGCGTGCTCCTGTCCGGGGGCATGCCCGTGCTCCAGTCCCTGGAGGTGATCCAGCGCACCACGGTGAGCGAGCGCATGAAGCTGCGCCTGGTGACGGTCCTCGAGATGGTGCGGGCGGGTTCCTCCCTCCACGGGGCCCTGGAGCAGTCCAAGCTTTTGGATCCCCTGGCCATCGAGATGACCCGGGTGGGCGAACAGAGTTCAGCCCTGCCGGAGATGCTCGATCACGTGGCGAACTTCTTCGACCAGGAAGTGGAGAAGGCCACCACCGCCGTCACGGGCCTCATCGGCCCCGTGCTCATCCTCTTCATGGGCGTGGTAGTGCTGGGCCTGCTGCTGGCCATCTACATGCCGCTCTTCAATGCGGGCCAGGCCGTGCGGTAGGAGTTACCGCGTCCCCGAGTACGGATCCGGCCAGTAGGGATCCCGGGTGTAGGGCTCGTGCATCCAGGGTTCCCTGGGGCGCTCCTGCGGGTCCGAGGGAGTGCCGTGTTCGTCGGGGAGAGGGGGTTCGCCGCGCATGGGGGAATTCTACCGAAAACCCGGGGGAGGGTTCCGATATTTAGATGCAGCCATCCACTTAAAATGAATGTGTATTACATCAACGCCGAATCGTTTCCCGTATCAACTGCCCGCAGGCTCCTTGCACATCCCGGCCCCGGCTCTTGCGCACGGTGACAAAGCAGCCCAGGGCCTTCAGGCGGCCCACGAAGGCGTTCATCCCAGCCTCCAGGGGCTCCCTGAAGGAGCTCTCGGCGTGTTCGTTCATGCGGATGAGGTTGAGATTGTGCGTTTCCCGCAGCGGTCCCATCCACTCCGCGAGGCGCTCCGCGTCGTCCAGCGTGTCGTTGACGCCCTCCATCAGGACGTATTCGATGGTCAGCTTCTCCTTGGGGGCCAGGGGCCAATTCGCCAGGGCCTGGCGCAATCGGGCCAAGTTCCAGACGCGGTTGACGGGCATCACGGCGCTTCGGGATGCGTCCGTGGTGGCATTCAGCGAAATAGCCAGCCAGGGCCGGGGATGAAGCTTCGCGAGCCTCTCGATGCCGGGGACGAGGCCCGAGGTGGACACCGTGATGCGCCTCGTGCTGATATTGAGGCCCTGCTGGTGGTTGAAGACCCGGATGGCCCGGTGCACGTGGTCCAGGTTGTGGAGGGGTTCGCCCATGCCCATGAAGACCAGCGTGATCTGGTGGGGCTTTTCCGGGCCCAGTTCCTTCAGGAGCACCAGCACCTGGCCCACGATCTCCCCGGCCGTGAGGTTGCGGCGGATGCCCATGGTGCCCGTGGCGCAGAAGGTGCAGCCCATGGCGCAGCCCACCTGGCTGCTGAGGCAGAGGGTGACGCGGGGATTGCGCACTTCGCGCGGCATGTGCACGGCCTCGATGCGCTGGCCGTCCGCGAGACCCAGCACCACCTTGGTGCTGCCGTCTTCCGATGGGTGGCGCTCCAGGATCTCCGGCAGGGCCATGTCCAGGTTGGAAGCCATCCATTCCCGGAGTTCCCGGTTCAGGCGGGGCCGACCCTCCACCCAGACCCAGGGATGCTGGCATTGGGTGAAGATGTGCTCGGGTCGAGCCGGTGCCCCCAGGGCCTGGAAGTCCTCGGGCAGAAGGGCGAAGGCCGAGGGCCTGCCCGCCCTTTCGGGGGCGGGGCTGTCCCAGGGAGGAAGGGAGGGTTCGGACATGCCTCCAGTCTACTGGATGGGCTGGGCCTCTCCCTTGATGCTCACCACTTCGACCTCGAAGAGCAGCGTGGCGCCGGGCGGGATGACGCCACCGGCCCCCCTCTCGCCGTAGCCCAACTCGGGCGGGATGATGAGCACGCGCTTGGCGCCCTTCTTCATGCCGAGCATGCCCTCGTCCCAGCCCTTGATGACCTGGCCGGCGCCCAGCACGAACCCGAAGGGCTTCTGGCGGTTCAGGTTGGCGTCGAACTGCGTGCCCTGGCGGCCCTTGACGGTGTCGTAGATCCAGCCCCGGTAGAGCATGCCCAGGGTCTGGCCCTTGGCGGCGCCCTTGCCGCTGCCTGGCCTGGTCTCCGCGATCTGGAGCCCGCTGTCCAGCTTCTTGAAGGTGCCCGAGAGCTTGCGATCCGCGAGGAGCGGTGTGGCCAGGAGGGCGAGAGCCAGGGTGCCGAACAGCCAGCGGGTGAGACGCATGGGGACCTCGCGATCAAGGAGCGGATGGATGAGTGGATCTATTCTACGCTGTCAGGTCCTGTTTGCGGATCTCGCCGCGCTTCCGGGTGCCCAGGGCGGAGACCGCCAGCAGCTCCGGGCGCAGCACTTCCCGGGCCACACGGTTGAGGGCGTCCAGATCCACGGCCTCGATCTCCCGGATCTGGGCATCGAGATCGCGGATGGCATCCATGTGGATGGCCTGGTGGGCCAGCGAGAACATCCGGGCGCTGCTGGACTCCTGGCTGAAGACGAGGCTGGTGCGAGCCTGGAGCTTGGCGCGCTCCAGCTCCTCCTGCGTGGCGCCCTTGGCGGCCAGGCGCGCGCATTCGGCCGCGCCGCGTTGCACCAGCTCCCTGGCCTTGTCGGAAGCGCAGCTGGCGCTGATCTGCAGGGCGCCGCCGTCGCGGTAGTGGCTGAGGTAGCTGCCGATCTGGTAGCAGAGGGCATGCTTCTCCCGCAGTTCCATGAAGAGCCGGGAGGACATGCCGCCCCCCAGCACATGGCTCAGGAGGTTCACGGCCACGCGATCCGGATGGCGGTGGCCTGGCGCAGGGAAGCCCAGGATGAGGCTGGCCTGCTGGAGATCCTTGCGGGGGGTGTTGAGGATGAAGGGCTGGGGCCCGTCCGTGGGCGGATCCTCGCCGGGGCCTCCCGCCGGCAGGCGGTCCAGGACCGGTTGCAGCAGGGCCAGGAAGGCCTCCGCCTCGAGATCCCCCGCGGCGGCGATGAGGAGATTGGGGGCCCGGTAGGTTTTCTGGAAGAAGGTCCGGGCCTCCTCGGCCCCATAGCCCGCCACCTGCTTGGGGCGGCCCAGGATGGGATGGGCCAGGGTGCCGCCCTTCCAGAAGTTCAGGTAGAAGAGTTCGTTCACCCAGTCGTCGGGCTGGTCCTCGCTCTGGGCGATCTCCTCCAGGATCACACTGCGTTCCCGGGCCAGTTCCTCCGGATCGAAGCGGGGCGTCGTCACCAGATCGCCCAGCAGGGCGATCATCTCCGGCAGCTGCTCCCGCAGCACCTTGCCGTAGAAGCAGGCCGTCTCCTTGCCCGTGAAGGCGTCCACGTTCCCGCCCAGGGCATCCGTGGCCGCGCTCATGGCTTCGGGGTCCGGATAGCGCTCCGTGCCCTTGAAGACCGTGTGCTCGATGAAGTGGGCCAGGCCCTCCTCCGCCGCGGTCTCGTGGATGCTGCCCCGGCGCACCCAGAAGCCCACGGAGCAGCTCCTCACATGGGCAAGGGGTTCCACGAGGATCTCGGTGCCCGTGGGCGTGGTGGTGCGGAAGAAGGTTTCGGCCATGGGGACAGTGTACGGCCTTAGCCCTCCGCTTCGGCTCCGGCCAGTCCGATGGGCGTGGTCTGGAGTTTCCAGCCGCTGGCGGCCCAGCAGAGGATCCCGAAGAGCACGAGCACGAGGATGGCCAGGTACCAGGGCGTGCTGATCTGCTCCTGGGCGAGAAGCTGGGAGGTGCCGACGCTGCTGCCCCGGCTGCCGGCGATGCTCTCGACGTAGTGGAGGAAGGTGATGCGCTGGAGATTGCCGGGGAAGATCCGCACGAGGGGATCCCAGATCAAGAGATAGAGCGCACCCCAGAGTGTGCCGCGCTTGAAGACCAGGCTGAGAAATGTCATGAAGGCCAGTTCCGCCCAGAAGGCGGCCAGCAGGGCGGCGGCCATGAGGGGCAGGCTGGCGAGTTCCGCGCCGAGTCCGCCCAAGCCCGCCACGGAAGCCACGATCCAGACGGCGCCCCAGCCATACCAGAGCAGCCCCTTGCCGAAGGGCAGGACCCAGGCCTGGGCCGGGCGGGTGAGCACCAGGGGCAGGGTGCGCTGCTCCAGGTCCTCGCGGATGCCTGCGGGAGCCGCCACCAGCACGAGGATGGGGAGGGCCAGCTGGGCGAGGACCTTGTGGAAGACCGTGAGGACTTCCGCGGACCCGAAGGGCATCTGCTGGAGGCGCAGGATGGCGGCCAGGCCGAAGCTGAGGACCACGGGCAGCAGGATGATGAGGGCGCAGACCCAGCCGCGCACCTGGAGCACTCGGGGGAAGTAGCCGCGGACCAGGGCTTGGACCGTGCGGACGGGAGTGGGCTGGGCGCTCATACGTGATCCTTGGTGAGGAACTGGAACACCGCGTCCAGATTGAGATCCAGGGGATCCAGCGAGAGGAGGGGCAGCTTGCCCTCCAGCACCGCCGCCTGCAGCTTGGGCAGGAAGGAGCGGGGATTGCGCACGGCGAGCACGGCGCCGCTCTCCTCCATGCGCAGGGCCACGAGCTCGTCCTGCTCCACGGCCCAGCGGGCCACGGCCTGGGCAGACTGGGCGCTGATGCGCAGTTCCACGGGATGCCGGTCCAGCAGTTCGCGGATTTCATTGACGCTGCCTTCCGCCAGGAGCCTTCCCCGGAAGAGGAGCAGGATGCGGTCCGTGAGTTGCGCCACTTCGCCCAGGATGTGGCTGGAGACCAGGATGCGGCGGCCTTCAGCGGCCAGGCCCCGCAGCATTTCCATCAGGAGGAGACGCGCCTCGGGATCCATACCGTTGAAGGGCTCGTCCAGCAGGAGGAATTCGGGATCGTGGAGCAGGGCCTGGGCCAGCCTCATGCGCTGGCGCATGCCCTTGGACATCTCGCTGAAGGGCTTGCGGCCGTTGACTTCCATCCCGACCACGGCCAACGCCCGGTCCATGGCGCCCTGGAGTGCAGCCCCCTCGAGTCCCGAGAGTTCACCCATCATCCTCAGCCATGGGATGCCCCGCAGGCCCGTGGGGAAGCGGTCCCCCTCGGGCACGAAGCCCAGGCGCGAAAGCACCCGGGGGTTGCGGAAGGGGTCCTCCCCGAAGATCTTCACCTCGCCCCCGGAGGGGGGCAGCAGGCCCGAGAGGAGCTGGATGAGGGTGGATTTCCCGGCGCCGTTGGGGCCCAGGAGCCCCGTGATGCCCCCCCCCTCGGGCAATTCGAAGGTGGTGGGGGAAAGGCCGAGGATATCGCCGTAGCGCAGGGACGCGCGCTGAAGAGAGACGGTGGCGCTCACAGGACGGCCTCCGAGGGGCGGGTGCGCCGGGCGGCGACCCAGGTCCAAAGGACGAGGTGGGCGAGTGTGCCAATCACCGTGGGGGCCCAGTCCAGCTTGGGTTCCGCCACCCGGCAGAGGAGATCGGGCCAGGCCCCCACGAGGGCCTGGGGGCTCAAGGCCATCCACACGGGCTGATGGAGGAGGCCGCTGAGGAGGCCGCCCAGGGCGCCGGTGCCCAGCGAAATGCCCAGCACCCAGCCGAAGCCGGCCTTGGGGCTGGAGGCCAGGCTCGAGGCGCCCAGGGTGACGGCCCCCATGAGCAGGGCCATGATCAGGGCCGAGGGCAGCAGGTAGAGGGGCGCCCAGGGAGAAACGGGACCTCCAGTGCCGGCGATGAGGAGGGACATGCCCCAGGGCAGGAAGACGAAGGGCAGGAGGATCACGAAGGGCAGGCCCGCGGCGAAGAGGCCCTTGGCCGCCAGGTAGTCGATGGGTCGCACGGGATGGGCGTACAGCAGTGGGCGGATCCGGTAGAGGGAATCCCGGGCCACCAGGCCGCCGCCCACGAGGGCCACCTGGAACCAGAGGAGGCTCGTGAGCCACCCGCTCATAGTGAGGATGCCCGCGTGGAACTCAGGGCCCTGGGTGAGGACCTGGCTGGCGAGATCCTTGATGCCGCTGAATGCGGCGCTGGTGTTCAGGAGGTACTTCACGTAGAGCATGGTGAGCTGGATGAGCAGGCTCACGACGAACATGAAACCGAAGAAGCGGCCCATCTTCTGCTTGAGCACACGGCGGATATCGAAGCGGGCGATGACCAGGGCAGGGGGCAGGCCCTGGTCCAGGACCGGCCGGGGCGGCAGGGAGGGGGCGTAGATGGGCATCAGTTCCCCTCCTTGGTCGTCGCAATATCGCCATGGAGGGCCCGGATCAGCACTTCGTCCAGGCGGTCGTGGCGCGGTGTCAGCTGCACCAGCACGGCGCCGACCCTTTGCGCCCAGCGGAAGGGCTCCACGGAATCGGGCTGATGGAGTTCCAGATCATAGAGGCCATGGCGGTTATCCAGGACGCGGCCCAGATCGATGAGCTGGGCCTCCTGTTTCGGGCTCAGGAGATCCAGGAAGCGCAGCTCGAAGCGCTTGGTCAGGAGCTTCCGCAGTCCGGCCATGGAACCCGAGGCCTTCAGCTCGCCCTTGTCCAGGATCACCAGCTGGTCCGCGCAGCGCTCCACATCCTCCAGCAGGTGACTGGCCAGGATCACGCCCGTGCCCAGTTCGGCCCGCACCTTGAGGACCAGATCCAGCATCCGCTTCCGGCCTTCGGGGTCCAGGCCGTTGGTGGGCTCGTCCAGGAAGACCAGCTCCGGGGAGTGGACGAGGGCTTGCGCGAGCTTCACCCGCTGGCGCATGCCCGTGGAGTAGCCCGAGACATGGCGGTAGCGGGATTCGTCCAGGCCCACGAAGTAGAGCACCTCGTGGGCGCGATCCCGGGCGGAGTCCAGGGGGAGGCCCGAAAGTTCGCCCCAGAAGGCCACCTGCTCGAAGGCGCTGACATCCTCGATGAGGGCGTCGTACTCGGGCATGTAGCCGATCCGCGCCCGCAGCCTGGCCGCGTCTGGGCTGCCCAGGCCCACACCCAGCACCTGGCCGGTGCCCTTGGCTGGTTGCAGCAGGCCCAAAAGTGTCTTGAGGAGTGTGGACTTGCCGGAGCCGTTGGGGCCCAGCAGGCCGATGATCCCGTCCTCCAGGTCGAGGCTCAGGTGCTGGAGGGCTATGACATCGCCGTAGCGGACCTCGAGGTCTTGGAATTCGATCAAGGGAATCTCCTGGGGCGGATACGGGGCAGGGGGGTTCGAGTTTACCGGGGCCTTCATGCGATCCTGAAGCCTGGAGGTTCGATTGAAGCTCATCGTCTGGGATTTCGACGGCACCCTGGCGGACAGCCGGGCGCTCATCGAGGCGGGGATGGACCATGCCCTGAAGGGGTTGGGCCTCCAGGATCGTCCGGAACTCAAGCAGGAATGGCTGCGCTACGTGGGCCTGCCCGTGGAGGAGGGCCTCCAGCGCACCTTCGCCCCCCTGGGGCTGGATCCGGCCGAGGTGCTGAAGATCTACCGGACCTTCGACTGGATCGCCAACGAGCCTCTGCTGGTGCCCTTCCCCGGCATGGATGCCCTGGTCCAGGAACTCCACGCCCTGGGCGTGAAGATGGCCATCGCCTCCTCCAAGCGGGGCCTGCCCCTGCGCCGCCAGGTGGAGACCTTCGGCTGGAGCTCCTGTTTCGATCCCCTGGTGACTCCCGACGATGTGCGCCTCGCCAAGCCCCACCCCGAAAGCCTGGAGATCTGTCTCGCCGCCCATGGGATCGGGCCCCTGGAGGCCGTCATGGTGGGGGATACCCCCTTCGATCTGGAGATGGCGAACCGGGCCTTGGTTCCCGGCATCGCCGTGGGGCACGGGTTCTATGGTCGGGAAGCCCTGGAGGCCTGCGGGCCCCGGGCCTATGCCCCCGATGTGCCCGCCCTTCGGGAGATCCTCCTGGCCCTGGTGACCCCATGACACTGACGCACCTGGATGCCGAGGGTCGCCCCACCATGGTGGATGTCTCCGCCAAGGCCATCACCCGCCGCCGAGCGGTGGCGGCGGGCTGCCTGGAACTCTGCCCGGCCTGTGCCGAGGCCCTGGAGACGGGTGGCGGCCCCAAGGGCGATCCCTGGTCCGTGGCCCGCATCGCGGCCATCGGCGGTGTCAAGCGCACCTCGGACCTCATCCCCCTGGCCCATCCTCTGGTGGTGGATGGGGTGAATGTCGCCCACCACTGGGATCCCATCACCCGGCGGGCCTGGCTGCGGGTGGAGGTCTCCATGGAGGGCCGCACCGGAGTCGAGATGGAGGCCCTGGTGGGGGCCAGCACAGGCCTGTTGGCCCTCTACGACATGCTGAAGGCCGTGAGCCACGAGATGACCTTGGGGCCTGTGCGTCTTCTGCTCAAGGCGGGAGGGCGCCGGGGCACCATCGCCTGGCCCTGGGCCGATAGCCCGTGGGCCTACTAGGGGCCGTTCGAAACAACCACAGCATTTCTGGTTGTTTCGCTACGGCCCCTCCAGCTATCAGGTGCAGCGCGCCCTCCCGCTCGCTTCGTTCGCAGAGCTGGCGCCTCTGTGCTGCCCTCGCCATAGAGTGAACAAGGCTGTTTATCTGCGACGGTCTAGGTAAAAATCGATAATGTTTGCCGGGGCGATGGCGCCTCGCTACCCTTGACTATCCCTGCGTGTATCCACCATGGGGCATGGTCCCCCAGGAGGCTTGTCGGAAGCGTCCTCATCTCCTCTCCTCCACTGTCCCTGAACCCCTGGGAGGCCCCATGAGAATATCGTCCCTCGTGCTCGCGCTTTCCCTGGTGGGGATGTCCGGGACTCTGGATGCTGCCAAGCCCGCGGCCAAGGCCGCCACGGCCCAGGGTGTTCACAAGATCCGGAAGGGGGAGACCGCTGCCAAGGTCGCCCGCCAGTTCAAGCTGACTCTGAACCAACTCGAGGAACTGAATCCCGATCTGGATCTGGGGAAACTCTCCATCGGCACTGTCCTGAGGGTGGCTTCGGTCGGAAAGCGGGCCCGGGTCGCCGCAACGGTGGCGAGAGAGACCTCTGCGGCCAAGGAACTTCCGCCGGTCAGCCCCCTTCCCGCGACGCCGAGCCTGCGCCCGGCTTCCCTGGTCCATCTGGAGCGGGTGCTCCCCTCGGCTACGCTTCGGCCCGTGCCCGATGGCATGACCCTTTCGGGTTCCAGCCTCGCCGATGCTCCCCAGGCCCTGACGGCCGCCCAGATGCAGCCGGTCCTGCCCAGGCCCGGGGAGGTTCAACCCCCCGCTCCCGCGACCTTCGATTCGGCCGATCCAGCCAAGCTCGATCTGCTCTGGCCCGTGGCCACCCGGACGATCAGTTCGGCCTGGGGACCCCGGATCAGGACCCGCACGGTGCGGGTGAAGACCCAGACCAGCCGGAAGAAGATCCGCCAGCGCTATCGGGGCAATCACCGGGGTCTGGACCTGACGGCTCCGATTGGGACCGATGTCTATGCCGCCCTGGATGGTCGGGTGGTCGACGCCGGTCGCCACAAGGACTACGGGAATTTCGTGGTGCTGGATCACGGGAATGGCGTGACGACCCTCTACGGCCATCACAAGCTCAACTATGTGCGCACGGGCGATGTGGTGCGCCGGGGCCAGAAGATCGCCGAGGTCGGGCGCACGGGCAAATCCACGGGGCCGCACCTGCACTTCGAGCTGCGCATCGAGGGCGTCCACGAGAATCCCCTGCCTGTGATGAACGATGCGGAGGAGATCCCCGCCGAGCTCATGGCCCAGAACGAGGCCGCCATTCCCCCCCGCCGCTCCAGGCGCTAGGGCGGCAGTCCGGGAACAGCGCGTTTCCTCTGGAACCGTCTCGGCTGAACCGTGTCCAGCGCCCGGGGAGGTTTCCTGGAATGCAGGTTCCCTGAACCTTCAGGGAGGCTCGCCGCACTCAACCATCGGCCCTTCGCTCATGCCAAGGCGGGCGGGCCGTGGTACTCTGAACTTTTGGCCCCCTTTTCGAGGTCGTGATGGTGTTTTCGCGTTCTTCATGGCGTTTCCTGGCGGTCCTGGCGGCCCTGTGTGTCCTTCCCCTCGGCCTGGGCTGTGGAGGCGGGAAGACGAACCCGGTTACCCCTGCCCCCACCTCCGTCACTGTTTCGGGCACCGTCACCTACACTCGCAAGCCCCTGCTCTTCAATCCCGACGGCACGCCCAGTGGCCTGGAGACCGATACCGCCAAGTTCACGACCCTGCCCCTGAGGGGGGTCTATGTTCGGTTCTACCAGAGCAAGGCTGAAACGGATGCCAGCGGGAACCCCGTCACCGTCTGGAAGGTGGTCTCGGCTGTGTCCACGGACGTGGACGGGAAGTACACCTCCTCGGTTCCCATTGACGAGCCCACCTTCGTGGAGATCGCCAGTTCCTCGAGCCTGGGTTCGGGTCTGAGGCTCGTGGCCGGAGCCGTATCCGATCCCACCCAGGTGATGGATCGCCCCTACTACTTCCTCCGGAAGAATGCGGGGGGAGCCACTCCCGACGGGGATCCCGCCCCCGGAGGCATCGCTCTCAGCGCCGACGCCACCGTGGATTTCGCAATCGGCGTGGCGACGCCCTGGTGGAAGGCCCCCCTGGCCAACACCATCAAGAAAACCACCGCGACCGTGGGGGGAGCGATCACCTGGGAGCCCAACGCCGTGCTGGAAACCGTGGGCACCGGCAGCCGCGTGGCGGCCATTCTCGACAGCGCCTACACCTACGCAACGACAATCGGGGAGCCCACTCCGGGGTACAGTCTCTACCTGCACTATGACGGGGCTTCCACAGATGCCCAGTCCAGCTTCATCGAATACGACCGGGACGAGGAGGACCAGCGCTACTTCGATGGCGGCGGCCGCGCCTACTTCGGGTTCATCCGCAGCCTTGCCGCCAACGACGACGCCTGGGACGAAGGGGTGCTCTTTCCCCTCTATGCGCGGAACTGGCTGTTCGGAAAGCGCTTCACCAGCCTCCTGCCCACGACGCCCCTGGCCGATCGCTCCGATCTCCAGGATCTCCGCCCCAACATGGCATTGCTGGAAGGCTTCTCCCAGGGCATCGCCGCCGTCCTGTTGAAGTCTCCCTACTTGGCCGACACCTCTGCCGGTCCCGTGAGCTACCGGGATATCCGGCTCGCCAATGGCCTGGGCACGGATGCCTATTCCGCAGCCAATATCGCCGCCCTCACCTGGAAGCTGAATCTCCATGCCAATGGCACCCTCGTCGGGACCACGGTGACCCCTGTGGCTGATACCGCCACGGGATGGGCGACCCTCACCCGGTTGCCTCTCAGTCGCTTCTTCACCGTCACACTGCCCGTGGACACTACCACCAACTACCCTACGGATACCGCCAGCATCTACGGCCAGATCGCACGCCTAAAGGAAGCGAAGAGCACCTCCGACACCGTGGATCTCGCGGCCTTCTTCCCGGATGCGACGCTCACCAGTCTGCTTACGCCCTTTGGTATCAAGTGGCCGCGCCCCCTGGTCACAGACACTCCGCTGGATCCGGACGCGGGCTTCCTGGTGGACTGGGGCTCCAATCCCAATTCCCTCGCCACGGCCCTGCCCTCCTTCACACTGAGCATGGCCAGGGCCCATCGGAACTTCCTGAACCAGTACCCGAACTTCTCCAAGGGCGAAGTCCTCGCCGCGCGCTTCACACTGAGTGGAGACCGGATCTACAATCTGAGCGTCGTGACCCCAGGGGGAATTCCTGCCGGGGCCGAAGTGCAGGTCAGCATCGGGGGGCTCAAATACCTATTCGCTGCCGGAACGGCGCCCATCCGTCTTCCCTCCCTCTCGGGGAACAACACCACGGCGGTCTACCAGAGCCTCCAAGTCCGCCTACTGAGTCCCGACATCCAGCAATCCGACCTGGTGGTCACACTCAAGCTTGATCAAGTAGCCCCCTGAACGAGGATTCCAACATGGATCTGAACGCTGCCTTCGAGGCTTTCAAGAAGCGTGCACCCTTCGTCCCCGAGATCGCCCTGGTGCTGGGTTCGGGCCTGGGCCAGCTGGCCCACTGCCAGGAAGCCTTGGCGGGGACGGCGATCCCCTTCACGGAAATCCCCGGCTTCCCCCGGCAGACCGTGCTGGGCCACGCGGGGAAGATGATCTTCTGCGAGCTGGAGGGCCGCAAGGTCCTGCTCCAAGCCGGGCGCTTCCACTTCTACGAAGGCAACCCCATGGACCTGGTGACGGCGCCCATGCGCCTCTACGGCCGCCTGGGTGTGAAGGCCGTGCTGCACACCAACGCCGCGGGTGCCGTGAACTGGAACTACAAGGTGGGCGAGCTGATGGTGCTCACGGATCACATCAATCTCCAGGGCACCAACGCGCTCATCGGGCCGAACGTGGAACCCGGTCCCCGCTTCCAGGACATGACCGAAGGCTATGACAAGGGCCTGCGCGCCCAGATCCACGCCGCCGCCACGGCCACGGATCAGCGCCTCCAGGAGGGCGTCTACCTCGCCGTGACTGGGCCCAGCTTCGAGACGCCCGCCGAGATCCGCGCCTTCCGCGCCCTGGGAGCGGACGCCGTGGGCATGAGCACCGTGCCGGAAGCCATCGTGGCCCGTCACGATGGCATGAAGGTGGCCGGGATCAGCTGCCTCTGCAACATGGCCGCCGGCATGCTGCCCCAGCCCCTCACCCACACGGAAGTGCTGGAGGCCGGTGCCGCCGCCGCTGCAGGCTTCGAGTCCCTGGTGCGGAAGTTCGTGCGGGACCTGGAACTCTGAGCCGGGCTGCTGCTTGAACGAGAAACGGGAAACGGCTCAGGAGCCGTTTCCCGTTTCTGGCAATGGACCGGATTCTAGACGTTGAAGAGGAAGTTCAGGACATCCCCATCGTGCACCACGTAGTCCTTGCCCTCGGAGCGCATCCGCCCGTCGGCCTTGGCGGCCTGCTCGCCGCCCAGGCGGACAAAGTCCTCGTACGCGATAGTCTGCGCCCGGATGAAGCCCTTCTCGAAATCCGTGTGGATGACGCCCGCGGCCTGGGGGGCCGTGTCACCGATGTGGATGGTCCAGGCGCGCACTTCCTTCACGCCAGCGGTGAAGTAGGTCTGGAGCCCCAGGAGGCGGAACGATGCGCGGATCAGGGTGTTCAGGCCCGGCTCCTTGAGGCCGGCTTCTTCCAGGAACATGGGGCGCTCGTCCTCCGGAAGCTCCTGGATCTCGGCCTCCAGCTTGGAGCAGATGGGGATCACGGGGCAATCGCGCTCGCGCCCGGCCGCTTCCAATGCCGCGAAATGGGGATTGGCCGAAGGGTTCGGGATATCGGCCTCGGCGATATTGCCCACCAGCAGCATGGGCTTGAGGGTGAGGAGGCCGAAGGGCTTGAGGAGAGCCCGATCCTCCTTGTAGAGGTCGGCGGTGCGGGCCCAGCGGCCGTCATTGAGGGCCTTGTTCACCTTCTCGAAGACCACTACCAGCGCTTGGGATTCCTTGTTGCCCCCCTTGGCGATCTTCAGGTGGCGATCCATGGCCTTCTCCACGGATTCCATGTCCTTGATGATCAGCTCCGTATCGATGATGGCAAGATCGCGCACGGGATCGATGCCGCCCTCCACGTGGGTGATATCGGTGTCCTCGAAACAGCGGACCACCTGGACGATGGCGTCCGTCTCCCGGATATTCGCCAGGAAGGCGTTGCCGAGCCCCTCGCCCTTGCTGGCGCCGCGCACCAGCCCCGCGATGTCCACGAACTCCTGGGCTGCGGGCAGCACACGGATGGGCTTCACGATCTCTGCCAGCTTGTCGAGGCGCGGGTCGGGCACATCCACCACACCCGTGTTGGGCTCGATGGTGCAGAAGGGGTAGTTGGCGCTGGCGGCGCCCGCCCGGGTCAGCGCGTTGAAGAGCGTGGATTTGCCGACGTTGGGAAGCCCCACGATGCCGCACTGAACCGCCATACGATCCTCCCGAAACACAAGCCTTTCAGTGTCTCACGGAGCGCCCCCAGGCTCCAGCCTTGAAACCTTCGGGGCTCCGCGCAGGGGGGCTGGAAATGCTTCCTCTCATCCCACCCGGGCGAGGATCGCGGCGGCGAATTTGTCCAGGGCCTCGGGGCATTCCTGGAGGAAGAGCCGCGGCTCGATGACTTCCACCTCCATGAGCAGGGGCCTCCCCAGGGCGTCCGGCGCCAGATCCACACGGCCATAGAGGGGTTTCACGGGAAGGGCGGCCATCACCTCATGGGCGATCCTGCGCTCCTCATCCGTGGGTGTGACGAGGTCCATGGTGCGCTCGATGCCCACGCCTTCGGTGAGAGCCTGGGTGCGCCGCACGCCGTGAGTCAATTCGCCCTCGATGAAGAGGAAACTGCGTTCACCGTAGGTCTCGACGCTGGCCAGATAGGGCTGCAGGAGGGCATCGCCCTCCTGGACGAGATCCCTCAGGTGGATCTGGGCCGCGGGATCATCGCCCCGGTAGCGGCCCGTGCGATAGGCCCCCGCGCTGACGGCGGGCTTCACGACGACATCCCTCCAGGCGGCGGCCGCGGCCAGCATCGCCACATCCAGTTCTTTCCCACGCTTCGCGAGGGTCGTCGGCACCACGGGCAGATGGCGGGCCGCCAGCTCCAGGAGGTAGCCCTTGTGGTGGTTCCAGCGCACGAGGGGGAAGGGGTTCAGCAGCGCGCTGCGTCCAGCCATGGCCCCGGCCCAGGCGAGGAATGCTTCCGGGCGCAGGTAGTAGTCCCAGGTGTTGCGGATGACGCAGAGTTCCGGCGTGACCGTGGCGGCGATCTCGGATGACCACACCAGGGGGAAGACCTCGGCACCCCGACGGCGCAGGGCCTCCATCAGCATCTGGTCATCCAGAAAGAGCTCGGGCAGGGTTTCGCAGGTGGCGAGGGCGATGCGCACTACTCCTCCGCAGGATAGGGCTCGGCGGGGCGCCTGGCCGGAAACTGCACCAGGGCTACGCCCGCGAGAATGACGAGCATCCCCAGCATGACCCGGGAGGTGAAGGACTCCCTCAGGAAGACGCTGCCCAGGAGCACGGCCACCACGGGGTTCAGGAAGGCGTAGGTGCTCATCTTGGTGGGGGGCCAGACCCGGGCCAGATAGTTGAAGGCGGTCTGGGTGACGAGGGAGCCGAAGAGGGTCAGGAAGGCCACAGCCAGGACGGCCTTCGACGTCAGCGGCGCATGGAGGAAGCCTCCGGTGAAGGGCGTCATCATCAGCCCGAAGAGGCCGCCCGTGAGCATCTGGACACCAACGTTGCCCAGAAGGCTACGGCCCTGGACGCGCTTGCGGGCATAGAGCGTCCCGAAGGCCCAGAGGAAGGTGGCGAGCAGGATGCCGCCGAAGCCGAAGGGATTCAGGGCCAAGCCCTGGCCGGGTTTCCAGGTGAGGACGGCCACGCCGGAAAACCCCACGGCGAGTCCTAACGCGGACCGCCAGTGCATGCCTTCCCGGCTCATGAGGGCGTAGAAGAATGGCGTGGTGGAGCAGAGCACCGCCGTGAGACCGCTGGGGACGCGGCCTTCGGCCCAGGTGACGAGGGCGTTGGAAATGCCCAGCAGGAGCAGCCCCTGGAGCATCAGGTGGGGCAGGTCCCGGCGCAGGGGCGGCGTCTCACCCCGCAGGCGGGCCAGGAGGAGCGCCAGGGCACCCGCGCTGAGGTAGCGGGTGGCCACCATGCCAAAAGGGGTGAAGCTTTCGATGCCCAGGGCGATGGCGAAGTAGGTGCTGCCCCAGACCAGCGCGCAGATGGCGTAGGCCAGCCAGGCCATCACTTCTTGGGTTTCCGGGGCGCGGAGAGATCGAGGGGATAGGGGCTCGGCCCCGCCTTGACGAAGTGGGTCTGCAGGACGATGGCGGTGCGTGTGCTCACCTGCTCGCCCAGGCTGCGGATGCGCTTCAGGCGCTCGTGGAGGCCCATGGGGGTATCGGCCACGAGCTTGAGCAGCAGGCAGTCCTCTCCGGCCAAGGTGTAGGCCTCGAGCACGTCGGGTTCGTTGCGCAGGGCCTCCAGGAAGGCGGCCTCCAGGGCATCGTCGTCGCCGTGGCGATGGCGGACGGACACGAAGGCGACATTGGGTTTCTGCACGGCAGCGGGGCTCACCCGGGCTCCGTAGCCATGGATGACGCCCTCGGCCTCCAGGCGCTTCACGCGCTCAATGATGGTGGGACGGCTGACGCCCAGGCGTTCCGCCAGTTCCGCATGGCTGACGCGCCCCTCCTCCTGGAGGAGCGCCACCAGGCGTCGGTTGAGTTCGTCGGAGATGAGGGGCTTGGACATGGGAAATACCTGAAAGAGAGGATCCGCTTGGAGCATCTTCTCATGGGGGCGGGGGATTGCCTTGACGATATGGAAAGGTTGCCCGGGGCGCAGTCAGCCCTTCCTCCGATACACTGGCTTGCGAGGAACTTCCATGGACTTCAAGCGGCCCTTCACCGACCAGAGCTTCTTTCTCATCGCGGGCCCCTGTGTCATCGAGAGCCGGGAGCACACGCACTTCCTGGCCTCCCAGCTCCTCGATCTGGCGGATTCCAGGGGCATCCCGTTCATCTTCAAGGCCAGCTTCGACAAGGCCAACCGCACCGCCCTGGGCAGCTACCGGGGCATCAGCATGGAAGAAGGCCTGGAGATCCTGGCCGAGGTCCGCGAGAAGCTGGGCATTCCCGTCCTGACGGATGTCCACGAATCCGCGCAGTGCGCGCAGGTGGCCAAGGCCGTGGATGTCCTGCAGATCCCCGCCTTCCTGTGCCGCCAGACGGACCTGCTGCTGGCGGCAGCCGCCACCGGGCGCCCCGTGAACGTGAAGAAGGGCCAGTTCCTGGCGCCCTGGGACCTGAAGAACGCCGTGGAGAAACTGCGCAGCGTGGAGGGCGCTGGCCCCGCGTGGGTGACGGAGCGCGGCTCCTCCTTCGGCTATGGTCAGCTCGTGGTGGACTTCCAGAGCTTCCCGCACCTGCGCCGCACGGGTGCGCCCGTGATCTTCGACGCCACCCACAGCGTGCAGAAGCCCGGGGCCCTGGGAAACGCCACCGGCGGTGCCCGGGAGATGATCCCGGCCCTCGCCCGGGCCGCGGCCACGGCCGTGGACGGCTTCTTCTTCGAGGTCCACGATTGCCCGGAGAAGGCTCTCAGTGACGGACCCAATGCCTTCCGCCTCGAAGAATTCGGCGCGATGCTGGACCAGCTGCTGGAGATCTGGCGCGCCAGCCGCAGGGCCGCCCTGTGGGATCCCGCGGGCAGGACACTCTAGCCTGGATTTGGCCGTGCCACCCAAGGCATGGCGAGGTCACTTCCGCTTGTAGGCCTTCACCGCCTTCTCGAGTCTTCCGGCGATCTCCTTGCGGAGCCAAGCGGGCTCCAGGACTTCGGCGGCTTCGCCGAACTGTAGGATCCAGCGACTGGCGCCATAGGCGTGAGTGGCCCTGAAGCGGGCCTCCATGCTCTGGCCATCCCGGGCGAGGCGTCCGCTGAAGTCGGGCAGGGCGGGGGGCGATTCCTTGAAGGCCTGCACCCAGTGGGCGCCTTCGATGCGCAGCACCACCTCGAAGGGGGCCTCCTCGCTGGTCCAACCGCCGATCTGGAAGCGCGCCGCCCGCTCCATGAGGGCGGGATCGGCCACGACTGCCTTGGGGCCGACCTTCACGCGGCCGATGCGGTTCAGGCGCAGATGGATGGGCTTCTGCCGGGTGGCGTCCCACACGAGGAGGAAGGCGCCGCCGGAGTAGAGATCGTGGGTGAGGGCGTAGGGCACCACCCGGTGGAGCGTGGGCGCCTTCGCGCCGGCGGCCTGGTAGTCGAGGTGCAGTTCCCGCTCCTCCTGCAGAGCCCGCAGGATGGGTTCCAGCACCTCGGGGCCCTCGATGGGGTCTTCCACGCCCCCCTGCACGCGCACGGCCTTGGCCAGCACTTCGAAGAGGGCTCGGTCCTTGGTGGACATGTGGGCGCTGGCCAGGTTCTCCAGCGTCTCCAGCTTGTCCTGCCAGAGGAGTGTCCCGCTCTGGGCCAGCGTGAGCGTCGCCAGGCGCAGGGCCAGACGGGCATCCCCCGTCACGTGCTCGTCCCAGCCCGGCCCCTTGAGGAGGCGGAAGTGCAGCACGGAGGGGCGCCCCTCGCGCTCCCGCTCCAGCCTGGCGCCCTGAGCCTCCAGGAGGCCCAGGGCGCGGTCCACCGTGCGTGTGCTGACGCCGCCAAGCCTGCGGGTGAGCTGAAGCTTGGTGATGCCCCTGGGCCCCGCCTCGCGGAGCAGGGCCAGGGTCCTGCGCAGACGCTCGGCGTCCACAAGCCCATCGGTGCGGATTTCCGCCGCCATGATGCCTCCAGGTTGTCGGTGTGATGAGGCCAGTTCATCGGGGTGGACATTGGATGTCAACCCCGAGACTCGGGAAAAGGGTGAGGAGTCCAGAATTGCACCTTGCCTCTTAACGTGAGGCAAGGTGCAATGGAAGGTGGAGGACTCCATGCGCCTTTCCATCCCCGCCCTTCTCGCGACTCTGACCCTGCCCGTCACCGCGCAGGCCCCCGTGAGGATCGCCCTGGCCAACCCCGGCTTCGAGGAGCTGGCCCAGGGCCAGCCCGCAGGCTGGACGGCCATACTGGCACCAGGATCGAAGCTTTCGGTGAGCGGTGATTTCAAGGCCGAGGGCACCTCGGCCCTGAGGCTGGAGCATCCGGCCGGGGGGGCCTCCTCCTTCGTCCTGAGCGAGCCCCTGAAGCTCCAGGTGGGGCAGCTCTACCGCCTCAGCGGGTGGATCCAGGCGCAGGGGGTGAAGACGGACCCGGCGGAACGCTACCCCACCGCCCTGGGCGCCTGTCTGTCCATGGCCAGCTTCCCCTTCACCAACGCCTCCCCCACGGTGGCGGGGGACAGCGCCCGGCGCGTGTCCGTGACGTTTTTCGCCACCATGTCCACGGACCGCGTGCGCCTCGATCTCGGCCGTAACGGACGCGCCACGGGCAGCGCCTGGTTCGACGATCTCCGGCTCGAGAAGATCGAGGACATCGCCCAGCACATCCCCCTGGAGACGGTGCGGTGGGCGGGCAAGGGCTTCCGCTACGAAGAAGGCGGCTGGTCCTTCGTGCACATCGAGGGCGCGCCCTATGCCCGGGGCCGCCAGTACGGCGAGCTGGTGGCTGCCGAACTGGCGAAATTCCTGGACAAGCTGGCCGTGCTCCAGGACAGCGCCAACCCCGAGAAGGGCTGGTCCAACTTCCGCCTCATGGCCGATTCCATGATGCTGCGCAAGTACGACCCGGAATTCCTGGAGGAGATGAAGGGCATCGCCGACGGCGCCGCCAAGGCCGGGGCCATGTTCCGGGGCCGCGCCGTGGATCTCCTCGACATCGTGACGATGAATTCAGCCATCGATCTGGGAGATCTCGGTGCGGCGAACCGTGTGAGTGAGACGGCGCTCACCGGGCGCGGTTTCGCGCCCGAGGATGACGCGCCGGGCAAGCGCACGGATCGCTGCTCCGCCTTCGTGGCTACCAAGAGTGCCACGAAGGACGGCCGCTTCATCACGGGCCAGATGTTCATGTGGCCCCCCAGCTACAGCGGCGTCCACTGGGACGTGATCCTGGACGTGGTGCCCACCACGGGCCATCGCTTCGTCATGCAGACCTTCCCTGGGGGCATCAGTTCCGGCACGGACTGGTACATCAACGCCGCGGGCCTCGTCATCGGGGAGACCACCGTGGCCCAGACGCCCTTCGAACCCGAAGGCACGCCCCAGTCCAACCGCATCCGCAAGGCCGCCCAGTATTCCAGTTCCATCGACGACGTGGCGAGGATCCTCACGGAGAAGAACAACGGCCTCTACACCAACGACTGGACCATCGCCGACGCCAAGACCGACGAGGGCGCGGTCTTCCTGCTGGGCACGAAGAAGACCCGGCTTTGGCGCACGGGCAGCAAGGGGCACGCCGCGGACACGCCGGGGAACCTGTTGGACTATGTCTGGGCCAACAACAACAACCGGGAACTGGAGGTCCGCAAGGAACTGGTGCCCAATGCCGACAACGCGCCTGTGGATCTGGCCTTCCGCACCATGGATCGCGATATCGCGCTGTACAACTGGTTCCAGGAGCGGAAGGGCCCTATCGATCTGGCCGAAGCCATCCGCTTCTGGGCCACCAGTCCCGTCCAGCGCCCCCACGCCTGCGACGGCAAGCTCACCACCGCCGAGATGGCGGAAAAGCTCATGTTCATCGCCCACCAGGGCAAGACCACCCACCGGGAGAAGTGGGTGGGAGGGCGCTGGATCGCCGATCTGCCCAATGCCGTGCCCCATCTCACGTACGGCTACACCACCTTCAGCCCCATCTTCGTGGTCGAGAAGCTCCAGGCGGCCCGGCAGAGCATGAAGCCGGAAGTCGCGGCCACGGCCGAGAAGCGGGACCTCGCGAAGGTGAAGGAACTCGTTTCCTTCGACAAGAAGGGCCTCTGGCTGAACACGGTCTTTCCCGCCAGCGACGGCGAGAACTGGTTCTCCAGCGGGGACGCGGCCTACCATGCGCTGCTGAAGCGCCTGTCCGAGGACCCGGCCAAGGCCTTTGAGCTGCAGCGGGATTTCCTGGCCGAGCTCAACGCCCGGGCCCTCTTCCTCACGGCCCGGGAGACCGACCAGGCACCCCTCAAGACGAAGAGCGCCTTCGATCGCTCAAGCGCCTACCATCTGCCCCGCATCAAGGGCATCTTCGCCCTCCACCAGCTGCGCCTCGGGCTCGGCAATGAAACCTTCGCCAAGGTCATGGCAAAGGTGCATGGCGCCTTTGCCGGGAAGCCCATCTCCACCGAGGCATTCCTGAAGCTGGCCTCCGGGGCCGCCGGGCGGGACATCCGGCCCCTGGTGCTGCCCTGGCTGGAGCGCACGGGCCTTCCGGATCCCGTGATCGAGGCCCAGGCCGCCAAGGCCGAGGGAGGCTTCGAGGTCTCGCTGAAGGTCCGCCAGAAGGGGGCCTTCTATCCCTTCGTGTCCACAGTCGTCCTCACCACCGCCAAGGGCAGCGTCCTGGAACGTGTGGAGGTGAAGAGCGCCGAGGACCACTTCGTCTTCAAGAGCGTCGAGCAGCCCCTCCGCCTGATCTTCAACGCGGGCGGCGAGATTCCCGTGGCTTCGGCTCTCGGTTCCCAGCTCACGAACCTGCAGGACGAATGGGAGAGGCTCCTGCTTGTCCCCGGTACCTCCCATCAGATCGAGGCGAACCGCTCCCTCATGGGCGTCTTCCGGGAGCAGGTGGCCGACAACGTGACCGAAGTGCTGGCCGAGATCCGCCCCGATGCCGAAGTGACGGAACAGGATCTGAAGGAGCGCGATCTGGTGATCTTCGGCGGCATCGAGGAGAACAGTCTGCTGGCGAGACTCGCCGAGACAGGCCAGCTCCCCGTGGCATTCGGCAAGGGCTTCTTCCGCTTCCAGGGCCGCACCTTCAACCGGCCCGAGGAGGGCGTGGCCTTCGCGATCCCCAACCCCTGGAACCCCCGGCGCATGGTCTACGTCTACAGCGCCAACACCCGTCTCCAGCTCTGGCAGATGATCCGAACCTTCCAGCGCGGCCTTCCGGGCTGGGCCCTCTGGAAGGGCAGCGAGATCACCTCCCGGGGCTTCCATGGCAGCGCAGGGCTGACTCGGGTCCTTCAATAACCTGCGCCGCCTCCGAACGGGACGGTCCTCACCCTGTTGGAGGTCGTGGCCGGCCCCCTTGGGGGAAAATCCTCATGGGCACGGCGAATGGTCTAGGTCGGAATTTTCTTTGTGCAAACCATTTCCCGAATGCCTAACCTGTGGGGGATGAGCCGGAGGGCTCCCGGGAGGTGTTCCATGAACCTTGCGCGGACGGGTCTGGTCTTGGCGGGTTGTTTGGGGGTGGCCCTGTTCACGGGCTGTGGAGGGTCCGGCTCCCTTTCGGGCGGCAGCATCAGCGTCCACCTTGTGGACGGGCCCATCAGCGGCTACCAGGAGATCAATGTCCATATCCGATCCGTGGAGATCGGCACGAGCAGCGGGTGGGTCACCCTGGGCACCCCGGACAAGGCCATCAACCTGCTCAGACTCACGGGCGGCGTGGAAGAGACCCTGGCCTCGGGCGCCTCCCTGCCGGAAGGCCATTATCAGCAGTTGCGTCTGATTCTGGGCAGCGGCAACACCGTCAAGCTGGCTGACGACAGCGTGGTTGAACTCAAGATCCCTTCCGGCCTCCAGACGGGCATCAAGCTCAACGGAAACTTCGACGTGAAGGCGGGCACCACGGCGGATGTGTTCATCGACTTCGATGCCGCCCATTCCATCCAGATCGTCGGCGCGGGCGCCTCGGGCCAGTACCTCCTGCGCCCCACCGTCCGGGCCTTCGACAAGGTGGTGACGGGCTCCATTTCGGGCACACTCACCGAGGCCGGCATCGCGGGCCTGCCCCTGGCGGGCGCCATGGTCTATGCCGAGACCCTTGACCTTTCGGGAAGCGCGAGCCTCGCCCGCAGTGCCGTCACGGATGCCAGCGGCCACTACACACTGGATCTCCTGCCCGTGGGCGGCACGTACTACGTGGTGAGCCAGCCCCTGATCGGAACCGTGACGTACGGTGCCAAGGCCAGCGGGCCCCAGAGCCTCGGCTCCGCTTCGCCCGTCCTGGCCTACAACGCCTCCTTCCCCGTGGCTTCCCTGGTGGGCGGCATCTCGGGGGCCATCACGCCCGTGGCCACGGCCCAGCAGTCCGATGCCGTCAGCCTGCTGCAGAGCCTCGACACCGGGAGCGGCTCCTTCGCCTTCATCGTCCGCTCCGCCATGGCCACCGTGGGCACTTCCACGGAGACATACGGCTTCACCAGCGTTCCGGTGGGAGCCTATTCCCTGAAGGCCATCCGCACCACCCTCGCCGACGATGGCAGCAGCAGCTCCACCTCCTCCGCGGCAGTGGCCGCCACGGTAACAGCCCCCGGCATCACCGTGGACCTGGGCTTCTGAGGGGCGCGGATCACCTCCAAGCCGAAGGCGTGGGCCCTGGACTGGAGACTGCGCAGTTCGGGGGTCAGGGAGAAGTCGAGCACGGCAGGCCTCGGGGATGCCAGAAGTCTAGCGGCATCCGCCATCCGGAAGATCCGGGAGGATGCGGGATTCTTGCCGTGCGAGGAGTCCTACCTGTAGGCCACGTGGAAGGCCTTGAAGCGCTCCACCACTTCCCGCATTTTCTGGGTGGGGGGCAGGATGGTGGTGCGGAAGTGGGCGGTGCCGGGGACCTGGCCGAAACCCGTGCCGGGCACGACGCAGATGCCGGTCTCCTCCAGGAGGCTCATGCAGTACTCTGCGTCCGTGCGGCCCTCGGGGATGTTGACCCGGGGGAAGGCGTACATCGATCCCGCCACGGGGTTGCACTGCACGCCGGGCACCTGGTTCAGACCCTCGGCCAGGATGATGGCCCGCTCCTTCATCGCGCTCAGGATGCCGTTTCGCTCCGCCACGTACTGGGCGTGGCTGGGCTCCCCGGCCCTGGGAGGCCGCACCATGCAGTAGGTAGCCACCTGACCCGTGAGGTTGGAACAGAGACTGACCGACTGGAGCTTGGTGATCTGCGCGGTGACATCCTCGGGAATATTGCGGATCTCCATGTAGCCGCCCCGCTGGCCGCACTCGCCCAGGAAGCCCTTGGAGCAGGAGTGGAAGCTGAAGAGGCTCACGTCCTTCTCGCCCTTCTCCGCCATGACCTTGGCGAAGCTGGTGAACCGGTCGCCCTGGAGGTAGACGTTCTCCTGGTAGACCTCGTCGGCCAGGATGGCCAGGTTGTGGGTCTTGGCAAAGTCGATGACCATGGCGATGTTGTCCCGGTCCAGCACGCTTCCCGTGGGGTTGCCGGGATTGATGACGCAGATGGCCTTCACCTTCACGCCGTAGCGCTTGGCCTCCTGGAGGCTCATCTCCAGCATGGCCATGCTGAGCTTCCAGTTGTGGGCCTCGTCCAGGTAGTAGTTCACCTGCTTGCCCTCGTAGAGGGTGAGCGTGGCGCTGTAGAGGGGGTACTGGGGGATGGGGATCATGATCCCGTCGCTGGGATCGCTGATGAGGATGCGCAGGGCCGTCTGCACGCCCTTGCTGGCGCCGTCCGTGAGGTAGATGGCCTCGGGGTCGGTCTCGATGCCATCCCGCTCGGCAATGAAATTCGCCACGGCCTCGCGGATGAACCGCACGCCCTTGCTCTCGGAGTAGGCTCCCACCCCGTGCCGGGTGCCCTCCAGGAGGGCCTTGGTGGTGGCGAGGACATCGTTGGGGAAGAGCTGGGCGGCCTGCTCGATCAGGGCCGGGTACTGGCAGAGGGCCAGGATCTGGCGGATGTAGGTCAGGGGTTTCTGCTCCAGGGCCTGGGGGTTGCCGATGTTGCAGTAGATGATCTCCTTCCCGGCCCGCTCCAGTTCCTGGGCCCGGGCCACGATGGGACCGCGCACGGCGTATTCGGTCTCCAGGACGGCCTTGCCGAGATCCTTGAGCTGGATGGTCATGGGTGATCCTCTTCGGAAACGGGAGCGCGCAGGGCCAGCGCCGGCATCAGGAAATTCTGCGCTTCCCTTGCCGGGGGTTCAATGAGAGAGGCGGAGGTGTGACCGATTCCCGTACGGGGCTGAATTCGAAGTGGGGTTGGTCGGCGGGGGAACAACTGATGAACCACAGAGGGCACGGAGGAAAAGAAGGAGGGCACAGAGAAAAGAAAATGGGATCCGAGACCTTGCTTTTCTCCGTGCCTTCCGTGGTTCGGTTTTTGGGGCCGTACGAATCCAGGCGCAAAAACGGGATGCAATCGGGCCTCGCGGCGCGAAGATGGAGGGGTTGTTCAGACAGGAGTTCCCATGCGGCCCGAGCATCCCATCGTCCTCATCACCGGCGCCAGCGCGGGCTTCGGCGAAGCCACGGCCCGCCTCCTGGCGGCCCAGGGCTGCCACCTGATCCTGGGGGCCCGCCGGGTGGAGCGGGTGAAGGCCCTGGCCGAGGAACTGGCCGCGGAGTTCCAGGTGAAGACCTGGGCGGGAGAGGTGGATACCCGCGACACGGCCAGCGTGAACGCCTTCGTGGCGGCGGGGACGGCGGCTCTCGGCGGGCTGCACGTGGTGGTGGCCAATGCGGGCCTCGCCAGCGGCCTCCACAAGATCTGGGAGATCCCCGACGAGGACCTGGAAGCCATGCTGCGCACCAACGTGGAAGGCGTGGTGAAGACGATTCGCGCCGCCTTGCCCCATGTGCGCCAGAGCGGCTGGGGCCACGTCTTCTTCATCGGCAGCACCGCGGGTCACGCCACCTATGAGGGCGGGGGCGTCTACTGCGCGTCCAAGCATGGCGTGAAGGCCTTGGCCCAGACCCTGCGGCTGGAACTCTGCGGCGAGCCCATCCGGGTCACCAGCGTGGACCCCGGCATGGCGGAGACGGAGTTCTCCCTGGTGCGCCTGAAGGACGAGGTCAGGGCCAAGGCGCTCTATACCGGTATCGAGGCCCTCCAGGGCGTCGATATCGCCGAGTGCATCCGCTGGGCCATGACGCTGCCCGATCACGTGAACATCGACGAGCTGATCGTGAAGGGGCGGGATCAGGCCAGTCACACGATGGCCAAGGTGAACCGGAAGGCCTGAGGGCGCGGGAATCCAAGCCAGGGGATTTGTCCCGGCCGATTTTCTAGTGTGTCCTTCTTTGCGCTCTTAGCCCCCTTCGCGACCTTCGCGTTCCATCCTTTCCAGATACCCGAGCATCCGAACGCTTCCCGATGACGCAGCCGCGCAGATCGGAAGAGAAGAACGCGAACAGTGCGAAGGAGAGGCCCAAGGCAGGGCTCACCCCTTCAGCGCTTCGCTTCCAGGGGCTTGTTGTGGGAGAGCAGGAACTTGGACCACTGGCGGAAACCCTCCGACAGGGTCTTCATGCGGGCCGTGCGGGTGGGATCCTCTCCGGCCAGGTCCCGAGGTTCGGATTCGTCCAGCCGGTAGAGGGCGGGATGCCCGTCGGGCTCCAGGTTCAGGTAGTAGTCCCCCTGGACCAGCCCCGTGCGGGCCGGGCTGCGAAACAGGGTGAAGGTGAAGGCCGCCCCCTTGCCCTCCCAGACGGGATCCAGGAGATCCTTCCCCAGGGTCTGATGCCGGTAGGGGCGGCCCAGGTAGGACATGAGGGTGGGCAGGATATCCATCTGGCTGCCCACGCTGTGGATGCGGCGCCCCTCCTTCTGGAAGCCCGGGGCGTAGATCACCAGGGGGATGCGGAAGGTGGCCAGGTTCAGGTCACCGAAGCGGGGGTCCGGGTTGCCTCGGGGCACCCCGTGATCGGCCCAGATCACGAAGATCGTATTGCGGAAGTAGGGTGCGCGCTCGGCTGCCGCGAAGAACTTCCGCAGGCTGTAGTCCATGAGGCGCACGGCGTTGTACTCTTCGCCAGACACGAAGCCGGCGGGTTTGAGCTCGGCCTCGGGCCGAGACTCCACCTTGAAGTCCGAGAGGTGGGCCGGGACGGTGAAGGGCGGGTGGTTGCCGCTGGTCTGCACGTAGGCCCAGAAGGGGCCCGTCTTGGCCATCAGGGACCGATGGACCTCCTGGAGGAGATCGGCGTCGGAAATGCCCCACACATCCACCACGGGCACACCGGGGAAGGAACCCTCGTCGTGGATATCGAGGCCCTTGAAGTTGTTCTTCAGCACCCCCCGGATCTGGGCCCAGTTGGCGCTGCCTCCCAGCCAGAAGCTGCGGTCCCGTTCCCCCAACGCCGTGACCACCGAGTGCTGGTCCACCAGCAGCGGGTTGCGGGTGGCGTTCTGCGACCCGCTGCTCATGTCGGGGATCCCGAAGAGCGTGGCGAACATGGAGCGACTGGTGTTCGGGAGCACCACATGAAACCGGTCGAAGTAGAGTCCCTTCTCGCAGATCGAGTCGAGAAAGGGCGTGGGCTTCAGGGGGTTGCCCCCGATGCCGGTCTTGAAGGCCGCCAGGCTCTCCAACTGGATGAAGACGACGTTGGGTTCCCCTGGGATATGGCCCAGGGGCCGACCTTCCCGCAGGAGGGTGGGCAGGCCTTCCCTGTCCAGGGCCACCGGGATCCCGAAATACTCCGCCAGGGCGGCATGGGTCGCTCTGACCCTGTCGATGTCGTAGCTCCCACTCGCATCCCCTCGGGTCTCCAGGAAGAACAGGATGGGGTTCAGCGCCAGTTGGGCGTTGAACCCGCTCTTGGCATCGAAGACCTCGGCCCAGCGCAGGGGATAACGGCTCCATTTGCCGTACATGGCGAAGACGAGGAGCAGGGTCACAAGCCCGTTGCCCAGAAGCGCGGCCCAGGGTGACGCGGTGGGGCGGGAGAGGCCGCGCGCCCCCCGGGAGAGGCCCCAGAGCGTGACACCGAGCAGCGCCGCCAAGGCCAGCAGGAGACGCAGCACCGGGTAGCTCTCCCAGACCATGCGCAGGCTGGTGCCCGCATTCTCCGCAAACATCAACAGGCTGCCGTTGAGGCGGGTGTGGATGTAGTCGTAGGCGCCGAAGTCGGCGAAGTAGCCGACGCAAAGGGCCACCACCAGGCTCCCCGCGAAGCCCATCCAGATCCAGCGGGCCGAAGCGTTCCGGGACACCCCGAAGGCCCGGAAGGCGAGGCGGTGGAGCAGGGCCACGGCCAGGAAGGCCAGCAGCCAGGGCCGGGCCTTCACGTCGTCCCCCATGGCGAGGACCACCAGGACGACATAGAGGCCCAGCGCCGCCACCAGGGTCAGGGCGGCGCCCAGGTCCCGCCGCAGGGTCGGCGCCTCGGGGCCTCCCGGCTTCAGGAGCAGCCACAGGGGCATCACCAGGATCGCCGTGAGCCGCAGATCGAATTTCAGGCCCAGGTAGAGGGCGTGCCAGGTTTCTGCGGTGGTCAGGGCATGAAACCCCTGGAAGTGGCCGAGGAAGATGAAGCGGAAGACCTGGAAGACCAGGGTCGTTGCGAGAAAGACTGCGAGGGTGAACCTGAGCTTAGGAGCCGCGCAAAAATAACCAGGGCAGTTCAGGTTATTTTTCTGCGGCCCCTTATGCCGGTCCCCCATCTCGATGGCCAAGTTGTTTTTGGGCGACGGCTTGGTGCGGGCGGGCATGGGGATCCTGGGCGAGGCCGGCCCCGATGGCGCGGTTCCATAGAATTCTATAGGATCCAAGGCATGGCCGGACATGCAGGGGGCAAATCCACAACATATTCAAGGGTTGCCCGGGGGCGGCCGTAGAGGTTTCTGTGATGCGCACTCTCCTCGGATGCTTCCTCTTCCTGGTCTCGGTCCTGGCTCCGGCGGCTCCTGGCGGTGCGCCTCCCCTGAAGGCGCCTCCCGGGATCACGGCCTTCCGGAGCTTCGGGGCCGACGAGGGGCTCACCAACCTGTCGGCCGTGGCCCTGGCCCAGGACCCCGAGGGCTTCCTGTGGCTCGGCACCGAGGACGGCCTCTTCCGGCTGGAGGGCGATCGTTTCCGCCGCTTCGGGGAAGAGGAGGGCCTGCCCTCCAGTCGGATCACCGACAACGGTCTTTCCGCGGGGCTGAAGCACGGGTTGTGGGTGTGCACCAACCGGGGGATGGCCTTCTGGGATGGCCATCGCTTCCTCCGGCCCTCGGCCCTGGGGGCTAAGGGCTTCGATGACCGCACGGGGGTCTGCCTCGCCCAGGGGGGCATGATCCTGTCCAATTTTGCGGGCAAGACCCGCTACCTGAGCCTGGATGGGGAGCCCTTCCAGCCGCTGGACGGCCTGCCTTGGGGGGATGGACTCACGGCCGGAACCTACGACGCGCCCCGGGACCGGCTCCTGCTGGCCCTCGGTCAGGATCTCTGGATCAGGCGAAAGGATGGGTGGACCCACCGGAATCTCTCGAAATCCCTGGGCCAGGATGTGCGGGCCCTCTGGGTCGATGAAGGGGGCCGGATCTGGCTGCGCTCGGCGGAGCGGCTGGCCCGCCTCGCCGACTTCGAGGCCTCCCTGGAGATCCTCTCCCTGCCCATGCGGCTCTCCATGGTGAATTCCGCGAGCCTGGGGGTGGACGCCCTGGGCCGCGTCTGGACGAACACCGCCCAGGGTCTCGTCTGGATCGAGGAGGGTGCCTCCGGGCTCATCGGCGAGAGGGAAGGCCTTCCCCAGGGCGGAGCCGTGGTGCTTCGCGTGGATCCCCAGGGAACGGTCTGGATCGCCGGGGAGGGCGTCCACAAACTGCTCAGTGAGGGCCTCTGGACGGGCTTCACCCGGCGCCAGGGCCTGCCCACGGACGTGGTCTGGTCCATCACACGCACCCGGGATGGTCTTCTCTGGGCGGGCACCGCGGCCGGGTTGGCCGTGGGGGATGAGCGGGGCTGGAAGCTCCTGCCGCGCACCGGGTCCAATCAGTTCATGGCTCTGGAGGAGGACTCGGACGGGAATCTGTGGGCGGGCCATCAGCCCTCCGGGGAACGCCCCGTGGGGCTGTCGGTCCGGATCAAGGGGACCCGGGAACTGAGGCCTGTCCCCATCCCGGGCCTCCCGCCCCAGGGGCAGGTGAGTGCCCTGCTTGCGGTAGGGCAGACCCTCTGGCTGGGCACCAGCAATATCGGTCTCCTGCGGGCCAACCGGGAGGGGGCCCGCCTCCAGGTGGAGCCCGTGAAGATCGGGGCCTGGCCGAAGGAGGATGGCATCCACCGCATTGCCTCCGATGGCCGGGGCGGGATCTGGGTGGGGGGGCTGCACGGCCTAGCCCACTGGGATGGCCGGACCTGGGTCACCCTGAGCAAGGCCTCCGGCCTCCCGGACGACAGCGTTCTGACCATCGCCCCCCTGCCCAACGGGGAGATCTGGCTCAGCTACACCGAATGCAAGGCCCTGACGCGGGTTCGCCTTCAGGGGGACCGGCTGGAGCTGCTGGAGACGCTGGTTCCCCCTCATCCGCTGGTCCAGAGTCCCATCGTCACCCTGCTCGCCGGTCCGGATGGGGCGCTCTGGGCGGGCACCTCCCGGGGCCTGCTGCGCTGGGATGGTCGGCACCTCGCGCGCTTCGGCCGCGCCACCGGTTTCCCCGGCGAGGATTGCGCCCAGAACGGCCTCTGGTTCGACCCCAACGGCGATATCTGGGTGGGCCTCAGTGTGGGCCTCGTCCGGGGCCGTCTGGGCCTGCAGCACGGGGAACAGAACCCGCCCCCGGCGACGATCTTCGAAGCCACCCGGGGAGACGGGCTTTCGCTCCTGGCGGAACCCGGGGAACAGCGTGTCCCCTGGGGCAGCCGGACCCTCACCTTCCGGTACGGGCCCAAGGGCTCCCTGCGGACCGAGGACCTGAACTACCAGGTGCGCCTGGTGGGCCTGGAAGACACCTGGCGGAACACGACCCTGCCCGAGGCCCGCTATCCGGGACTGGGACCCGGGGGCTACCGTTTCGAAGTGCGCACCCTGAATTCCGTGGATGTAGCGGGGGAAGTCCGCGCCCTGGATGTGGAGATCCTGCCGCCCTGGTGGATGCGGACCTGGTTCCTGGCCCTCGCGGGTCTCAGCCTGACCGGCCTGATCATCCTGGGGGTCCGCTGGCGCACGAACCTTCTCCGGCGGCGCAATGCCCAGTTGGAAGCCCTCGTGAAGGCGCGCACCCAGGAGTTGGAGATGGCCAACCAGTCACTGCTGGAGGCCAGCCTCATCGATCCCCTGACGGGCCTTCACAACCGCCGCTTCCTCGGTATGACCATGCCCCAGGAGGAAGTGCGCCTCCACCGGGTGTTCCGCAACTACCTCCAGAAGGGGGAGAGCCCCTTGAAGCGCAACGAGGATCTGGTGCTCTTCCTGGGGGATCTGGACCACTTCAAGCACGTCAACGATACCTACGGCCATGCCGCAGGCGATCTGGTGCTCAGGGAGACGGCCCAGCTCCTGCGGGCCGCCAGCCGCACTTCGGACACCCTGGTGCGCTGGGGTGGGGAGGAATTCCTCCTGGTGGCCCGGCGCTCGGATCGGGACAAGGCCTCCCAGATCGCCGAGAAACTCTGCCAGGCCCTGCGCTATCACAGCTTCGTGCTGCCCGATGGGCGCTCCCTGCGCTGCACCATCTCCGTGGGCTACGCGGCCTTCCCCATCCTGGACCAGCACCCCGAGGCCTTCACCTGGGAGGACACCCTGCTGGTGGCGGACCAGTGCCTCTACGCCGCCAAGCATGCGGGCCGGGATGGCTGGGTGGGCGTCCACACCCCCGGCCCGGTGGATACCGCCGAACTCGCCCCTCGCCTGCGCGTGGATCTGGAAGGCCTCGTGCGGGAGGGTCACATCCACGCGCGCAGCAGTTTCCCCGAGGGCAGGGCCTTCGAGGGCCAGGACCTCACCTTCGGACCCGGATGAGCCGGTAGGCCAGGGGCAGGGCGAGGCCCGCTGCCAGGGCCGCCACGGCCCAGCCCGCACGGTAGCCCAGGGGTCCCCAGGCCCGCATGCCGTGGCCGATGACCATGCCGATGGCGAGGCTGCCCAGGCCGATGCCCGAATCGAAGGCGAAGAGGGTCGCTCCGAAGGCCGCCCCCCGGCGCTCGGGGTGGACCACTTCCAGCACGTAGGTGGTCACCAGGGTGTGCACCATACTGTAGCCCGCGCCGTAGACCAGGGCCGACAGCGCGTGGCGCAGTACGCCTCCGGGAAAGACCGCCAACAGCCCGAGCCCCAGGAAGGCGCCCCAGAGCATGGCCGGTAGTCTCTTCACCGGATCCTGGCCGAAGCCGATGCGGGTCATGACGATCCGCATGCCCACCATGCCCAGGGCCATGCAGGTGAGGAAAGCCGAGGTGGTGGGCAGCCCCAGGATGGGCCGGAAGTCCAGCTTCAGGGCCTCCTGGGCCGTGTAGGTGCCCAGCGCGCCATAGCCCAGGGCCGTGGCGAAGAGCACCGAACAGGGGGCGAGCATCCTGCCTTCGGGCATCTGCAGGACGCCCCGGCGCTCCCGGCTCTTCCGGTCCTTGGGCAGGCTCAGGGCCACGGCGGCCAGGAGGATGAAGAGTCCCGCCAGGATCCAGGTGACGGCACCGAAGCCCCAGGAATGGAATTCGGCCAGGCCGATCATGGGGCCGAAGACCACGCCTCCGGGGCTCGCCAGGCCATAGAGCGCCAGGCCGTCGGCCCGCCGGTCCTCGGGCAGGACGCCGCTGAGGGTGGCCAGGGTGCCCGTGAGCAGGCCCGACCAGGCCACGCCGTGGGGCAGGGCCAGGACGTAGATCCAGACCCGGTGGTGGATGAACCCGTAGCTGCCCACGCAGATGGCGAAGAGAAAGGCCGTGGCAACGACCATCCGCCGCTGGCCCACGCGATCGCCCAGGGGACCCGTGAGCAGCGCGCCCAGGGCCGACCCGGCGGTGAAGACCGACATGAAGCGTCCGCTCTCCTCCACGCTGGCTCCCAGTTCCAGCAGGCGCAGGGGCACCGTGGGAAAGAGCTGGAAGGCCGCAAAAAAGGTAAGGAAGGTGAGGGCGAATACCAGCGTGAAGGCTGGTGTGAAGAGGCGAGGGCGGGCATCCGGCATCGCTCCAGTCTAGGAGCCGTACTCGCCCTGGAGGAGACAAGGTTTTCGTTGGGGATGACCGCTCAGCCTAGGGTGGGGGCCTTGCCTTGCGCCGTCCGCCCCAGGATCTTCGGCGCGATGAGCAGGCAGCCCACCAGGGCGAGGCAGCCCAGGGCCCAGCCTCCGCGGTAGCCCGCCTCCAGGCCCCAGTGGGTGCCGAGGCGCTCCATGGCCCAGCCCAGGCCCACGGCGCCTATCGCCTGGCCCAGGTCGTAGCTGAAGTAGAGCATTCCCACGGCCACGCCCCGGCGGTCGGGCCGCGCCGAGTCGATCATGTACATGAACATCAGGGTGTGGACCATGCCGTAGCCCGCGCCGTAGACGAGCCCCGCCAGGATGTGCCGGGCCGTGCCGCCCGGGAGCAAGGCCAGCAGTGCCAGGCCGATCAGCGCGGTGAAAAGCATGGGCCTGAGCATCCGGATGGGGCGTTTGCCCAGGCCCGTGAGCCCCAGGATCAGGCGCAGGCCCACGATGCCCAGAGCCAGGCTGGTGAGGAAGGCGCTGGGCAGGGCCATGTGGAGGAGCTTGGCCTCCTGGGCGCTGTAGGGCGCCATGGGGCCGAAGCTGATGCCGATGCCGAAGAGCAGCAGGGCGGGCCAGAGCGTGACCCTTTCGGGCAACTGGAAGAGGGCGTCCCTGCGGCGGTGTGCCTCGGGTTCCTTCGGCAGGCTCTTGATGAGGAGATGCAGGGCGACGTAGATGGTGCCCAGGGCGATGAGCATCCAGCGAAAGCCCAGCACGGGCCAGAGCAGCAGGCCCAGCAGGGGCCCCAGCGCGATGCCCGCGGGGCTCGACATGCCGAAAAAGGACATCCCCTCGGCCCGGATCTCGGGGGCCAGCATGGAGCCGGCCTTGGCCAGGGTGGCCGTGCGGAGGCCCGACCAGACGAGGCCGTGGAGGGGGGCCAGGGCGTAGAAGAGCCAGCGGTGCTCCGGCTTGTCGATGCCTGCATAGATGGCGAAGAAGGCCACCATCAACAGGGATGCAATCCGCAGGACACGCCGCTGGCCCAGGCGGTCCCCCAGGGGCCCCGTGAAGAGCGCTCCCACGGCGCTGCCCAATGTGAAGGCGCCCATGAAGCGGCCGCTCTCCGCTAGGTCCGCCCCCAGGCTGCGCAGGTGCAGGGGCACGATGGGGAAGAGCTGGTAGCCCGCCAGAAAGACCGCGAAGTAGAAGACCGAGAGCAGGACGAAGGCCCGGGTGAAGAGCCTGGGGGGCGCGGCTTCCGGAAAGGCGTCGGACATGGAGAGAGGTTCGCACGGGAGGGCAGGGGCGGGGGTCACGACCCCGTGGCACACTGGGGCCATGTTCGATTGCATCATCATCGGCGCCGGTCCCGCGGGGGCCGCCGCGGCCTACCATCTGGCCCGGCGCGGCCGCTCGGTCCTGGTCCTGGAAAGGGCCTCCCCGCCCCACTCCAAGCCTTGCGGGGGGGGCGTCTCGCCCGAAGTGGCCCAGTGGTTCGATTTCGATTTCGCCCCCGCCATCAGCGCCAAGGTGCGCCGCTTCCGCTTCACCTATGCCGGCGGGGATTCCGTGGAGGCCGAGTCCCTCTGTCGGGAGCCCCTGTGGCTGGTGCGCCGGGAAGTCTTCGACGCCTTCCTCATGGCCCATGCCCAGGCCCAGGGGGCGGCATTGAAGGAGGGCTGTGCGGCCCTCAGCCTCTGTTTCGAAGACGGGGCCTGGACCGTGGAGACGCCCCAGGGCCCCCAGCGGGGCCGCTATCTGGTGGCGGCGGACGGGGCCAAGGGCAGCACGGCCAAGGCGCTGGGCTTCACCAGCCGCCGCTGCCGCATCGCCGGGGCCCTGGAGGCGGAATGCGCCACCCCGGGGCCTCCGGACCTTCCTCTCTGCCTGGACTTCGGCACCGTGGGCAGCGGCTACCTTTGGAACTTCCCCAAGGCCGATGGCCAGTCCCTGGGCGTGGGTGTGATGCGCGGCCGCCAGGACCGGGATCTGCGGGCCATCCTGGGCGAGTACTCCGCGGGGTTCGGCGCCGATCTGGAGGCCTGCGCCCTGGCGGCCCATCCCATCGTCCTCTGGGATGGCGATCAGGCACTGCACACCCAGCAGGCGCTCCTGGCGGGGGAAGCCGCCTGCATCGTGGATCCCTTCACGGCCGAGGGCATCCGGCCCTCGCTCCTCACGGGTGTCCGGGCCGCGGAGGCCATCCACGGGGCGCTCTCGGGCCGAGACCGGGCCCTGGAAGGCTACACGGCCGCGATCCAGAAGGAGATCGGCGGGGAGATGGCCTGGGCCCGGAGGCTGGCGGGGCTGTTTTTCCGCCTGCCCGCGGCGGGCTACCGCCTGGGGGTGAAGCATCCGGGCAGTCCCGAGATCATGGTGAAGCTCCTCTGCGGGGAACTGCGCTACGCCGATGTGGCCCAGCGGGCCATCACCCGGCTCAGCGGCGGGCTATTCTGAGAAGGGCGATCGGCCTCTTGCCCGCTCGATCGTGAGCTACTGAAGCCAACCCTCTTCCTTCGAGGCCCGATGTTCGAGTCCATTGACATTGCCGAGCACAGGATCGCCCCCGCCCTCTTCCTGGCGCCCATGGCGGGGGTGACGAACTCGGCCTTCCGGCGCCTGCTGGCGGATTTCGGCGGCTACGGCGCCCTCTTCACCGAGATGCTCTCGGCCACGGCCTTCCTCCAGGACAAGACGGACGAATCGCCCTTCATCAAGCGTCGCGCCTGCGAGGGCCATGTGATCTACCAGTTCCGGGTATCGGGCGAGGAGAACCTGGAGGCTGTTTTCAAACGCATGGAGGAGATCGAATGCACGGCCATCGATCTCAACCTGGGCTGCCCGGCCCCGGAGATCCAGCAGAAGGCCTCCGGGGCGGCCCTGTGGCGGGATTTTCCGCGACTGAAGGAAGTCCTGGCGCGGGTCCGGAGGTGCTACGACGGCCCCCTCACGGTGAAGTGCCGCCTGGGGGATGACCCCGACAACTGGCGGCCTGGCTTCACGGAACGGCTGCGGCTCTTCGAGGACTGCGGCGTCCAGGCCATCACCGTGCATCCCCGCTTCTCAACCGAGAAGCTCAAGCGCCGGGCCCGCTGGAGTGAATTTCCCTGGGTCGCCGCCCAGACGAGGCTGCCCGTCATCGGCAACGGGGACGTGCTCTCGGTGAGGGATGTGGAGGCGAACCGCGCCCTCTTCGAGCCCCTGGCGGGCCTCATGCTGGGGCGGATCGTGGCCGTGAAGCCCTGGATCTTCCGGGAATTCGCTGGACTCCCCCCCCTGGAGATCGATCACGCCGAGGTTTGGGACCGGCTCTACCGCTACACCCTGGAGGATTTCCCCCCGGAGCGAGCCTTCGGCCGCCTGAGGGAATTCACCGCCTACTTCGCCCAGAACTTCTTCTTCGGCCACGAACTCCACAAGGGCATCCAGAAGGCCACCACCTCCGCAGGCATCCGCGAAGCGGCCATGCATTTCCTGGAAGGGAAACCCCAGCTCAGCGCAGGCGGAAGTTCAGCGTCAGCTTGAAACGAGCCTTCTGGGCTTTGCCGTTGAGCCGGGCCGGCTCGAAAGCCCAGTCGAGGGCATAGGCCAGGGCCGAAAGCATCAATTCAGGGGGACCCTTGTGAACGAGTCCCCGGATGGGACGCCCATCCTCGTCGATCTCGATCCCCACCACCACGGTGCCCTGGATGCGCCGCTGGCGGGCTCCTAAGGGGTAAGGCGGCATGGGGGGCTGGTGCTTTATCTTGATCTGGCTGAAATCGAAATCGGTGGCGCCAGAGTCCCCACGCCCAGGAAGAGCCAGTCCCGGCATGGCATTCTCCGGATGAGGGGGGTTCACCGTGGCCCGGACCACATCCGCTGCGGACTTGAGCAGGCTTTCCTGGAATCCCGCTTCACCCCGCTGCCCTGCCACCACTCCGCCCCGGACGATGGCGAGCGGGTTCGCGGGATTTGCGACTTCCAGGTTCCGGTCCGAATAACTGGAGAGCCGGGCCCGAACCCCATAGGTACAGAGATTTTCACGACTCCAGAGGGTCTCGATCTCGATCCGCAGATGGCGGAGTTCAGGGTCCTCAGTGGGTGGCTCATCCACGAGCTGCACCCCTTCTTTGAGGAGCAGTTCCCGCACGGCCTGGCTCACGAGGCTTGTTTTTGGCTGGAGCCCGGGCTCCTTCAAGCTCCCGTCCACCACTTCCAGGACCATCCTGGAAGCCGTGCAGATGGGGGGAAGGCCATAGCGGAGGGAAAGGCCGAAGACCAGGGGAGCCCGCTCCCGAAGTTCTGGAGGCACCTGGAATCTCAGCCCGAAGGCGTAGACAAGGGCAGCTCCTGTGAGAATCGGGGCGCCTTCCGTGATCGCAGCTTGGATCACGTGGCCCTTCGGGTCCACCTGCAGCTCAAGGGAGACATGGCCTCCCACACGCATCACCCTCGCCTCCCAGGGGTATTCCAGGGGGGAAGCCGCGCCATCCAGCTTCATCTCCTTGCCTTCGACGCGGGTGGTGCCGGAGGGATTGGGCGCCAGCACCCACCGGGGGTCGGAGTTCCCCGTCCTGGCCTTTTGCGATTCCAGCAGGAGATCCCGGACCAAGGCCAGGGCGGTCTGATTCAGGGTGCCCGCGAGGCGGCCCTTGTCTCGGAAGATCGTCTGGCTGGCGGCTTCGTGCGCCGGGAATGAGGCCGCGGCGTCGCGGGGGGGAGGGGAGCTGAGCCAACCGAGTACCTTCAATTCCGAGCTCGCGGCCTCCTTGTTCCATCCAGAGGTGGCCATCAGTCGAAGCTGGGGGAGCTCCTTGGTCTCGCTGCCCGCGGTGACCAGATCGATGCCTTCGGGGAGGAGCCCCGCCCTGAGGGCCTCTGCCAAGGGCGGAAGGAGAGGGCGCATGGTCGCGTCGGCAGAACCTGTCTCGAGTTTGAGGGAGACGCGCCGCAGCGGAGCAGGCTCTCCAGCCCAGGAGAGAGTGAAGATTCCAAAGCACAGGGCACAGCACCGCCAGCCTTGGAACACGAGCGTCCTCCTCAGGGAATTGCCTTCATCCTAGCGTCCGACGGCGTCAGGGGCGGAATGAATCCAATTCGGTTAAGGTCTTCCCTGCGTGGACGCCACACCCGGATAGCCGACGAAGTGGTAGAGGTTCGCCGTGCGGAGGCGCCCGCGCATGCACTCATGCTCCGGTTGTGACGACCCGATGAACCGCTCTAGAGGCGTCTGGGTCGGGCTTGATTCTGGCCCTTCCATTACCCCTATGGTTCGAGGGGCTCCAGTAAAAGGAATTTATGAATCTCGATATTCGAACGCTGGTCTTTGTTTTATGTCTGACCTGCATTACTCAAGTCGCTGCCATTTCCATGCAATATGTCGAGAACAAGACATATCGCGGGATAGGGTGGTGGTTGCTGGGCTCTGTTTCCATGTTGGTGGGATTCGTGTGCCTATCGCTTGGTTCGGTAAAATCTATTTCAATTATCGCGGCAATCGGGAACCCATTGCTTATGCTTGGGCGTATTTTTTTGTATATTG
>JAYSNJ010000006.1:0-1783 GCA_043723905.1 Holophagaceae bacterium
GGACAAGGAACGCATCCAGTTCGTCGTCACCGGCCTCAAGGCCTTCGTGGATGGCCAGGTGCAGGACCCGAAGAGCCCGCACATCAACATCCTGGTGAAACTGGTCTCCGAGCGGGGGGTCAGCGGCTTCGTCTTCGAGCGCGGCGTGGAGGTCGAGGAGGTGCTCGCCTTCCTCCAGGGGCTTACCCTCAAGCCGCCCAAGCTGGATGAACTGGGCGGCTTCGAGGCGCTGCTGCACGAGGCCGGCGTCAGGCATATCCGGTTGTCCCAGACCCGCTACCAGGAGGTCACCGAAGGCGAAGAAGGGGGCGGCGACGAGGAAAAGGCGCCGATGTTCTCCCCGACCCCGCCCGAGCCGGCCCCCCCCGTCCAGAGCCTGGAGGAGCGCGTCAAGTCCATGCGGGAAACGCTGTTGGCCTCCATGTCCAGGCAGTCTTCCGCGTCCAAGGATTCCACCGGCGGCAGCATGGAAGAGGAGGAGCTGGGTTTCCTGAAGGGCTTCGGTCCCGTGGATCTGAGCGGCCTCGGCATCATGGCCAACGAGATCGGACTGGGCTCGGGCATGCCCACTCAGGTGCAGCTGGGCACGCTCCGGCAGGTGCTGTCGGGGCTCTCGCCCACACTGCAGATGAGCCTGTTGGCGGGCATGGGCACCCTCCCGCCCCAGCCCGAGGGCCTGGCCAAGGGCATGAAGGCCCTCACGGGCGACATCCTCGCCGGCGCCACCAGCGCCGCCCTGGCCAAGGGGGCCTCCTGGATCGAGCTCAAGGGCCCCATCCAGGACATCCTGCGCGCCAGTGCCGACCGGGCCTCCCTGATTCGCACGCTGACGGGGCAGCTCCGCGCCTCGGGCCAGGACCCCGCCCAGATCGAGGCCCTCCTGCGCAACCTGGAATGGGAGACCCTCAGTCTCGAAGCCAAGCTGGTCAAGGTGCTCGAGGAGGGCCAGCTCTTCGAACTGAGTCTGGAGCAGCGGCTCGCCTTCCTCCGGGAGCTGCTGGACCTGCGCCGCTTTGATGAATTCCTCCGGATCCAGGACGCGCTGCTCGAGGGGCTCCGCAGCGACCAGTCCAACCTGCGCCTCAAGGCCGCGCAGTCGCTGGCAGGCGTATCCCGCTGGGCCGAGACGCCGGGGCTGCCACCCGGGGGCGAGGGGGCCCTGGCCGAGGCCCTCCGCGCGCACTTCGCCTGGGAACCTGATCCGCCCATCCACCGGTGGACCACCGAGGCCCTGGAAGCCCTGCTGGTGGCCCTGGTCCAGCGCGGGGAATTCGGCCACGTCATCACGGATCTCCAGGAACTCGAAGGCCTCTGCGCCTTCCTGGAGGAACAGCACCCCTGGCGGAACGATGCGCTCGCCAGGCTGCGCGCCGCCCTCCTCCGGCCCGAATTGCTGGAAGCCACCATCGACCAGGCCTTCACCCTGGAACGGGTGCAGATGGTCCAGGAGGTGTTTCCCTACCTGGAATTCCTCGGGGCACCCGTGGCCGGCTACCTGGTGGGACGGCTGGGCGCCGAGAATGACCGGGCGCGTCGGGGCCGCATGGTCGAAGCCGTGCGGAGCCTGGGACCCGCCTCCCTGCCCGCCCTGCTGGAAGCCCTCGCCTCGCCCGCCTGGTACCTGGTGCGCAATTCCCTGACGCTGCTGCCGGATCTGGGCGACGCCGGCTGCATGCCTTCCGTCCTGCCCCTCTTGCGTCATCCCGAGCCCCGGGTGCGCCGCACGGCCGTCCGGGCCCTCTGGAAGCTGGGTGGGCCGGCGGCCGAACCGCACCTGCTCGCC
>JAYSNJ010000007.1:0-54675 GCA_043723905.1 Holophagaceae bacterium
TACGGCCTTTCGAGCCGCGGCACTGCACAGTTTGGGCTTCGCCCAAGCCTGTGCCGCGCCGCTCTACGCCGCCCGCCTGACGGCGGTCGGCTACTCGAATTGCACAATCAATGCAGTTGGACGTGGACGCCCGCGAAGGCCGTGGCGGGTGAGCAGAAGCGCCAGCCGGAGCAGGAGGACCCTTTGCAGCAGCTCTGACCGCAGCGGGGCGTCGGGGTTGCCGGGATGCGGCGCTGGGGGGAGCCGAGGGCGGGCACCTGCCTGGGGGTAGTCTTGGGACCTTTCACGGAGCCTCCATTTCCCGGGGACGGGAGGGTGCGCATCGAGGAACATTTGAAATGCAAATTTGCAAAAAAATTACGCAAATTGCGAATAATTTCATGTCCAACCTGCAAATAATGCGTCTCTTCGAGGCCGCGGTCAAGCCCGATCCATTGTTCTTTGGAGAATTTCCAAATCCCTGACAATCCGAATTCTTGCAATTGCATGCAAATTCGTGCAAATTCATGCAATGCACATGGACGAGGCCATCCTTCGCCATCTGGGTTCGCGGGAGATCGCGGACCAGAGCGCCCTTCTGGACCTTCTGCGCGCCGAGGGTTTCGAGTTGACCCTCTCCACCCTGTCCCGGCGGATGAAGAAACTGAACATCCGGAAGGAGCGGGGCGTCTATCGGCAGGCCCTGTCGCCCCGCCCGGCCCCCCAGCCAGTGAGCATCCGGAAGGTCCAGCCCTGCCTGCTGATCGTCAAGACGCGCGTGGGTTCAGCCCAGGCCCTGGCGGTGGCCCTGGACGCGGCGGGACTCCCCTCCCTGGCGGGGAGCGTCGCCGGCTACGACACGATCTTCGTGGCGCCCACGGATCCATCCCGGCTGGATGCGCTGGAAGACGAAGTGCGCCGCTGCCTGGAGCACGGATTCTAAGCGTAGTCTCCAGGATTCCGGAGCCTCGCGGCGATGCGCTCCCTGATGGGTTCGGGCACGAAGGCGCTGATATCGCCGCCCATCACGCCCACTTCCCGGACCATGCGGCTGGAGAGCACGCTGAATTCTTCCTTCGGCATGAGGAAGACGGTCTCCAGATCGGGATGGAGCTTGCGGTTCATCAGGGCCATCTGGAATTCGTACTCGAAATCACTGAAGGCCCGCACGCCCCGGATGATGCACTGGGCCTCCTGCTCCCGCGCGAAGTCCACCAGCAGCCCGTGGAAGGTCGTCACCTCCACGTTGTCCCAGGGCGCCACCAGCTCCCGCAGGAAGTCCACCCGCTCCGCCACGCTGAAGGCCGGGTGCTTGGCCGGGTTGTGCAGCACGGCCACCACCAGGTGATCCACCAGCTTCTCGGCCCGCTGGATGAGATCCCAGTGGCCCAGGGTCACGGGATCGAAGGAACCGGGGTAGATGGCTTTCAGCACGAAGACTCCGACGGGATGCAGATGCAGCCTGCATCATGACGGATCCAGGTCCCATCGCGAAAGGTGTATCCTGGCCTTTTCGAGCCTGAGGTGATCGTGACGCCCTTCCGAAACGCATTGCTGGTCCTTGGTTTGGCCACTGGCCTACTGCTTCCTCTGAAGGCCGATGCGCGACCCATGGGAGTGGTCACTCCGCTGGAGGTGGATGAAAATGGCCTGCTGATCGTGAAGGTGCGCCTCTCCTCCAAGAAGCCGGGCGTGCCGGATCGGGAGTTTCGCTTCGTCTTCGATACCGGCGCTACCCTGAACGTCCTTGATCTATCCGTGCCGCCAGACTTCTTCTGGGAGGAGCCCAAGAAGCCCAAGGGTGCGACCGATACCGTGGGCGATGCCACCGGCCAGCGCATCACCACCCGCATCGTTTGCCTGAAGCGTCTGGAATTCGCCGGAATGATGCGGGATGACCTTCCGGCCTACCGAATGGACTTGAAGGGCACCATGCTGGGGAGCATCCAGGACGAACCCGTGGATGGCATCCTGGGCATGAATTTCCTCCGGGGCACTCGTTTCGTTCTGGATCCAGGGACTCGGGAAATTCGCTGGTGGCAGGATATTCCAGGGCATCGTATCCCCCTGACTTACAGCGAGAACGACCATCCCACCCTCACGGTGAAGGTCGCGGGGACGGATGTCCCTTGCGCGCTGGACACAGGAGGGAACGGAGGATTCCAGATGACGGGAGATGCCGATGAGTCCGACCACCCGGAAGCCTTCCTCTACAGCGGCGCCTCTGGCGAAGTGAAGCAGGGCAAGATCGTGAAGATAGATCGACTGGAATCGGCCGGAAAGGCCTGGGTGAAGGTACCCCTGGAACTGGTGAAAGCTGGTGAAGGCGGCGCCAACATCGGGCGGGAAGTCCTGTGGGCGGCGCCCCTGGGGCTGGATTTCATCGACCAATGGGCCACGTTCACACTGGATGCCCAAGGCAATCTTCCCTACCGGAAGGCACCCTCCCGGCCGCTTCTGCACTGGGAACGCCCTCCCGAAGGAAAGCGACTCCGCATGTCACGCCTTAACGCCAGTGGTCGCTGGGCCAAAGCGGGCCTGAAGGAAGGCGACGAAGTGCTCGCCATCGGGACCCTGGAGGGCAAGACCCTGAACCTGCGCTCGGCCATGGCCCTGTCCAAGGGGGGCGTGGCCCACACCTGGCGAGTCCGACGGGATGGCGCGGAGCTGCTATTGAATATCCCCGCCGGGGATTAGACTCGAATCATGTCCAAGCTAATGAGTGAAAAACTGAGTGTCGGCCTCCTTTTCGGTGGAGAGAGTCCTGAACACGAAGTGAGCATCGTGACGGCGAAAAGCATCGCGAAGCATCTGGACCCCCAGCGCTTCGAGGTGCGGCCCATGGGCATCGCCCGCAACGGCGTATGGGCGATGCTGGGGGATCCCTTCGCCCGGCTTTCGGCCGAGGAGAAACCCGAGCGCAGCGCCCATGCCTTCCTGCCCCTGGAGAAGGGCGCGGAGATGTGCGAGCTGCCGGATGCCTTCTTCAACGCGATCCATGGCGCGGGCGGAGAGGACGGACAGCTGCAGGGCTATCTCGAGATGCTCCATCGGCCCTACACGGGCGCGGGCCTGCTGGCGATGGCGGCGGGCATGGACAAGTGGATCACCAAGCGCATCTGGGAGTCCGAGGGCCTGCCCGTGGGGCCCTACGTCGGGCTCACTGAGGAACAGTGGCGCCGGGCTCCCGAGACGGTTCTGGACGCTGTCCGCGCCCTGGGATTGCCGCTGTTCGTGAAGCCCGCCAACACGGGCAGCAGCATCGGCATCCAGAAGGTGAAGGACCTCGCTCGCCTCGCCTCGGCCATCGAAGAGGCCCTGAAGTTCGACCGTCGCGTGCTGGTGGAGCGCGGCATCGACGCTCGGGAGATCGAGATCGCCGTGCTGGGAGGGGACGAACCCTCTGTCAGCGTGCCTGGCGAAGTGCTCGTGGCCGGCGAGTTCTACGATTTCAAGGACAAGTACCTGGATGGCAAGAGCTCCACGGTGGTGCCCGCCGACCTGCCCGGAGCCCTGGCGGACCGGATCCGCGCCTATGCCCGGGCGGCCTTTCGCAGCCTGGACGCCTACGGCATGGCGCGCATGGACTTCTTCCTGGAGCGGGGCACGCACCGGATATTTCTCAACGAGATCAATCTGATCCCGGGGTTCACGGCCATTTCCATGTATCCCAAGCTCATGGAGGCCTCGGGCCTGCCCTACGGGGAACTGCTCACCCGGCTCATCGAACTGGCCCTGGCTCGGCACGCCCAGATGAACGGGAAGCTCCGCGGATTCGAGAGCGGCAGCCACTGGTTCGCCTGACCAGGGATTCCTTGCCTCTTGTGGGATTCCCTCCGGGACCTATGCTGGGTTCCAGTGGGAGGGCGGCATGGACGTGAACTCGATCGGGCTCTCGGGTGTGAACACAGTGGCCCTCAGCATCGGTGTGACCGCGAACAACGTGGCCAACGTGAACACCAAGGACTTCAAGGCCCAGCGCCTCGAGCAGGAGGACCAAGTCCAGGGCGGCACGCGTCCGGCCACCCTCCGGGAAAGCCAGGAGCCCCCGGCGCCGGAAGGCTCCAATGTGGACCTGGCCTTTGAAACCACGAACCTGATCACCCAGAGCGGCGCCTACCAGGCCAACCTCAAGGTGCTCCAGACCCAGAACCAGATGCTGGGAACGGCCATGGATCTGAAGGCCTGACGATTGTCCTGGGTCCTGACAGACTCGAGGGATGAAATCCCCTGAGCCTCGTCCCCTCGGCCCGCGCGGTTGGACCTCCCTGCTGCTGCTGGGCTTTGCCTCCGGTCTGCCCCTGATCCTCACCGATTCGACGCTCAAAGTCTGGATCCAGGACGCTGGGGTGCCGATCCAGACCATCGGCTTTTTCTCGCTCGTGCAGCTCCCCTACAACCTCAAGTTCCTCTGGGCTCCGCTGCTGGATCGCTACATACCTCCCTTCCTAGGGCGGCGAAGAGGTTGGCTGATCCTCACCCAACTGTGGCTCGTCGTTTCGCTCGGGACCATGGCTTTCGCTGATCCTCGGGGGAGCCTAAGCCTCCTGGCGGCCCTGGCCTTTGGTGTGGCCTTCATGAGCGCCAGCCAGGACATCGCTTCCGACGCCTGGCGCACGGAGAGTCTGCCGAAAGCTGAACAGGGAATCGGGATCACGACGCATATCGCGGCCTATCGGGTGGCCATCCTGGTCGCTTCCGCCGGGGCCCTTGGCCTCGCGGATCTCGCGGGCTGGCGGGTGACCTACCTCGTCATGGCAGGCTGCATGATGCTGGGCCCTCTCGGTGCGCTGCTCGCCCGGGAACCCGAGGCCGCTGCGCTGCCCCGGACCCTCAGGGCTGCTGTGGTGGAACCCTTTCGCAATTTCCTGGACCGCGATGGCGCGGGTCTGGCCCTGCTCTTCATCGTGCTCTACAAGTTGGGCGATCAGTTGGCCACCTCCTTGACTCCGAATTTCCTTCGGAGCATTGGCTTCACGAAGACGGTCATCGGCAGCGTCATGAAGGGGGTCGGGCTCCCTGCGCTCATCGTGGGCGGGTACCTCGGCGGGTGGCTGATGCGCCGCTGGTCTCTGCGAAAGGCGCTCTTCGTGTTCGGAATTGTGCAGCTGGCCTCGATACTCGCGCTACTCATCCCTGCGGCGGTGGGGCCCCGGATCCCGGCCCTCGTGGTGGCCATCGGCCTCGAGAACCTGGGCTTCGGCATGGGAGTCGCGGCCTACATGACGCTGATCATGCGGATGTGCGATCTGCGCTTCACCGGGACGCAGTTCAGCCTCTTGACCAGCCTTGCGGCGCTGCCCCGCACGCTGATCGCGGCTCCAGCGGGGTTTGCCGCTACTTTCTACGGATGGCCGGGCTATTTCCTCTTCTGTGCGGCGGCGGCCCTTCCGGGACTCCTCATGCTGGCGCTCTATGATCGCTGGGGTCCCCGGGAAGAAATGGGCGGCTGAGGCTCAGCATCCCTTGCGCAGGATTGAGGCGGCGCTATGCTCCTAACCGCAAAGCCGCAAGCCAGGAGCCCCCATGTTCGAATCCGCCGAACTCGGTCACAAGATCGAGAAGGATGTCTGGGAAAGGGAGGTGCCCGCCCTGCGGGAGGCCCTGCTGGACGCTCAGTACGATCTCGTGGCGTCGAAATCCTTCCCGGTGGTGCTGCTCATCGCCGGCGTGGACGGGGCGGGCAAGAGCGCGGTGGTGGCCACCCTCAACGAATGGATGGACCCCCGCCACATCGAGACCCACGGCTTCGATGAACCGACCGACGAGGAGCTGGAGCGCCCCTACATGTGGCGCTACTGGCGGGCCCTGCCGCCCAAGGGGAAGATGGGGATCCTGGACGGCAGCTGGTACTCCTGGCCCATCCTGCAGCGGGCCAACGGCAAGATCGGGAACGACCGGCTGGACCACGACATGGAACTGGTGCGGCGCTTCGAGCAGATGCTGATCGACGAAGGGGCCCTGGTCCTGAAGTTCTGGATGCATCTCTCCAAGGACGCCCAGAAGAAGCGCCTCAAGAAGCTGGAGGGGGACCCCAAGACCCGCTGGCGGGTGACGGACAGGGACTGGAAGCACTTCAAGCTCTACGACACCTTCCGGGAGGTGAGTGAGCGCGCGCTGCGCCACACCAGCACTGGCCAGGCTCCCTGGATCGTCGTGGAGGCTACCGACGCCCGGTACCAGAAGCTCACTGTGGGCAAGATCCTGCTGGAGCAGCTCCGCGCGCGCCTCGATAATCCGGTGTCGAGACCCACGCTCGTGCAGGCGCCCCCTTCCATCACGTCCATCGATGGCGTGAACCTCCTGCAGAGGATGGACCTCACCAAGAAGCTGGAGAAAGCCCAGTACGAAAAGGAACTGGAGGAATACCAGGGCGAGCTGGCCCTGCTCACCCGCCACAAGAACTTCAAGAAGCACAACGTGGTCTGCGTCTTCGAAGGGGTGGACGCGGCGGGGAAGGGGGGCGGCATCCGGCGCATCACCCAGGCCATCGACGCGCGCATGTGCCGCATCGTGCCCATTGCGGCCCCCACGGAAGAGGAACGGGCTCAGCCCTACCTGTGGCGTTTCTGGCGCCATCTCCCGGCTCGGGGCAAGGTCGAGATCTTCGACCGCAGCTGGTACGGCCGCGTCCTCGTGGAGCGGGTGGAGGGTTTCTGCTTTGAAGCTGACTGGATGCGAGCCTACGGTGAGATCAACGACTTCGAGGCGCAGATGGTCCACAGCGGCACCATCCTCCTGAAATTCTGGCTGGCCATCAGCAGGGAAGAGCAGCTCCGACGCTTCCAGGAGCGCCAGGCCACCCGCTTCAAGCGCTTCAAGATCACCGAGGAGGACTGGCGCAATCGCGAGAAGTGGGATGTCTACGAGACGGCTGTCTGCGACATGCTGGAGCGCACCAGTACCGAGGTAGCCCCCTGGACTCTGGTGGAGTCGGAAGACAAGCTCCACGGGCGGATCAAGATCCTCAAGACGCTCTGCCGGAGGCTCGAAGCGGGTCTCTCGCGATAAGATCCCTGTGTGAAAGCTTCCCTGGCGGGTTCTCCCTGGTTGTTGTGGGCCATTCCGACGAGCTTCGGGCTCCTCGGGATCCTCATGTTCACCCTTCGTCTCATCCGCCTGCGGAGGCGGATTCCCCAGGATCCCGAGGCGATGCTTCTCGGAGCGGTCTCGGCGAGCCTGCAGGAACGCGGCCAGCTCGCGGCCTCGCTGGGGGAACTGCGGACGGTCCACGAGCGGATCCTGGACGCGCTGCCCTTCGGTCTGCTTTGGGTGGACCAGCGCAACCAGATGGCGGCGCTCAACGCGAGAGGCCTGGAGCTGCTCGGCGTGAAGCGGGGCGTGGTCGGCCTCGACGCATCCTTTGTCCTCGAACCCTTCCCCTGGCTCCTGCACGGTCTGGGGGAGGCTCCCGGGGACGTGTGGCGGTGCGAGGGCGGAGGGCGGCGGTGGGAACTCCATCGGATCGAGGCTCCCAACAAGATCGGCGCCCTGCTGCAGTTCGAGGATGTGACCGAGCTGGAAGCCGACGAGCGCCGCCGGGCACTCCGGGAGCGCTTCGCGGAGCTGGGGGAGATGACGGCCGGCGTGGCGCACCAGCTGAAGAATGGACTGGCCGTGCTCAAGGGCCATGGTCAGCTTCTGGCTCGGGCCGGACACACGGCGGTGGCGAGGGAACTCCTCGAGGAGACCTCGAGCCTGGAGAGGCTGGTCCAGCGCTTCCTGCAGTGGGCCAAGCCCCTCGATCCTCAGTGCGCGGCACTGGACCTCGCGGAAGCCGTTGGCTCGGCCATCGCCGAAATCCAGCGCCGGCCTGCCTTCGGGGCCATACGGTTCCTGACCGAAGGGCAGGGGATGGCCCTGGCGGATGCCATGCTGCTCCACCAGGCCCTGGTGAATCTCCTGGAGAACGCCTGCCAGGCCATGTCGGGCGAGGGCTGCGTGCGGGTGAAGATCCAGGAGGGGAGCCTCCTCATCGAGGACGAGGGCCCGGGTTTCGGAGAGGAGACGCTGATCCGCATGCTGCGTCCCTTCGAGAGTGGCCGTCCGGATGGCACAGGTTTGGGGCTGCCTCTGGCCCTGAAGTGGCTCAACGCCCAGGGGGCCGATCTCCGCATCGAACCCCGCGAAAGCGGTGGCACGCGGGTTCGCATCACCTGGTAGGGATCCCTTCGACGCGCCTGAGGGTAGAATCGCCCCATGCGCATCGGTATCCTCCAGCTCAATTCCACCCTCGCGGACCCCGAAGTCAATGGTCGGGCCCTGGAGGCTGCCTATGGGCGCGCCGTGACCCTGGGCGCCGAACTGGTGCTGACGCCCGAGATGGCCGTGCCCGGATATCTGGCGGAGGACCGTCTCTGGGAAGTGGGCCTGAGGCGGCGCATCGCCGCAGAGAACGCGCGCCTGGCAGGCCTCGCCGGGGAGGTGCCCCTGGTGCTCGGCACCTGCAGCCCCAGCCCCTCGGGGCGGTTGTGGAACGAACTCTGGTGGTGCGAGCGGGGTGCCGTCCGGGTTTCGGCCCGCAAGCGGATCCTGGCGGCCTACGACATCTTCGACGAGACCCGGTATTTCGACGCCGGGGTCGATGTGCCCCAGCTGGTCTCCTTCAAGGGGGAGAGGGTGGGCCTCTCCATCTGCGAGGATCTGTGGGCGGATCCAGACCTCGCGCCGGGGCCCATCCGCTACACCTTCGACCCCATCCAGGACCTGGCGGCCCAGGGGGCCACCCTGCTCCTCAACGCCAGCGCCAGCCCCGGTCACCTGGGGACCTGGGTGCCCCCCGGTCGGAACCCCGCCTGGGCCGTCCCGGGCAAGCTGGAACTCCGTCGCGGCCTCCTCCAGGGCCATGCCCGGCGCCATGGTCTGCCCATCGCCTACGCCTCTCGGGTGGGGAGCGAGAGCTGGCTGACCTTCGATGGGGGTTCGGGGCTGGTCTTCCCCGATGGCCGTTGGCGGGGCACTCCGCATTTTCAGGAAGCTGTGGTCGTGCTGGACACCCAGGCTGGGGGCCTGCCGTGGCAGGCAGATCCTTCCGAGACCCAGTGGCTTCGCCAGGCCCTGGGGGTGGGATTGCGGGAGAACCTTTCCAAGCAGGGCCTGGAGGCCGTGGTCGTGGGCCTCTCCGGGGGTATCGACAGCGCCGTGGTGGTGGCCATGGCTGTGGAGAACCTCGGGAGGGAACGCGTGCTGGGGGCCGCCCTCCCCACCCGGTACACCAGCCAGGAGAGCCTGCTGCTGGCGGAGGCCCAGGCCCGGCACCTGGGCATTCCCTTCCTGACCCTCAGTGCCGACGACCCCTTCGCGGGAGCGGAAGCCGCCCTTCAGAGCGTCTTCCCCGATCGCGTTTTCGGCCTCACGGACGAGAACCTGCAGAGCCGGGCTCGCGGTACCCTGCTCATGGCCCTGACCACCGAACCCCATGTGCATCGCCTGCTCGGCACGAACCGAGTGGCCGTGCTCAATACGGGAAACAAGAGCGAGGCCGCCACGGGGTACTTCACCCTCTACGGGGATGGCATCGGCGCCTTCGGGATCCTGGGCGACTGTCTCAAGCAGCGGGTGTTCGCTCTCGCCCGGGAGCTGGGCGCCGCGATCCCGGAGGGAGTGCTGCGGCGCAAGCCCACGGCGGAGCTGGCCCCTGGGCAGACGGATGAGGCCAGTCTCCTCCCCTACGCGCTCCTGGATCCCATCTTGGCCGCCTACATCGAGACCCTCAGGCCTCTCGAATGCCTTTCCGAGGATCTTGCGGCGGTGCTGGAGGGGGAGGACCTGGCCCAGGCGCGGGCGGCCATCCCCCGGATCCTGCGCCTCCTGCGGGGCAGCGAGTTCAAGCGCCGCCAGCTCCCCTTCGCGCTCAAGGTGAGCCCCCGGGCCTTCGGGCGGGGGCGCCGGATCCCCCTCACCGCGACGACGTGAAGCAGGCCTCCTCCCCTGATGATCCGCTGGCAGGAGAAGGCTGTAATCTCCGCGTTCCTGGCTTGGTGATGGACGGGAGAGGAAGGTGGACCTTCATCACATGAGGCTGGGATGCACGAGTGCCGCCCGCATTCAAGGGTACGGCCCGGCCCCCGGTCTTGGTAACCTGGAAGCTCCGGAAATTCCCCCCCAGAGGTCTATGACAGCTCCCCACGTTCCCGTTCGCAATGCAATGCTTCAGGCTCTGGAGGCCGCGCTCGGCACCTGCGGGTCGGTGTTCCCCGCGAAGGGAGAAAGCCCTGTGGAACCGCGACGAGCCTCCTTCAGGCCCAGCCCGAGGCTGGCCGAGGCCCTGCTTTTCGCCCTGGAAAAGCACGGTGACCAGGCCCGAAAGGGCACGGCCATCCCTTACGTGACCCATCTCCTGTCCGTGGCCGCCCTGGTCGGCGAGAGCGGGGGCAGCGAGGAGGAAATGCAGGCGGCCCTTCTTCACGACACCGTGGAGGATGGAGGCGGGGCTCCCGTGCTCGACGAGATCCGGCAGAGGTTCGGAAAGGGTGTGGCCGAGATCGTGGATGCCTGCACCGATGATGATTCCGGTGCCGAGAAGGCGCCCTGGCTGGAGCGCAAACGACGCCATCTGGAGCATCTCGCCAAGTCCCCGCTCTGCGTCCTGCGGGTCGCCTGCGCCGACAAGCTGCACAATGCTGGGGCCATCGCCCGGGATTTCCGGGACCAGGGACCGGCTGTCTTCCAGCGCTTTCGCGGGGACCGGGAGGGCACCCTCTGGTACTACCGTTCCCTCGCCCGCATCTTCGGGGCTCTCGTGCTCGATGAGCCCGAACTGGATCCGGGCTTTCGCAGCATGATCCGGGAACTCCGCGAGACGGTGGTGGGGCTGGAGAGCTAGAACGTCGCCCACCAGCAGCCGGTCCTCTCGAGAACAGCTCCAGGACCCAAGATGCCATCCAGAGGTGGCCTCTCGCTCACCGGGCATTGCATTTTGGGAGCCTTGCCCTAGCTTGGGGCAGGCAAGGCCTCGTGCGGAGGGAATATGGTCAACGGGACGTGGGTGCTCGTATCCGATGCCAGCCGGGCACGGATTCTCGTCGATCGGGGGAGGCATGGGTTCGAGGAACTGGAGGGCTTCGCGTGCCCTGCGAGCCGGGAGCACATCAGGGACCGGGTCTCTGACCGGGCCGGGCTGAAGCCTGCCGGGGGCCATGGCGTCCGGACAGGGGCCTCCCAGGAGGTCGATCCCAAGGAGGCCGAGGCCAGGGCCTTCGCCAGGCACCTCGCCGAAGTCCTGCAAAAGAAGTTGAATGAGCAGGCCTTCAGGGAACTCGTGCTGGCTGCCCCCCCCCATTTCCTGGGCCTGCTGAGGGGTGCCCTCAGCGAGGTCGTGGCCCGCTGTGTGGTGGCCTCCTTCGATCGGGACTACACCACCCTGGATCTGGGGGAACTGAGTGAGCGCATCCACGCCCGCATCCGCTGAATCCGGCGGCGGTCCACAGGAATATGGGCAATCCTGGAATCAGTCTGACGCGGCCCCGAAGGGCCGCGTCTTGCTTGGTACCGGTGGTCGGGATCGAACCGACACTCCCTCGCGGGAAGCAGATTTTGAGTCTGCCGCGTCTGCCATTTCGCCACACCGGCGGGAACTTTCAGCATAGCTCAGGCGGCCCCGGAGGCGAAGGGCTCCAGAGGAAGCACCTCGCGTCTGGAGTGGGAGACGATCTATTCCAGGCCGAAGGCCGATGTCTCCAGTTCCTTCTTGATCAGCGACATGAACTGGTCGGCGGTGGCGCCGTCGACGATGCGGTGATCGAAGGAGAGGCTGGAGAACATCACCTGCCGGATGGCGATGGAATCCGTGCCATCGGGGCCGCTGAGGACCACGGGACGCTTCACAATGGCGCCCACGCCCTGGATGGCCACCTGGGGCTGGTTGATGATGGGCAGACCGAAGACATCCCCGTAGACGCCCGGGTTGGTGATGGTGAAGGTGCCGCCGGAGATCTCGTCGGGCTTGAGCTGCTTGGCCCGGGCGCGGTCGGCCAGATCGCTGAGGCTGCGGGCGAGGCCGCCAAGATTGAGCTGGTCGGCGTTCCGGATGACCGGGACGATGAGGCCCCAGTCCAGGCTCACGGCAATGCCCAGGTTGATGTCCTGCTTGTAAAGAATGGAATCCCCGTCTACCGAGGCGTTCAGCACGGGGAAAGCCCGGAGGGCCTTGGCCGCGGCGGCCATGATGAAGGGCATGAAGCTGAGCTTGGCGCCATAGGCTTCCAGGAAGGCCTTCTTGTGCCTTTCCCGCAGCCGGGCCACGGGGGTCATGTCGATCTCGAAGACCGTGTAGACGTGGGCGCTGCTGCGCTTGGAGGCGAGCATGTTCTCGCTGATGAGCTTGCGCATCCGCGTCATGGGTTCGACCTTCACCCGTTCGCCCACCGCGAAGGCCGGGGCATGGGGCACCACCGGGGCCGAGAGGGCGGGGACCAGGCCCAGGGTGGGGGCGGAAGGATCGTGGACCGCGGGGGTCGCGGGTTGGGGGGTCGAGGCCGGTCTGGCGAGATGGGCCTCCATGTCCTCCTTGGTCACCCGGCCGTGGAGTCCTGTGCCCTTGATGGCGCTGAGGTCGAGACCGTGGGCCGCCGCCATGGTGCGCACCAAGGGGCTGGACTTGGACGCGAGGCGCCCTGCCAGAGAATTGTCATCCTGGGCCGGCGGAGCCAAGGGCGCCGAAGGAGGCGGCACTGCGGCGACGGCGGAAGCCACGGGAGCAGGTGTAATGGCCTTTTCGGAGGCACTGCCAAGCCGAGCCACCACAGAGCCCACCGGGACGGTCTGGTTTTCGCTCACCAGGATCTCGAGCAGGGTGCCTGCGATGGGGGCCGGGATCTCCGCGTCCACCTTGTCCGTGGAGATCTCATAGAGCGTCTCGTCCTTGCCGATGGTCTCTCCGACCTTGCGGTGCCACTTGAGGATGGTGGCCTCTGCGATGGATTCGCCCATCTGCGGCATGACGACATCGAAGGCCATGGATTCTCCTGTCAAGCGAGGGTAGGTTTCTGCAGGTGATGATGCGTGAGGTCCTGGAAGGCGGCAGCCACTTCGAGAAGACGGACATCCGAAAGGGAGGGACCCACCAGTTGGAGGCCCACGGGCATTCCCTCGGAGAAACCGGCAGGGATGGCCAGGGCTGGGAGCGCCGCCAGGGCCGCCGTCACCGTGAAGATATCGGCCAGGTACATGGAAAGCGGGTCCGAGGTCTTCTCCCCGACGGGGAAGGCGATGGCTGGACTCACGGGGGTCAGGAGAATGTCCACGTGCTGGAAGGCTTCCTGGAAATCGCGGGTGATGAGGGTCCGAACCTTGAGGGCCCGGAGGTAGAAGTCTTCGTAGTAGCCCTTGGAGAGACAGAAGGCGCCCAGCAGGATCCGGCGCTTGGCCTCCGGGCCGAAGCCCTCGTCCCGGGTCCTGGCAATCATGCCGTGAAGGCTGTCGCCGGATTCCCGGGCGCCGTAGCGCACCCCGTCGAAGCGGGAGAGGTTGCTGGAGACTTCCGAAGTGTTGAGGAGGTAGTAGGTATCGATGGCAAAGCGAGTGTGAGGCAGGGACACCTCCACAAGCTCCACTCCTTCGGATGCCAGCCGAGCCATTGCCGTCTCGAGCACTGCCCTGACGCCCTGTGTGAGGCCCTCCCCGAAGTACTCCCTGGGGAGGCCAATTCGCAAGCCCTTGAGCGGGGCGGGATGGAGCTCCTCGAGGCGCTCGGCCCCTGGTAGGTCCAGGCTGGTGCTGTCGAGGGGATCCTGTCCCGCCATCACGGCAAGGCCGAGTGCCAATTCCTTGGCACTGCTTGCCACAGGGCCTACCTGGTCGAGGGAGGAGGCCATGGCCGTCACGCCGAACCGGCTCAATGCGCCATAGGTGGGCCGCAGGGCGCTGACGCCGCAAAAACTCGCGGGGAGCCGCACGGACCCGCCGGTGTCGGTCCCCAGGGCGAAGGGGGTGTAGCCCGCACTGACGGCCACGATGGCTCCGGAACTGCTGCCGCCGGGGACGCGGGAGAGGTCCCAGGGATTCCGTGTGGGCCCCAGGGCGCTGTACTCCCCGCTGGAACCCATGGCGAACTCGTCCATGTTGGCCTTGGCCACGGGCACGGCTCCCGCCGCCAGGAGTCGCTGAACGACCGTGGCGTTGTAGGTGGAGGTGTGGCCCCGAGTGATCCTGGAGCCATTGCTGAGGGGCATCCCCTTCAGGTTGATGTTGTCTTTGACCACGAAGGGGATCCCGAGCATGGGTCCCTTCTCCCCCCGGCAGAGGCGGAGATCGGCCGCCTGGGCCGCTGCCATGGCGCGATCGCGGTCGCGATTGGTGAGGGCGTTGAGCCGGGATTCCAGACCGTCTATTCGATCCAGGCAGGCCAGGGTGAGGAAGGCGGAAGAGAGATCCCCCGCCTCGAGTCCATTCCGCCATTCGACAAGGGGGGGGGCGCCCATCTCTTCGTTCTCCGGGAATCGAGTGTGGCAGTATTCAGCGCAGACGCAGTGTCCAGGCTTTGCCTGGACACCAAGAGGGGGGATCGCTTCGTCAGAGAGCAGGCAGTTCCCCCTTTCTCGGCCGGACACGATTTCGTCGCCTCTCCTGCGAGTTCTTCATGGTGATTTACCGATCCCGGGACTAGGCTATCCTCATGTTCAAGCCACACTAGAATCCACGCGATAATGAACTCCAAGCTCCTTGCCGGAAGATAAATGAACCCCTTCGAAGTCCTTGAGATCTCCCCGGGCGCCTCCTCCGAGGAGGTTAAGGTCGCCTACCACCGGCTGGCCAAGCAGTGGCACCCCGATCGGTTTTCGGGAGCCGCGAAGGTCGAGGCTGAGAACCGTTTCAGGATGCTGGCCGAGGCCTTCAATTCCCTGAAGGACCAAGGGGCTCGGCCGGGCCCAGGGAAGCCCCTTCCGGAAGCTCAGGCCAAGGTTGAGAGCCCAGTTCCGACTCCAGTCGTGGCTGCTCGCCCCTTGGCCGAGCGCACGGCCGAGGACTGGTTCCGGGAGGCCCAGGAGGCTTTCGAATCCAAGGATTTCACTCGGGCCCTGGGGCTGGTCCAGTACGCCCTCCGTTTGGACGGGGAGCGGGGCGATGCCTACGTGCTGATGGGGCATCTTCTGGAGGTCACGGGAGGCGACAGGCGAGCCCTCGTCAAGGCGCTCGAGAACGCCATCCGCCTCAATCCCCAGGATGTGGACTCGATGATTCGTCTGGCCGAGGTCTTTCAGGCTCTCGGGATGCAGGCGCGATCCCTCCGTGTGAGGGAATCCGCGCGGAAAATCGCCCCCCAGCACAAGGCCTTTCGGCAAGCGGTTCCCAAGGCTCCCCCCTCGACCTCTGCGGAGGGAGGGCTCATGGACCAGTTCCGTGCCCTGATGGGGCGCCTTTTCAAGAGGGGATGAGGACATGCAGGTGCTTGCCGCTGGGCAGACGGACGTGGGGTGCGTCAGAAAGCACAACGAGGACAACTTCCTCGTCGACAACGAGCTGGGGCTCTTCGTCGTGGCCGATGGGCTGGGGGGCCACGCCGCAGGGGAGGTAGCCAGCCAGATCGTTGTGGAGAAGATCGGCCAGTTCATCTCCCAGACCGTGGAGCAGGATCGGACCTGGCCGCTCGAGTATGACGTGAGTATTCCCTATGACGGGAATCGCCTGAAGGCCGCACTGCTGCTCTCGGATCAGGCCATCATCGACGATATTCGAACCCATCCTGAGCGGGAGTCCATGGGATCCACCGTTGTTGCGTGCCTGGTCCAGGAGGACCGGGTGACCCTCGTTCACGTGGGGGACAGTCGGGCGTACATCCTGGATTCAAAGGGCATACGTCAGGTTACCCGGGATCATTCCTGGGTGGCGGAGCAGGTGGCCAATGGCATTCTCACCTCCGATGAAGCCCGGAAACACCCCTTCCGGAACGTCATCACCCAGGCCCTGGGCAACGGTGGAGATCTGGATGTTGCCGTGCAGGAAATCCAAGCCAAGGAATTGGACCGACTCTTGCTTTGTTCTGATGGACTCTCGGGAATGGTTCAAGATGCTGACATCTGGAGTATCGTCCAGAATGCTCAAACGCTTCAGCAGGCTGCCCTGGAATTGATTGAAAGAGCTAAAGAAAATGGGGGAGAGGACAACATAACCGTGGTCATCATCGGTTTTGAACCAGGTGATCTCACCCAACTCCATGAAAAACCTTGACGAGGCCAGTTGCGACGTTAGAATTTAATGCCAATAACTCTTAAGCGAGGCTCCAGGTGGGTCTTTTCGAAAGCAAGAAAAAACTACTTGTCGGCTTGGACATCGGTTCGAGCTGCGTAAAGGTCTGCGAACTCCAGGCCATCGGAAAGGGCAGCAACCAGCGGTATCGGTTGCAGAAGCTCGGCATTGCCCCTGTGCCCCACGACGCCATCGTCGATGGGGACATCATGGACAGCAATGCCGTCTCCACCGCCATCCGGCAGGTGCTGGCCGAGCAGAAGATCAAGGCCAAGGACGTGGCGGTTTCCGTTTCGGGCCAGCAGGTGATGGTCAAGAAAGTGACCTTCCCGCTCATGAGTCCCGCGGAACTCGCCGAATCCGTCCGTTGGGAGGCGGAGAGCTTTTTCCCGGCGGGCCAGGGTCTCGATTCCTACGCTCTGGATTTCGCCGTCATCGAAGAGCGCCCGGGGGACGGCAACATGGACGTCGTCCTCGTGGCCTGCCGCAAGGACAAGATGGAGGCCTATCTCACCTGTGTGGCTCAGGCCGGTGCCAGACCGCTCGTCGTCGATGTGGATGTCTTCGCGCTGCAGAATGCCTACGAGGCCAGTGCGGCTCCCGGAGCCAGGGATGAAGTCGTGGCTCTGGTCAACATCGGTGCCAACTTCACCAACATGACGATGCTCGTCGGCAGTCGGTCCGTATTCTGGCGGGACATCGCCTGGGGGGGGCACCGATTCACCGACAAGCTCATGGAGGACTGGGGCGTATCCAGGGAGGGGGCCGAACTGCTTAAGCAGGGGCAATCTGCCGAAGGGCGGACGTCGGAAGAGGTCGAGCCTTCTCTTTCCGCGATTTCCGATTCCTTTGCCGACGAACTCGGCCGCACCATCGATTTCTTCCGTTCCAGTTTCAAGGTGGATCGTCTCGACCGGGTTCTCCTCTCGGGGGGCAGCGCCAAGGTCGCCGGACTCACCGATATTCTTGGGGACCGTCTTCGGGTCTCGGTCGACCGATTCAATCCCTTCCAACTCATCGAGCTGGATGACCGCTCGGTGGATCCTGCAGCCGTTCGCGAGATCGGGTGTTCCGCTGCCATCGCGGTCGGACTGGCGCTGCGCCAAGTGGGGGACCGATGATCAGGATCAATCTTCTTGGTGACACGCTCGCTCAGGCGACCGGAAAGAAACCTGACAAGGCCGAACCGGCCCAGGTCTACGCCCAGGGCGAAGGCTCGGGCCGGTCCAGTTTCCCCATCGCCGGCCTCGTCGTGGGGCTGGTCTGTGCCTCCTTCGGGCTCGTCTACTACCTGATGCTGGACCGCGAAGTCCAGCAGAGAAAGGAACAGGTAGCCAAGCTGGAGCAGGAGAAGAGGGACCTGGCCAAGTACACGGCCCTGGAGAAGACCTTCCGCGAGCAGAAGGAATCGCTCCAGAAGAAGAAAGAGGTGATGCTCGGGTTGAAGACGGCCCAGCAGCTCCCCGTGCATCTGCTCGAGGAGCTGGCCAATGCGCTTCCTGACGATGTCTGGTTCAAGGAAGTCAACCAGAAGGGCATGGCGCTCACCATCAAGGGGGAGAGCGGCAGCTTCGAGGCCATCAATCTCTTCCGGAACAAGCTCATCGAACAATCCAAGTGGTTCGGGAACGTGAACTACCCCACGGCCAACAAGAAGGCTGGCGTAGTGGAATTCACCATCTCCTTCGATCTGAAGAACACAGCCTGAGGTAGCCATGAACTCCCAACTTCAGAAGCAGATTCTGGTCGGCGGGCTCGCGGGGCTTCTCATCACCGTGCTCACCTGGGTCTTCCTCAGCGGCAAGCGGGACGAGCGCGCGGCTCTTGTCGCCAACATCGCCACCCTTGATAAAGAAGTGAAGACCGGCTACCAGCTCAAGGCCAACTACGAAACCCTGAAGGTCGAGGTGGCCAAGCAGGAGAAGCTGATCGAGGAACTCATCAAGCTGATGCCCACGGATACGGACAAGGGCGAGATCCCCTATCGCATCAAGAAACTGGCCGACCTCGCCGGCATCGAGCAGGTCTCCTTCAATGTCGAAGGGGCCATCAAGAAGGAATACTACACGGAGTATCCCTTCACGTTCACCTTCAAGGCCGGGTACCACTCCTTCGGGCAGTTCGCGTCCCACATTTCCGGGCACGACAAGATTATCAATGTCAGCGAAATGCAGATGAGGCGCGAAGCCGGGAAGACCCTGTGGCCCGTGGCCATCGTCTGCCGCATTAGCGCCTTCGTCTACAACCCTGCCCCCCCCAAGCCTGTCGCTGCCCCTGTGGCGGCGGCTCCTGCGGGGAAGACCGCAGCTGCAGGAGACTGATCAGCCATGGCACGCATCCTCTCCATTCTCCCGCTGTTGACGATCACCCTGGGCCTCGGTGCCCAGGCACCCAAGACTCCCGTGGCCGGGAAGGGTGAGAAGGCCGGGGCGGCGTCCCCGGTTGCCACCCCCGCCCCGGCCAATCCCATGCCCTCCCAGGATGAATTGATTCAGGTGAAGCAGCTTCCCTATCGGGCTTCCCTCATCCGAGATCCCTTCAGCGCCCCCACGGATGTGGAACAGGCCAGCAAGGGCGATCTGGTGGACGATATCGGCGTCAAGGGCTGGCTCAGGTCCGGCGGGATCTCCTACGCGGTGGTCTCCGATTCCCGGGGCAATACCAAGAGGCTGCCCATCGGTTACAAGTTCCGCGATGGCGAGATCGTCGCCATCGACGAGAAATCTGTCACCTTCCACCAGTGGGATATCAGTTCCACCAATCGATCCGTATACAGAACAGTCGTGAAGACGTTCAAGCGCGAGGAGGGAAAACGATGAATGCTCGCCTGAGTTCCATGCTGGTTGCAGGGGGCGTGGTCCTGGCGGCCATCCCGTCCGGTTCACTCATGGCCGCACCCTCCGAACGGAAGGCCGCGCTTCCGGTGAGCACCCTCCAGGGTGCCGCCCTGGAGTCCGGCAGTGCCACCGTTCTGAATCTGTCCATCCCGAATTTCTCCGGACAGCCGCGACTGCAGGTCCTGAACAACCCCCACCGGATCGTGCTGGACCTCCCCGGGGTCAACCGGGGCACTTCGGTGACCCGGAAGGAAATTGCCGCCTTCTGCCAGGGCATCATCCAGAAATCCAGGATCGCGCAGTTCGCCACGGATCCGCTCCCCGTCACGAGGATCGTGCTGGAGGTGGCCGGCGGCACCCAGGTGGCCGTTTCCTCCGTTGAGGGAGGCCTGAGGGTTTCCCTGGAATCCGGTTCGGGTGCCGTGCAGGCCCGGTTGCTCCCTGGCATTCCCGTTCCCGCCTCGGCTCCGCTCGTCCTTGAGACGGAAGTCGTGGTCGCGAAAGCCCAGGCCACAGAGGCCGTCGCGGTTCCTGCTCCTGTTCAATCTCAGCTCGTGGCGCCCCTTCAGCCGGTTCCTGCTGTCGGGATGGCCTTCCAGGCTCTGCCCAGCCTCGCGGTTTCGGCCCTCCTGCCGACGACCCCGGGGATGGCTCAGGAAAAGGCGGCCACTCCCCAGGCTGGGCCATCTCGCGAGGATGCCCGCGCCGGAAGGACCTTGGGCGATTCTCAGATGCGCTACACCGGGACCCGGATGACCATCGATGCCAAGGGCACGGACATCCAGGATTTCCTGCGCCTCATCGCGGAGGTGGCCAAGCTCAACCTCATCGCCGATCAGGATGTGCAGGGCATCTTTGCCTTCAGGTTCGTGGATACCCCTTGGGACCAGGTGCTGGATCTGATCCTGAAACACGCGGGACTGGGCAAGGAGATCAGCAACGGCGTCATCCGCGTCGCCAAGGTCGAAAAGCTCCAGAAGGAGGAAGAGGATCGCAAGCGCCTGGATGATGCCAAGGCCCTGGCTGGCGAGGTTCAGAGCATCACCCGTCCCCTTTCCTTCGCGAAGGTCAGCGAGGTCAAGCCCATCCTGGACAAAGTCCTCACGAAGCGGGGCGGCATCATCATCGATGAGCGCACCAACACGCTGATCATCTCGGATCTGCCCCGGAACATCTTCCTCATTGATGATCTCATCGCCCAGCTGGATGTCCAAATCCAGCAGGTCCTCATCGAGGCCCGGGTGGTCGAGGCCTCCAAGGGCTTCGAGCAGGCCTGGGGCGTCAAGTGGCCCACCTCGAATTCTGGGGATGCCAAGCTTTCCATCGGTGGGACGGACGCCCCCTGGGGCACGGTGGGCGGCACAGGGCCTTCCTGGAACAGCACGGGTGGCTTCAACCGTCCCGCTTCCGGTCAGGCCGTCACGGCCGCCTATTCCGGTGGCAAGGCTGGTGTCACGGATATCGCGGGCGCCGCAGGCGAGTTCTGGGTCTCCTTCCTGAGCAACCGCATGAGCGTGAATGTCATCCTCCAGGCCCTCGAAAAGGATGGCAAGGTCAAGATCGTCTCCAGCCCCAAGGTCGTCACCCAGAACAACAAGAAGGCCAAGATCCTGTCCGGCGAGAAGATCCCCTACCCCTCCCAGCAGGGGGGCGCCGCGGGCGGCGCGATCACGGTGGCCTTCGTCGATGCCAATCTCGAACTGGATGTCACGCCCCAAATCACCAACGACGGCACCATCATCATGGATATCAAGGTGGAGAAGTCCGAGGCGGACTTCAGCCGCACGGTTCAGGGCTCTCCCACCATCATCCGGAGGGCCATCGAGACCCAGGTCCTTGTCAAGGATGGCGGCACGGCGGTTCTCGGCGGTGTCTATACCACCAACACCAGCAGCGGCATGACCGGTGTGCCCTTCCTGTCCAAGATTCCCATTCTGGGCATGCTGTTCCGCACGAAGAGCGAGAAGGAGAGCAACGCAGAACTGCTCATCTTCATCACCCCCCGCATCATCAAGACCTAGCAGGCACTGCAACCAACAGCAAGAGGGCCCCGCGAGGGGCCCTCTTGCTGTCTGGGTTCAAGGGACCTATTTCCTGGGCAGGGGGAGAGTGCGGATGAGGCGCTTGCAAGCCGTGCAGAGGATCGTGTAGGTGTCGGGAGTCTCGAAATGGTAGGCGAAACCGGGCCCTTCCATGGGTTCCTGAGCGACCTTCTCGAGATAGCCGAACTGGTATTCGGCGATGCGAACGCTCTGGGGGGCAGTGAGATCTGCACCACAGTTGGGACAGGAAATGGCTGCCATGCTGGCTCCTTTGGGGGTAGGGGATCTAGCGTAAAACGAAGTGCCAGAGCGCGAAGGCGATCAGGCCCAGGAAGACGAGTCCGACCGCCAGACGCAGGATCACTTTCCCGATTCTATAGGCAACCCAGAGCGCCACAAATAGGGCCGCGAGCAGGATCAGGATCTGGAACAGGTTCATTGCTTCTTTCCATCCGGGGTCCAGCTGAAGAACCCCCTTCCACTCTTGCGGCCCAGTTCGCCTTTGGCCACCATTTCCTCGAGGATCCGGGGGGGGACGAAACTGGGATCTCCGGTGGAGGCGTGAATGAACCGGGCGATGGCCAGCCGGAGGTCCAACCCGATTCTGTCGGAGAGCTCGAGAGGGCCGCAGGGATGCCCGTAGCCGAGGGTCATCAGGTGATCCAGGTCCAGGGCGCTGCCGCTCCCTTCCTGGAGGAGGCGCATGGCCTCCAGGCCCTGAGCCAGTCCCATGCGGGAGGCGGCGAGGCCCTTTCCCTCGCGGATGCTCACGACCTGGAGTCCCAACTCGGTGGCGAAGTGATGGGCCGCCGTGGCGAGTCGGCCCGGCGTGTCTGGCGGGGTGGCCAGTTCGACGAGCAAGTGGCGATGGACCGGGACGAAGAGATGGAAATTCTGGAGCCCTGGCCCGAGTTCCGCCTCCCGGCGGATGAGGGAGGCGGGCAGGCTGGAACTTCCGGTGAACTGGAGCACATCCCGGGGCCAGGCGGCGGCCATCCTCCCCCAGTGCTCGGCCTTGAGGGCGAGATCCTCCGGCAGCGCCTCGAGAAGGGCAGAGGCGCCCGCGATGCCTTCTTCCCAGCGGGCCATGGCCCGCAGGCGGCAGGCCCGGGAATGAAAGACCATGGGCTCCAGGCGCCCCTCGGAAACGGCTCGTTTCCACTGGGTCAGGACGCGGCGTACGCCCGCTTCGGCGTGGGCGAGGTCGCGGCCCAGGAGGCGCACCTCCAGGCCCCGCTCCACGGCGTGGCGGGCCAGCGAGAGGCCCAGGTTGCCGGGGCCCAGAATCGCGAGCGGACCCATCAGGACGCGTCCGGGCCCGGGATCCTGCACTCCAGATGGTCCTTGCAGAGTCCTTCCCAGACCACCCTGTGGCCGGTGTTGGAGGCCTTCACGATGGAGCCCTTGCCCCTGGCCACCAGATCGCCCGCCAGAAAGAGGCCCGGGACCTGCGTGTGGAACCGCTCATCCACCAATGGATGCTTCCCCTCCAGTGCCACGCCCGCCTGCTGGAGGAAGCCCTGGGGGGTCGCGCCCCCGATGGCAAACAGAACATGGTCAAAGCGGGTCACCTGCCCGTCCTGGAACGTCGCTTCGACTCTGGGATCCTCGCCCGCATCCCGGAGGGAGGCGATGTCGGTGCGGGTCCAGACCTCGGCCCTTCCCTGGGATTGAAGATTCTCCAGGATCCGCCGGTTGATCTCGTTGGCCTTGGCGAAGATTTCTCCCCGGTAGGCCAGGGTCACGGGATGGTCGGCATAGAGGTAGGCCACGTATTCGAGGGCCGTATTGCCCCCTCCCACCACGAGGATGCTCTGCTCCGCAGGGAGCGGCTGGGTCAGATCGAAATGGACATGGCCCTTGAGGCTTGTGGGCAGGGCGTAGTCGGGTCGGTTGGGCCGCCCGTAGACCCCGATGGCGATGACCACGGTGCGAGCGTGGTAGGAGCCGCCCTGGGCATCCTCCACCTGGAAGGTCCCGTCCTCCTGGGGGCGGATCGCGGTGACTTCCGTGTCATAGCGGATGGGAAGGCGGAACTCCTGGATGAACGCATCGAGGGTCAGGAGCACGCTCTCGCGGTTGCCATCAACGATGCAGACCGCCCCCTCGCATTCCACTTCCTGGCCCTGGTAGACCTTGTCGACGCGTTTCCCGGGCGTGTAGAGCTTCTCGATGGAAAAACTGTGGGTCGTCCCCTTCTCGAGGAGCAGGATGCGCTCGATCCCCGCCCGCCTGGCCTCTACGGCCGTGGCGATGCCTGCGGGGCCAGCCCCGATGACCAGGAGATCGAGTTCACGCGTTGCTTCGGTCATGGAGGCCTCCAGGGGATATGATGAAGGTTCGCACCCGAGCAAGCCAGGGGACCGGTGGATTCGCCGAACCCCCTGTCCATTCTTCCGCTCCCATCACGCAGAGACGATTCTTTCATGCTGATCGACTACGCCGCCATCACCCACCAGGGTCGAGTCCGCAAGAACAACGAGGATGCCTATCTGGTGAGCGCCCTGGACGGCGAAGAGCCTCACGTCAACTCCCTCAGCCGCACCCCCAAGGTCTGTCAGGTCGGCCTGCTGGCGGCCGTCGCCGACGGGATGGGGGGCGCCGCGGCGGGGGAGATCGCCAGCCGGGAGGGACTCGCTTCCATCGCCGTAGGCCTCTTCGGGCACTGGGGACGCTTCCCTGCGGCCTCGGCCACGGAAGAGGGCCTGGTCCGGGCGCTGCTGGGGGCCTCCGAGGAGGCCAGTGCCGCCGTCCTGCGATACTCCGACGCGGATCGCACTGCCCGGGGCATGGGCTCCACCCTCACGGCCTCTGTCATCTGGAACGGCCATCTCTATCTCTCCCAGGTGGGGGACAGTCGCGCCTATCTTTACCGGCGGCCTCGTCTCCTGCAGCTGACCAAGGATCAGACCCTCGTCAACGACATGATCACGTCGGGATTCCTCACCCAGGATCAGGCCAGGACCCACCCCCAGCGGAGCATGATCACCCAGGCCCTGGGCAGTCCCATGCCCATCAAGGCGGTGATCGGGAAGGTCGCTCTCCGGAGGGGAGACCGCCTCCTGATCTGCAGCGACGGTCTCCACGGTGAAGTGGGCGATGAGGAGATCCAGAACATCCTGGAGCGCGGCTACTCCCCCCGCCGCAGTCTCGAACTCATGCTGGAGGCGGCCCTGGACCATGGTGGCCGGGACAACATCACGGGTCTCCTCCTCAGCCTGGACGATCCGGCCTTTCCCCTGGCCCTCCCCGGTGAGGAGATCCGCCTTTCCAACCCCGACACGGGGACGATCGGAACCAACGGCAATGGTGTTATCGCCCGCATCGGGCGCATTTTTTCGGGCAGGACATGAGCCTTCTTCAGGGATCTCTCTCTCTTCGTCGCTTTCTCGTGCTGGGGCCGGTTCCGGGTGAACAGGACCTGGTGGAAGGCCTCAAGCAGGACCACTTCCGGCCCTTCGAGGACGGCCTCGAGGAGGAACGCCTGGGCTGGTGCGACTGGCGCAATCCCCTCATCTGCCCGCCCGACGAGAACTGGGTGGTCCAGGAGCGCTTCGCCATCTTCGGGCTGCGGATCGATACGCGACGCGTCCCGCCGAGCCTGCTCAAGGCCCATGTGGATCTGCGCACTCAGCAGCTGCTGAAGGAGAAGGATCTGGCCTTCGTGGGCAAGGAGGCCCGCCTCAGTCTCCAGGACGAGGTCAAGGTCGAACTGCTGCGCAAGGTCCTGCCCACCCCCAAGGTGATCGAGGTGGCCTGGGATCTGAAGGGCGGCATCCTGTGGACCACCGCGTCTTCCAGCAAGACCCAGGGCGCGCTCACGGGGCTGTTCATGAAGTCCTTCGGATGCGAATTGCAGCCGCTGGCGCCGCTGCTCCTCGCGGGTCGGCTCACGCCGCACATCCCCGTGGAATCCTTGATGGCGCTGGACCCCCTGAATCTTGAACTGGAAGAGGCTGGACAATGACCATGGAGTTGCTTGAACAGGGGCGTTTCCTCGGCGAGGAATTCGCGCTTTGGCTCTGGATGCGCGGTCTCACGGAGGGTGGCACCAGCAGTGTCGAGGGGGATTTCAGCGCCTGCTTTCTCGATGACGCCGTGCAGCTCGTCAGCGAACATGGCGATGTGAAGGAACTCTCGCTGCGCAAGGGCAACCCCGCGGAGAGCCGGGAGGCCTTCGAGGCGCTGTCCCGGGGCATGCGTCCCAGCAAGGCGAAGGTGCGGCTGCTCTCCGGCGACATGGAATGGACCTTCGTCCTCAATGCCGCCTCCCTCGACACCAGCGCCATGAAGCTCCCGCCCACCCAGTCCAAGGATCCGGCCGGCCGCGTGGCGGACCGTCTCTTCCTGCTGGAAGAAGGGGTTGGCCATCTGGAAAGGCGCTTTGCCGCCTTCCTGGAACTCCGCACCCGGGATGCCAGTGCGCTCGAGACAGCCCTATGCGACTGGGTTCGCAGCAGTCTCCACGGCATTCCCGCAGGCGAGGTGCCATGGGAGGAGTGAGGCGAGTCTCACTTCTGCTGCTGCCCGCCGTCCTCACGGCCGCGGCGGATCCACTGCCCGCCGAGCTGTGCGCCCAGGCCCCGGGCGGGAGCGCGGTGCAGCTCCGTCTCGTCTTCCGGAAGGGGATTCAGGTCGATGGGGCGGGCCTGCCGAGGGCCTTTCGCGCCAAGGGCGCGCCCACGAAGGGCTGCCTCGCCTTCGAGGAACTGTCGCCCGAAGGCAAGCGCTGGGCGCTCCAGGTGCTCTGGCCCGAGGATGAGTGGCGCCAGGAGGAGGTGCGCCATCGGGTTCGCTGGGCAGATCTGGAATCCGTGTGGCTCCTGGCCGCTCTCTTCACAGGCCATGGGCAGAACTACGGCCAGCTGGGGAGTGCCAACCCGAAGAATCCCGAAAAGCTCGGCAAGGGCGATCTCTGGCGGGTGCCGAGGACACTGCTTTCCGTGGAGCTGGGAGGGACGGCCCGGGGCATTCTCGACCGGAGCCAGCCCGAGGATGAACTCGATGACGAGGCCCGCGTGGCCGCCTACCGGAGGCTCCTGACCTTCGGCGAGGACAGGGCCGGCAAATACGCGGCCTACAGCCTGCGGAAGGGCGAGGCCCTCTATTCCAGCGTCGTCATGCGGTACACGGACCGCGTGGATCCCAAGGGCGTGAACGAACTGGCCCTGGAGATCGCCCGCCGCAGCGGTATCGAGGAAGTGCGGGGGATCCAGCCAGGCACGCTCATCAAGATCCCGATCCGGCACCTCTCGGATCCCTTCCAGCCCGAAGGCACGGTGGCGCTGAAGGAAGAACGGGAGGTCCGGGCGGAGGTCCGGCGCACGCCGAGGGTCGATGCCGGGCCGAGGCTGAAGGGCCTCTGCATCGTGCTGGATGCGGGGCATGGTGGCGTGGACATCGGCGCTTCCGCCAACGGGGTCTGGGAATCCGACTTCGTCTACGATATCGCCATGCGCCTCCGGAGGATTCTCGAGCAGGATACGGAGGCCATCGTCTCCACGACCCTCCGCTACCCGACCGTCGGCTTCCAGGTGCGCGACGCGATCACCACGCCGATCCGCTCGGCTGAGATTCTCACCACGCCGCCCTTCGCCAACGATGGGGAATCGCCCAGTGCCGTGAGCGTGCATCTTCGCTGGGTGCTGGCCAACGATTTGCTGGCCTCCTTCCTCCGGAGGGGCGACGCGCAGAAGACCCTGTTCATCAGTCTCCACGCCGACAGCCTGCATCCGAGCGCCCGGGGCACGATGGTCTACGTGGCAGGAGCCGCCAGTGTGCCAGCCCGCTTCTCCCTGGGCGCCTCCAGGGGCGCACGGGTCGCCGAGCTGAAGCGAGGGGGGAAGGTCAGTTTCTCCGCCAAGGAGAGGCTGCAGGGCGAGGCCCGGAGCCGGCTCTTCGCCGAGGCCATCCTGAAATCCCTCAAGTCCGAGAAGCTGCCCATTCATTCCAACCGTCCCATCCGCAACGTGATCCACCGAGGGGGCAAAAGCTTCGTCCCCGCCGTCATCAGCCATTGCCGCGCCAGCACCAAGGTGCTCATCGAGGTGGCCAACCTCACCAACGAGGAGGACGCGAAGGATCTGAAGACCCCGGAATTCCGCGAACGCTATGCCGAGGCCCTGGTGAAGAGCATCCGTGCGTATTTCCGGAAATGAGGGAGCGGCCATGACGATCTTCGCTCGGGTCAACCGCATCGGATGGATCCATCTCTGGCGCACCCGGGAGGCCTTCGAAGCGGGCGAGGCATCCCAGCATTTCTTCAATCCCCGCCTTGATCCTCGCTGGCTGGAGTGCCCTCCCACAGAGGAGGTAAGGCGCCGCCTGGAAGCCGGGGAAATGGTGGAGATCGAGGATCCCGGCTACCTGGAGGAGGACGAGGGCTGAACCCTCAGGCCTCTGGCTGGGGCTCGTCCAGCACGGGTTCCACGGCGGTGTAGAGGGCGAGGAGGCTCGTGCTCAGGATGAGTTCGAGCAGGCCGCTCAGGAAGCGCCCTGCCCAGATCGCGGGGTGGGTCAACCGCTGCCAGAGGCTGGGATCCGGCGCCAGCCGCTGCATGACCACCACCAAGGCCAGGCCGAGAAGGAGGAAGCCTCCCAGGAGGACCAGGCCCGTCCCCAGCACCTGCCGCCAGGTCCTGGCCATGATGGCCAGACTGCTGCGCAGGGCGTTCGGCAGCGAATCTCCCCGGAGAAGCACCCTGAGAGGGGCCCAGCCGAAGGCCAGGAGGATGACCAGGCCCGGCAGAATGAGTAGGAATCCCAGGCCCACGGCAAGCGAGAGCAACATGCGGGTGCCGAAGGCCTTCAGCCAGCGCTCCTCGAAGCGTTCCCTCCAGTGCTCCACCGGGTTCTCGGGACGGTTCGTGGTCTCCGCGTCCAGGAGGGCCAGGAAGCGCGGCACGAAGTAGAGCTCCAGGGGGATCATGGCGGCGAAGCCCAGGGCGGATTCCGTGACGAGGTCATCGGGCAGGCCCAGGCGGAGTTGCAGCAGGGGCGCCAAGGCGGAGAGAAGGGTCCCCAGGGTCACGATGCCCGTGGCGAGGAACGGGTGCTGCTGGATCTGCCTGAGGCCGGAGGCGAGGATGCGGAGGGGGCCTGCGGAAGCAATGGACATCCCAGCAGGATAGAGCGGCGAGTCCCTTTGGGGCCATGGCTGAGAAAATTCCTCCCGTCGCGCTATGATGGCCGGGATGAATCTCCGGGCCCCCTGTCTCCTCGTGGCGAATCCTCTGCTGCTGGACCCCAACTTCCTGCATACGGTAGTGCTGCTCATCGAGCACGACGAGCAGGGCGCCATGGGCATCGTGCTGAATCGCCCCCTGCCACTGGATCTGGCCCAGATCTGCGCCGAGAGCCACATCACCTTCGCGGGCGACGAACGCTCGACGGCGTTTCGCGGCGGTCCCGTGGAACCCCAGCGGGGCATCATTCTCGTGCGGGGCGGACTGCCGGCGGAGGAGGACACGGTCCTCGATTTCACGGACTTCGTGAGCTTCCGCAAGGACCTGCTGGAATCCCTGCTGCTGGATCCGGAGGCCACGTACCGCCTCTTCCTGGGCTATGCGGGCTGGGGCCCCGGCCAACTCGATGCCGAGATGAGCCAGGGAGCCTGGAAGATCATGCCCTTGAATCCCGCCTGGCTGATGAGCGAGGATCCCCGGCACCTCTGGCAGCGGGCCATTGAGGTGGCTTCGGACGGCGTGTAATCAACGGTCCAGCAGCAGTTCGTCGTCGTCTTCCGCCGGGAGCCTGACGGGGCCGTCGGATTCCAGGAGCACGGCGTCTTCGTAGATGTTGTGCAGTTTGGGCTCGTACTTGTGGGATTCGCACAGGCGCGGGTCCTGGGCCAGGAGGACTTCCAGGCGGCAGAGGCCCTTGATCCGCCCAGGGTCCACGCCCAGGATCCCGGCCAGCAGTTTCAGGGGACTCGGTACTTCACCGGGTGCGATCCGGGTGGAGAAGGCCAGCGTGTCCTCATGCCACTCCATGGACGTGATGAAGGCTCGCACCTCGAGGCGCTTGACGCCCTTGCGGCCGTCCACCTTGCCCGTCTTCTCGATCTCGAAGCTGCTGGCGCGGAGGAAGGCCTCCAGGCGGAGCCTGGCTGTGGTTCGCAGGTCCTCGGGGCAGTTCCAGTGCCAGCGAGCCTCCCGGGCCAGTTCCAGCAGCGTGGAACTGTGGTTGGGAACGAGGTGGGCTTCCAGGAATTTCAAGCCGGGGGGGCAGTGCGCGTTCAAGCGGGATGGCCATTCCTCCGCAGGGATGTCGCTCGGTTCGCGGAGCACGCAGTCCGCCCATTCGCCCATCCCTTCGGCTCCCAGAGGCAGCGGGGGGCCCAGGGTGACCATGGGCCGGGGCGTTTTCTCCAGGCCCATGGCCACCGGCAGTCCGGCTTCGAGGAGGATCTGCACGAGGTTGTGAAGCAGTGCAGACGGGTTGAGTTCACTGGCCGGGGACCGCACTTCGAATCGGCAGCGGAAGGTCCGGCGGCTGGGGTCCAGGTGCCACTGGTGGAGCCTCAGGCGGCGGGCCTGCTCGGCAGCGGATTCGAGGGCGAGGCGAAGGCCGTTCCACCGGGGGTCCCTACGCAGGTTCGAGCGGGAGTGATGCTTCCGGAGCATGGCGAGGGCCGTTTCGGTGAGTCGCTCCGCCTCCAGGCGGCTCAGCATCTCCTGGAGGACGAGAGCCTCGGGGGCCTCGCCCTCGAGCAAGTCCAGGAATGCCTTGAAGGTGGGATTTCCCGGGTCGGGGGTGGGGTCGACAGAGCGCATGGATTCAGCATACGACGGGCCTGGGTGGGTTTTCCGCAGCCTCTGAGGAGATCGCCCTGCGGATTTCGAAGGTAGCCTTGAGAATCAGGGTTTCATTCGTGTGCTGAAATATTTGTGCAACCGATCCGGGGACGAGAATGGTATCGGGTTCGAAAGGCGCGATCCCCGGTCAACCCTTGCCATCCCGCTTGTTCTCGATGTATCGCTTCGCTTCTCGGCGCAGCAACTCGGCGATGTTCCGGTCCTTCACCATCAGCTTCATGTCGAAGTCGTTGATCCGCTTGAGGAGGTTCAGCGCGATGGCGATGGGTGTGCGGGGGTTCTGGACGAGATTGCGCACAATGGGGTACTTCTTCATCCACTCCCGGTTCTGGGAGATGATGCGCAGCACCTCTTCCTGCACTGTCCGCATCTGGGCGATGTAGGTCACTTCGCCCTCCGTGATGCGGCCGTTCCGGATGACGGCCGTCTGGATCAGGCGGTTCGATTCCCGGATGAGCAGGGTGCGCTCTTCCTTCCCGCCCTTCTGGGCGAGCATGATCTTCTGGTTGGTGCGCAGCTTCATGACGCGCTGGGTGAGCGACAGGGAGATCTCCTGGCCCTCGTTGTCGAGAATGGGGCTCAGCAACCGGGCGGAGCGGGCGATCTCGGATTCGGGCTCCTCTTCCAAGTTCTGGGCGGGAATGGGCAGTTCGGCCCAGGCCTTGTCCAGCTTGCCGGCCTCGACGTCATCGATGATCTCGAGGCGGTCCTGGGCGATCTCATCCGAGATCTGGCGGAGCACATCCCGGCGGAATTCCTGGATCCTCCGCTTGATGTTGTAGACGGCATCGGGGTGCTGCTCGATGAGATCGAGGATGATCGGCCGCTGGATCCAGAAGACCTGGTTGTTGAGGGGGATCTCCAGCACCGAGCCCGGGAGGAAGGGAATCACGCGCTCCATCCAGTCGGAATGGAGGCTCTCGTGCAGGAGAGCCGTCTCCAGGAGACCCGGGTCCTTCCGGTACATGAGGATGAGGCCGAGGGGATCCGGTGGTTCCACCGGGCCGATGATGGCGTTGGAGAGGAGGCTGTCGGGCATGCTGGCCAGGGTCTCCTTCGCTTTCTCGGCGAAGGGAGTCTCCTGGTAGACCGCGTGGCTCAGCGCCTGGAGCAGATCCAGGAGGGGAATGGGGAGCCCTCCACCCACCAGCGCCTGGGCCATGGGCTCCGGAAGCTGGCCGGCGATGAACTGCGCTACCAATGGGTGCATGTCACTCCTCGGGGGATGTTTCGGGATCGGTCTGGGGAACGTGGAGGGGGAGCCTCGGCGGAGCCTCCACCGGCAGGATCCAGCGTCCTTCCTCGTCAAAGCGCGCGGACCAGGGTTCACCGACCGCGCCGCCGTGGTTGATGCGCCGCCCTGCGACCTCGACGGTGACGACGCCTGCGTTCTCGAGGTCGAGGGTGAAGGGACCCTTGACCCGCAGGATCCACGGTTCGGAAACGTGCATGGGGTGGGAGAGGTTCTCCCCTTGGCTCGCGATACGGGCCAGGCAGGCATCCATGGCGCGCAGGCTGACGAGGATGCCCTCGGCGGTCACCGGGGCTTCCGGGAGCACCTCGCCGAGCACGGGATAGGGGGTCGGGGGTGTCTTCGGGACCCAGACCGCCGCAGGGGTGAAGCCCTTGTTGGGCTCGCGCTGGGCCGCGCTGCCCTTGATATCCCTGCCTGGCACCACGAGCCAGAGGAAGAGTGCCACGCTACCCAGCGTCAGGGTGCCCATGAGCATCTGCTCCACCCGCTCTCGCCCGGGGTCCGGCACATCCTTGGGCGGTCCGCCCGGCACCTGCTCCCAGGCCTCGGCGTGAAGGGTGAGATCAATCTCCAGGTGCGCAGCGATTCTTCGCGCCAGGGGCCGTTCCCTTCCCGGAGGTACCTGCGCCCAGTTCTCGGCCTCGATGGCGGCCAGCAGATGCAGGGGCATCCGCAGTTCCCGGGCGAGGGTCGGCTGGTTGAGGCCCTTGTCCACCCGGGCGGCTCGGAGGATCTCTCCGATGCCGAAGGCTTCCGGGTCTTCCGTGCTCATGGCTTCCATCCCACGGGGATCTCCCGCAGGACACGGGAAAGCTGCTCCCTGCGCTCATCGCGGTTGAGGCGGCGCTCATCCATCGTGCCCCGGTGGGCCATGGCATCGCCCATGGTCTTCTGGAGATCGTCCGGCGTCAGGAAGGCCTGGCCTTCCAGCCAGGCCTCGGCCTTGGCCAGCCTCAGCCAGTGACCGACGGCCCGGGTGGAACAGAAGCCCCCGTCCTTGCGGATGCGGGCGACGACGCGTTCCACGTAGTCCAGGATGGCGCCGGAAACCTGCACGGCCTTGGCCGAGGCCTGGGCGGTCTGCCAGTCCTGGAGTTCCATGGCCGGCGCCAAGCCCTCCAGGCATTCCGCGCCGGCCTGACCCGTGAGCACGAGCCGCTCGGCGCCAGCGTCCGGATAGCCGAGGTGCACCACGCAGGCGAAGCGGTCGAGCTGGCTCTCGGGCAGGGGGAAGGTGCCGGAATGATCCATGGGGTTCTGGGTGGCGATGACGAAGAAGGGCTCGGGCAGGCGGTAGGTGCTCCGGTCCAGGGTCAGCTGCCCCTCGACCATCACCTCCAGGAGGGAGCTCTGGGTCTTGGGCCCGATGCGATTGAGTTCGTCCAGCAGCAGCACATTTGCAAAGACCGGACCGGGATGGAAGCGGAAGGACTGGGAGGGGCCGTCCCAGAGGTTCACGCCCAACAGATCGGAGGGCAGGAGGTCGTTGGTGCCCTGGATGCGCTGGTAGCTCCCGCCCATGAGGCGGCTGAGGCCCTTGGCCAGGGTGGTTTTCCCCACGCCGGGCAGGTCCTCCAGGAGAAGGTGTCCCCCGGAAAGGAGGACGGCCACGGCCCGCCGGACCTGGGAGTCCTTGCCGACGATGACGCGGCAGAGGGCCTCGATGCCGACGCGGGCACACCCTCGCAGGGCTTCGGGTGAAATGGGGGGGGACTGAGCGTTGGGCATGGTTCCTGTTCCTAGTCGATGGCGATCCGGTGCTCGCGCAGGCGCTGGGCCAGCGTCCGGGCCGTGATGGCGAGGGCGGCGGCGGTGAGGGCGACATCGTTCCCGTGGGCCTGGAGGGCCCTCCGCAGGAGCTGTGCCTCGGCGGCCTTGCCGACGGTGGCCTGCATCGCGTCGAGGGTGTCGGGTTCCGGCCAGGGGACCCAGAGCGGCGAATCGACGACCCCGGAGGACAGGTAGGGCAGGGTGCCGAGCACGGCGCCCTCCTGGGTGCGCAGGGCCTGGGAGACGCACCAGGCCAGTTCGCGCACGTTCCCCAGCCAGTTCCGCGTGAGCAGTTCCCGTTCGGCCGCCCGATCGATGTGGGGGGTCGGGCGGCCTGCTTCCCGCGCTCCTGCCTCCAGGAACATCCGGAACAGGGGCAGGATGTCCTCCTTCCGCTCCCGGAGGGGGGGCAGCGGGAAGCAGAGCACCCCGAGGCGATCCCGCACCGCCGGGGCCAGCGAGACCAGGTCCCGGGCGCCCGCCATCCAGTGGATTCTGCGGCCCGCCTCGCCTTCCAGGGCCCGCAGGAGTCCCGGGACGGAGGGGGCAGGGAGCGTCTCCAGGTCCGCCAGGAAGAGGCTGCCCCCCTTGAGGAGTTCCAGCTGAGCAGGTTCGAGGCCTTCCGGGCCGAGGCTCTCCGATGCGAGCGCGAGAAAGGGGGCCGCGGCATGGCGGAGGCTGTGGAGCCGACGGGCCGCACGCTGTTTCCCGACGCCGCGTTCCCCGAGGAAGAGGGTGTTCGCCCCGCTTTCGGCGGCCCGGGAAAGGTCTTCGTCCAGGGCCCGCAGGGCAGGGCTCTGGGCGATCCAGGGCTCCCGGGGGTCCGGGGGCGGGGCTCCCACCAGGGCCCGCAGGCGCTCCAGCACCTCCTGGAAGAGATCCAGATCGAAGGGCTTGCCCAGGAAATCGTCGGCACCATGGCGCATGGCCTCGACGATGTCCCTGGGCTCGCCGAAGGCGCTCATCAGGACCACCCGCAGCCCCGGCTGGATCCGCTTGGCGCGCTTCAGCAGCTCCAGGCCGCTGAAGCCCGGCAGGCGCAGATCCGTCACCATGGCTTCAAAGGTGTCCCGGCGCAGAGTCTCGAAGGCATCCAGGGGGTTGCCCACCGCCACGACCTCCCAGGCCGAGCCCTCCAGCGCCTGCACGAGCAGACGCCGGAAGCTGTCCTTGTCTTCCACGATGAGAAGGCGCATGCCCCTAGGCTATCAGCCTTCCGCGGCTAGAATCGGGCATGGCCCTGAGACTTCGCGAGGCGACCCTGACCGATGCTGCGACCCTGGCGGAGCTGGGGGAGCGGACCTTCCGGGAGACCTTCCAGGCCTTCAATCGTCCCGAAGATCTGGCGGCCTTCCTGGGACGGACCTACGGCGAAGCCTTCCAGCGTGCGGAACTGGAGGACCGCGCCAACACGTACTGCCTCGCTGAAATCTCCGGAACGGCTGTGGGCTTTTCCCTGCTCCGGCCGGGCCCTCCCGAACCCTGCGTCACCGGAGATGACCCTCTGGAATTGGCGAGGATCTACGTGCTTCAGGAATGGCATGGCAAGGGCATTGCGGCGGTCCTGATGGAGGGCTGCCTCGCTGCCGCCCGAACCCAGGGGGCGTCCACGCTCTGGCTGGGCGTCTGGGAACACAATCACCGCGCCCAGGCTTTCTACCGGAAATTCGGGTTCAGGGATGTGGGCTGGCACCTCTTCTCCATCGGCCAGGATCCGCAGCACGACAAGATCCTTGCCTTGGCTCTCTAGCCGCACCCTTCGATGAACCGCCGGGACTGGGCCTCGGCCTGGGCCTCGAAGAGTTCCGCGCCCTCGATCAAGGCCAGCCCCTGCGCCCTGATCCACTGGGCGAAGGCCGTATCGGACTTGTAGATCCATTCCGCCGCCCAGCGGAGGGAGGGCCGGGCGGCCTCCAGGAGTTCCGGAAACGGCGGAGGATCCGATTCCTCCATGCCCAGGCTCGTGGCCTGGATCACTCCCCCAGGGGCCAAGGCGGCGACTGTCTCGGGCTCCAGGGGATGGCGGCGGGAGGCCTGGAGGACGGTGAATCCGCGGCGCTCGAGGGTGGCTCTGGAGGTCGCAGCGACGCCCCCGTCCCCTAGGAGGAGGACCGGCCCCTTCGGCAGTTTGGACACCCGCTGTCCAAGGGCCTCGGCGTCTGTGTTCGCGCCTTGCCAGGGATCCTTCGGAGTCCTGCGCCAGATCGTGTTGAGGGGGCCCTGGAGGCCGAGGCGCGCCGGCAGCGATGCCTTGAGGGGGGCCGTGAGGCTGGCCCCGAGGATGTCCAGATCCTCCAGGGCTTCTCCGGCCTCCTGGGCGTCTCCCGTCTCCAGCGGGAGGTAGAGCAGGTCCTTGAAGTTCCTCTGGAACCGCGCGTTGTGGAAGGCGGGCCCCCGGGAGTGCAGGACGGGATCGCCCAGCACCCCGCAGAGGGAGAAGCCCGGGTGCAGCCGGTGGAGGCGCCAGCTCCGCATCAGGGAAAGGGGCAGCTGGCCGGGCGCGGCGGGGGGCCCGTCATCGGGAGCGCCATAGGTGAAGGTCCCGCCCCAGGCCGACTGGAGGCAGCGGCTGGGCAGACCCTTGGGGCCTGTCAGGAAGGCGGAGAGCTGGAGGCCGTGGTTCCGGGCCCTGGCCAGGGCCGGCTTCAGGCGGGCATTGTCCGACAGCCGCGAGGCGACGCCCACCCACTTGTAGGCATCCCCCTCGGGTAGCCTGTCCAGGCGCGAATCCAGGTCGAAGACGCCTTCCGGTACATGCACGCTGCGCAGCAGACGAGTGTGAGGACGGTGCTGAAGGATCTCCTCGGAAGCCTCCAGATCCCATTCCAGATCCAGCCAGGCGGGGCGGGCCCCCAGGGCGCAGTGGAGCCTGGCGAGGCGATCGGCCTCGGTGCCCTGCCACTGGCCCCCCTCGCTGTTCCGCCGACAGCTCACGAGGCAGCGCCGGGCCAGGGACGACACGAGGGCGGCCGCATCGTATTCCGGGAAGAGATCCAGCCGCAGCTCGGGCAGCGCCTCCGGGGGCAGGTCCTGGGCGCAGCGCACGGCCTCCTCCCAGGTGGGATGGCTGAGCGTGACGACATAGAAGGGAGGTGCGTTCAAGGGGCTCTCGGTGGGAGGAGTGCAGGGGCCATCCCCAGGTTCGCACAAGCGCCCTTGGAGGTGCATGGGGGAAGACGGATTGGGATCCGCGAGGCGGAATGTTTTTTCTTGCCTGGGAACAGGGCTGGATTAAGCTGCTGCCTGTCTGGGGCGAGGGCGTGAATCCAGAGCTCCGTTCCCCCTGGCTCTCGGGAGGTCGGCATGTTCATGTTCTGGATCCAGCTCGCCCTTGTTCTCGGCGCCATCCTCCTGGGCATCCGCCGGGGCGGTGTTGCCCTCGGGCTCATCGGTGGTCTCGGGGTGGCGGTGCTCGTCCTCGGCTTTCGGGTGGCGCCTTCGGATCCCCCCATCGCGGTCATGCTCATCATCCTCGCGGTGGTGACGGCTTCGGCCACCCTGCAGGTGGCCGGGGGCCTCGACTACCTCGTCCAGCTCACCGAGCGGATGCTGCGGGCCCACCCCAAGTACGTCACGGTCCTGGCGCCCCTTTCGACCTTCTTCCTCACCGTCTGCGTGGGAACGGGGCATGCCGTCTATGCGCTCCTCCCGGTCATCTCCGATGTGGCCCTGAAGACGAAGATCCGCCCGGAGCGCCCCATGGCCATCTCCAGCGTGGCTTCCCAGATGGGCATCACCGCCAGCCCCGTGGCCGCGGCGGTGACGACCTTCCTGGCCTTCGCCGCCAAGAGCGGCCATCCCGTGGGGCTCTTCGATATCATCAAAGTGACCCTGCCTGCGGGTGTCCTCGGCGTGCTGGCGGCAGCCGCCTGGAGCTTCAACCGCGGCAAGGATCTGGACAAGGATCCCGAGTACCAGAAGCGTCTGGAGGATCCTGAATTCCGGAAGGCCCTGGATGTTTCAGTGACTACCCTGGACCAGGAGATCAGCACGAGCGCGAAGCTCTCCGTGGCCCTCTTCTTCGCAGGCGTGCTCACCATCGTCTTGTTCGCCCTATTCCCGACCCTGCTGCCCCTGGTGGGCGGCAAGCCCGTGCCCATGACCACGGTGGTCCAGATCGTGATGTTGGCCTTCGGTGCGTTCATCCTGTTCGCCACCAACGTCAAGGCCGCCGAGATCGCCCGTTCCAGCGTCTTCACCGCTGGCATGATCGCGGTGGTCTCGATCTTCGGCATAGCGTGGATGAGCGATACCTTCGTGAGCGCGAACAAGGATTTTCTGGTGAGAAATATTGGGGTGATGGTCAGGTTTGCGCCCTGGACCTTCGCCCTGGCCATGTTCGCCGTCTCGGCCTTCGTGAAGAGCCAGGCCGCCACCCTCACGATCATGCTGCCCTTCGGGCTCGCCCTGGGGCTGCCCATCCCCCTGCTGCTCGGCCTCATGCCGGCCAGCTACGCCTACTTCTTCTTCGCCTTCTACCCCAGCGATCTCGCCGCCATCAACATGGATCGCACGGGCACCACGCGGATCGGCAAATACCTTCTCAATCACAGCTTCATGATCCCCGGGTTTATTGGTGTTTCCGTTTCCACCGTGGTGGCCTATCTCCTCTCCCGGGTGTTCTTCTAAGCCGCGCGCGGGGGGAAAGGCTGAAGAGCAGGGATGCAGAGGATGAAGGGGATTCCGACCCGGGGCGACTGAACTCGCCTCCGGGGAGTCACTCCGGCGGGCGCTGGGACCTGCTGTCAGCAGCAACGGATAGACCGGCCTGCCCGCGAAGGCGTGCGGCGCGGGCCGAGGCTGGATGCGGAGCAACTCCGAACGCCCGACGACATTCACGGTCATGGAATGCGAATCGGTATCAGTCCTGCCGATCAGGACTGCTCACTCTCAAAAGCACTTTCATCCCCTTCATCCCTGTCCATAAATTTCCGTCCTTCCCTGGCCAAGTCCCCGGGTTCGGGGTCGGGACCCGGGTTCAACCGCGTTTGGCGCGCGCCTTGGCCTCCTGCCAGGCAGCCTCCAGGCGCGCCAGATCCTGCTGCTCCCAGCCGCCGTGCTCGAGGGCGAAGTCCTCCACGTGCTCGAAGCGGCCCTTGAACCGCTGCATCTGGCGCCGCAGCGCGCGGTCGGGATCCACGCCCATCTTGCGGGCCCACTGGACCAGGGAGAAGAGCACATCGCCGAATTCCTCTTCCACCCGCTCCGGACTGCTCTCGGCCTGGAGTTCGCCGATCTCCTCCTTCACCTTGTCCAGCACGCCTTCCATGTCGGGCCATTCGAAGCCCACCTTGGCGCAGCGCTTCCCGATCTCCAGGGCCTCGTCCAGGGGGGAGAGCGATTTCCCAAGGCCGTCCATGAGGCGCGGGGAGGTGTCGTGGCCCAGTTCGGCCTTCTCTTCCTGCTTGATGGCCTTCCAGTTGACGAGGACCTCGTCGGCGTCGGCCACCACGCGTTCTTCGAAGACGTGGGGATGGCGCCGGATGAGCTTCTCCACGATCATCCGCTCCACGTCGCGGATGTCCCAGGCTCCCCGCTCCCCGGCGAGCTGGGCGTGAAAGACCACCTGGAGCCAGAGATCGCCCAGCTCTTCGCAGAGGTGCCGCTCCTTCTCGGGATCCCCGGGCACGTGGGCGGCCAGGGCGTCCAGTGTCTCGGCGGCCTCCTCCCGCAGATACTTGGCCAGGGTCTGGTGGTCCTGCTTCAGATCCCAGGGACAGCCCGTTTCCGGTTTCCGGAGAGCGGACATGAGGGCGGCGAGAGTCGTGGGATTCATACCCTGAGTCTACCTACCCCAGCCGCGCGGTGCCGAGCCTGCCCCGGGGATCGAAGTGCGCCTTGAGTGTGGCGCAGACAGCCTTGACTGGGGCGGGCGTGTAGGCATCGTAGAAGCGCTGGTTGTGGGGGCCCACGCCGTGCTCGGCGCTGTAGCTGCCCCCGAACTCCAGGACGGCCAGATCGTAGACCCTCCTCTGGACGGCCAGGATCAGTTCCTCCGGCGGAATCGGGGCCTCCTCGGGGCGCCAGACCAGATTGAGATGGGTCCCGCCGTCGCCCCAGTGGCCGAAATCGCAGATCCGCAGATAGGGGTGTTCCGCGTTCACCCAGGCCCTGACGGTCTCCGTGAAGGCGGGCAGTTTCGAGCGGGGCACGGAGATGTCCAGGCCCAGCACGCGCCCTTCGCGCCGCAGACTCTCGGAGACATGGTGGCGGAGCTCCCAGGCCTCCTCAGGCCGGGACATGAAGACATCCGACACCCCTTCGCCTGCGCCATCTTCGAGGTGGCGCGCCAGGGTCTCCTCCAGGAATTCGCCCAGATCCAGGTGCGCAGTCTCCAGGGTGGAGGACAGCTCCACGAGCACGGTATAGGCCGGAAGCCCCCCGTTTCCGTACGGGTTCCGCAGGCGAGGCTGGTGGGTGAAGACGCTACGCAGGGCTTCGGCGGAGATGACCTCGAAGGCCGTGAGCACTTCGAGACCCCGCTGCTCCAGGGGCTGGAGCAGGGCCAGCACGGCGTCGCCCGATCCGCAGCCCACCAGGGCCGTCACCCGCTGGCGGGCGATGGGCACCACGTTCAGTGCGGCCCGGGTGATGACGCCGAAGAGGCCCGTCGTTCCCGTGAAGAGCTGCTTGAGATCGAGGCCGGTATTGTCCTTCCGGAGGCTCTTCAGCGCGTCGAGCACCGTGCCGTCCGCGAGCACCACCTCCACGCCCAGGAGGTTGTGGCGCACATCTCCGTATCTCAGGAGCCGCGTGCCGCCTGTGTTGGTGGCCACCATGGCGCCGATCTGCGGATCCGCGCCGAGGTCCACTGGGAAGACCAACCCATGTGCATCCAGCGCCGCGTTGAGCTGGGAGAGCAGCACGCCGCCCTCGACACGGGCGGTGCGGTTCAGGAGGTCGAGCTCGATGGCATGGTTCAGGCGCTCCAGGCTGAGCACCACAATCTCGCCACTGGCATCGGGGACGGAGGCGCCCACCAGGCCCGTGTTGGCGCCCTGGGCCATGACGCGCACGCCGGATGCGAAGCAGAGGGCCAGGACTCTGGAGACCTCCTCGGTGGTGGAGGGGCGCACCACGAGGCGGGCCTTGCCGGCTCCGTACCTCCAGCCCTGCTCGTATTTCTCCAGATCCGGGCCCTCGGTGAGGACGGCCCCGGCCCCCAGGAGGGCCGTCAGTGCGCTGTTCAGTCCGGTCATCTCAGCGCGCTCCGGAGGACGTCATCTTGAAAATGGCCTGGGCGTTGGACGCGTCGAAGCGCAGATCGAGGCTGCCGTCCGCTTCACGCTGGCGGGTGATGAATTCGAAGAAGGAGCCGGGCACCCGGTGCAGGACCAGCCTCCCCTCTGCGTCCCTGAAGAGCCGATCGACCTCGGCGGCGCGGTAGGCCGTCTGGCGCACGCGGCCGGAAACGGAGACTTCCACGTCCTCCTTCATGGGCCGACCCAGGCGCTGCTGTTCCTGGGTGAGGGTCACCACGTCCGGCACCCGGTCCGTAGCGTGGTTGAAGGCGTTGCCTTCGGTGGCGATCCAGGCCATCTCGGCGCTCTCGGCCAGCAGCGTCTCGTAGTCCGCGAGATCGGGCGGCCCGTGCTGACGATCGAAGCAGGCCACGAGGTTGGGCAGCAGGCGCAGGGCGGCCTCCCAGGGCAGTTCGCCGGTGGCCTGCAGTTCCTCCAGCAGGGGGAAGGCCCAGGGGGGCAGGGGATCCCGGCCGGTGGCGAGCACCCGGGCGGTGGCGCTCTGGAAGGCGGTGCTGAACCGCCCGGGATGGAGCTCGCTGAGGAAGAACTGGGGGATGGCTTCGGGCAGATCCCGGTGGGCGAAGGCGCGGCCCGTCATGGCCAGGTGGTCCAGGGGATAGGTGCCGTTCAGGGCGTAGCCGAGGGGCTCGAGGAAACGGGTGAAGGCCTGTTGGCCCTCGGGCAAGGCGCCGCTGGGCGCGAGAACCGTGCGCAGGGCGCCGTGGTCGAAGACGACCCTGCGGCCCGAATGCACCTGATCCTGCACGTAGGCTTCGGCGGCCGGCACCCTCCGCTGCACCTCCTCGAAGAGGGTCATGTTCATGGCCATGGCCAGGACCCCCTGTGAGACCTTGTCGGTCCTGGCTGCGAGCAGGGACGGGTGGATCTCCAGGCTCTCGAAAAGAGCGGAGGCCCGGCGGCTCCCCAGGGAGGCTTCCAGGAGGGCGCCGAGGGCGGTCTGGGGGTCGAACATGGCATCTCCAGGGGCCGAGGGCCCATGGGTCTTGGATGCCGGGGCGGCAGCGCAAGTTCAGGAACCTTCCCGGAACATGGGATTCCGTGCGCGCCCTCAGAACCCGAATGCGCCCGGGGGGAAATGATCGGCCAGGGTCGCCTGGCGCTCCCTCAGGGTGTGCAGAAGGGCCTGGAACCGAAGAAAACCCCGGATCGAGGCCAGCAGGGGGCTCTGCTCGTACCACTGCACGCAGCCGAAGCCATGGGAGGCGGCTCGGGTCGCCAGGTCCAGGGCGCGGTTCTCCTGTCCGTGAAGGGCCATCAGTTCGGCCAGCTTCAGGATGAATTCCCCGTCCGGCGCGCGCAGCGTGAGGTGCTGCTGGACCAGTCCCTCCAGGGCTGCCAGGGAATCCTGGGTACGCCCTTCCAGGAAGGTCCAGAGCGTGAACCCCAGGCGTCCGAAGCGCGATTCGCTCCACACGCCCCCGGTTTCCCGGAGGCGCCGAAGGGACTCGTTCCGGTCGCCTCGCACCAGGGCTGCATAGCCCATGAAGAAGCGGTGGGAGGGACTCCAGCCCTCGGCCTTCACCTGCGTGAGGATCCCTTCTTCGAAACGCCTGCTCTCTCCGAGGTAGAGGAGTGCGTTCTCGATGCCCCCCACCTGGCCCACCCAGGCCTCGCGCCTGAGGAGGGCGGAGCGCGCCACGTCCAGGAGCCCCGCGTTGCGGGCGGAGTAGGCGAGGCGACGGAGCAGCACCTCCGAGTTGGGATGGAAGCGGATGGCGCGGGACAGCACCCCCAGGGCCGCCCTGTTCTCCCCGAAATCCGAGAACAGCTGGGCCGATTCGCCCGCCGCGAGGGGGAGGCCTGGCACGAGCTCGAGGGCCCGGTTCAGGCAGGCCTCGGCCAGGGCCCGGTCCTCCAGTGTCCAGTCGGGCCGGATCAGAAGATCCTGGTGGGCAGCGCTGCCCAGGAGGCACCAGGCCAGGGCGCAGTCGGGTTCTTTCCTCACCAGGCGATCCAGCCGCGTCCTCAGGCCGACCCGCTGGGACAGGGGTGTGCGGGTGGAGGCGAGCTCGAAGAGCTCCCAGGCGAGTTCGGGCGATCGGGGCAGAAAGTGCGCTTCCCGATCGGCCGTGAAGGGTTCAGGCAGGGCGGCCAGAAAAGTGGACAGGGCCTGGCGCGGAGCTTCGGGTGTCCCGGGGACTTCGTTCCAGGGGCCTCCCGGGCGGCGCCACCTGCTGGCTAGGCTCAGCAAGCCTCCCTGGCGACTGGGGCGGAGCTGGAGCTGGAAGGCCCGTCGAACCGATGGAAGGAGGTTGTCGGGGCCCGGCACCCCCACCACGCAGGCCGGTCCAAGGCTGGCCAGATGGGCCTGGATGACCCACTGCAGCCCGGAGATAAGATCCCGTTCATCGGAGGAGGGATCCGGCGGCAGCAGGTGGACCGTGAAGCCCGGTCGCCAGCGATGGGGACGCCAATGCCAGAGGAGGCCCCCGCTCACCAGTCCCGCGAGACCGAGGCCTCCCAGCAGTGTCCTGCGGGTCATTGTAGGGGCGGTGGAGGCTGGAAGGGTGAAGGGCAAGGGGGGACGTCCATCTAAGGGTTACGAATCAGTTCCTCGAAGCTGCAGAGCCTCCCGGCGAAGGCGCTGGCGGCGACGGTGGCGGGGCTGGCCAGCCAGACCTGGCCCGGGCCGCTGCGGCCGGGGAAATTGCGGTTCACGGCCGAGACTGTCACCTGGTCGGCTCGGGTGCTGACGCCCGGGCCGGCATTGATGCAGGCACCGCAGCCGGGGCCCAGGAGGCGGGCCCCAGCTTCTTCCAGGGCGCTTATCCAGCCCATTTGGAGGGCGTGGCGCCGCACATCCTCGCTGCCGAACTGGATGAAGAACTGGACATGGAGGGGCACTGCGCGCCCGTGGTCGAGGGCCCAGCGGACCACGTCGTAGACCCGCTCCAGGTCCTCGCGCTTGCCGCCCGTGCAGCTGCCCGCATAGGCGAGATCGATGCGGACCGGCCCGGTCAGATCCTCCAGGGCCACACCATTGCCGGGGTCGCCGGGGCGGGCGGCCATGGCCCGGATCCCGTCGCAGTCCACCTCAAGGGTGTGCGCGAATTCGGCCTCCGGGTCGCTCTGCATCCAGTCTTCAAGAGGCGTATCCGAGTGGCGCCGCTCCCAGAGAAAGCGCACCGTCTGGGCGTCCGGCGCCACGATGCCCGTGAAACCGCCGATCTCCGCGGCCATGTTGGTGAGGGTCGCGCGCTCATCGGTGTTGAGGAATTCCAGGGCCTCGCCCTGGTATTCGACCACGTGGCCGAGGGCGCCCCCCTCCTTGAGGAAGGGGAGACGCAGCAGATGCAGAACGAGGTCCTTGGCCGATATTTCGGGTCGCAGTCGGCGGTTCAGGCGTACCCGCAGGGTGGGCGGAACCGTCACGCGGACGTCCCCCGTTTGAAAGGCGTTGGCGATGTCCGTGGTGCCCACGCCGAAGGCGAGGCATCCCAGGGCGCCGCTGTGGGGTGTGTGCGAATCGGTGCCGACGATCACCTGGCCGGGCATGGCGTAGCGTTCGGCCATGAGGACGTGGCAGATGCCTTCCGCGCTGCCGTCAGGCTGCTCCCCGTGAAGCCGGATGCTGTGGCGCTGACAGAAGACTTCCTGGGAATGCTTGAGGCGGTGAGCCACTTCCATGAGTCCCTGGGCCTGCCGCTCCTCGTTCATCACGCGATCCAGGAAGTTCAGGTGGTCCCGGAAGGCGAGAATCCGCTCGGGGTCCTTCAGTCTCACATCCTCGCCGAGGGCCTCCTTCAGGAAGCTCGCGGCCATGGGCGTCACGTATTCGTGGGAAAAGCGCCAATGGGTATTCACGAAGATCCCGTCGCCGGGCCTGACCGATTCCACCCCCAGGGTGCCTGCAACCGGGTCGACGACGGTGTTCCGGGCCAGGATCTTCTCCACCAGCGTCATGGGGCGCTTCCCGTGCCTGGGCAGGGGAACCTGGAGCTCGCCTTTGAGGCGGGCGCGGTTGAAGGCGAAGAGGCCGCCCTGCTCCACGATGGCGCAGGTGATGGGGTCGAGCCCCTCGGTGAACTCGGCCAGGGGAATGGCTTCGCCAGCCCGGATGCGTTCGATCAGGCCGAAGTCCGTGCTGGTGAGGAGGCCCAGATTCTGGCAGTTCTGGTGGTAGCTCCGTTCGAAGCTCTCGGCGAGGACGAGTCGGATGCCGGCGCACCATTCGGCATAGGGGCTGGTCTCCCGGCTGGAGCCCTTCCCCCGGCGCTTGCCCGCCACGCTCACCTGGAAGTGGCCCCGCTGGACGGAACCCTCTCCCATGGGGAACTGGTCCCCGCACTTGAGCCCGATATAGGGAAAATCGCCGAGCCGGGCATCGAAGAAGTAGCAGACCCAGCCTGGCGTGATCTCGTCCGTGCTGATCTGGTCCCGCAGGGGGAGGGCCTGGGCCAGGCTGAGATCCTCTCCGGCCAACTGCCGCTGGACCTTCTCGGGATCCCCGCAAAGGAAGAGAACCCGCCCCTGGAATTCCACCGAATCGGCCATGTGCCAGGATCGCACAAACACCCCCCCGTACGCACGAAGGCCTCCCCGCTGGGAGGCCTTCGTGAAGTCGGGAAGGACCGGGCTGCGCTCCTAGTCCCCTTCGCTCTCGAGCTTGTCGGAGAGTTCGTCGAGGTGGGCGAGGAGGCGCTTGGCCATCTCTTCGTCCTCGAGGATGGAGAAGTCGTCGTCCTTCACCTCGAAGATCTCGATGCTCAGGTTGGGGTCTTCCTGGGTCTCCTCGCCTTCGGTGAAGGCCTGTACTTCGGCTAGCGGGGCCATGATGCAGAAATGGCGACCCTCGAAATCGAGCTCATCGAGGACGGCAAACTCTTCCTTCTCGCCATTCTCGTCCTCGAGCTCGACGACCTCGATTTCCTGCTCTTCGTGGTCGTGGTCGCAGTCGGGTCCGTGGACATGCTTCTCTTGGGCCATTCTGGGCCTCCTTGCAAGGGTTCCAGACTAAGGCAAAGGCCCCTCGCCCTCCAAGGGAAATCCCTACCGGTCCACGCTGGCCTCCCCGGGGCCGGTCACCAGGGCCTGGATCCATTTCCGGCCGGGCAGCTCCATCCGGACCTTGTCGCCCAGGGCCCCCGGGCTCCGGGCAGTGGCATCCGCGGAAATGGTGAGGAGTCCGGACCTGAGGGTGAGCCGCACATGTTCACCGGTGTTCACCAGGGGGATGGGTTCCAGATCCGCCATGGTGAGCGTGCGGCCGGAGGGGACATTGGCCCGCAGGCGGAATCCGCCCGGAAAAGACGTGAGCGCGCCGGGGGGCGGATTGCCCTGGAAGTCGACCTCCTCCAGTTGGGCCTCCGTGGGAACCGTCTTGCGGCTGAGTGGTTCGACCGTCCTCAGGAGTCGTCCCGTCCACCGGCCTTCCAGCTCGATGCGGGCGCTGCCCGCCGGGTGCCCGTCGACTCTCATCTTGAAGACGGCGAAGAAGGCTCCCGTGGGTTCCCGCTTGCTCAGGTGGGAAGCTTCGAACGAGACATCCGTCCCCTTCATTCGGGGCAGGACCGGGAGCTTGGTGGCCCGGATGACGTAATTTCCCACGCTGCCCTTGGCCTGGGACTGGGCGTACTCGATGGCCTCCCGCTGAAGCCGTTCGGGCAGCGATAGTCCCAGTTCGTCCTCCCCGGCAGACAGGGCCAGGCAGACGAGGAGAAGGACGAAGAGGCGTCTCATTTGGCTAGCGCTTGAGGTTCGCCACGAGCTGCAGCATGGCGTCCACGGTGGTGATGGTCTTGGAGTTCGCCTCGTAGGCCCGCTGCCCGACGATCATGTTCACCATCTCTTCGGCCACATCCACGTTGGACATTTCCAGGAAGCCCTGCTGGATCGTGCCCAGCCCGTCCAGGCCTGGCGTGCCTTCGATGGGGTCCCCGCTGGCCAGCGTGGGCTGCACGAGATTGCGCCCGAGCTGGTTGAGGCCGGTGGGGTTGATGAACTTGACGAGGGTGATCTGGCCCACCTGCTGGGGCTGGGTCTGGCCGGGCTGAGTCACGCTCACGGTCCCGTCCTGGGCGATGGTGACGCTGGTGGCGTCCTGGGGGACCGTGATCTGCGGGTCCATGGCGTAGCCACTGGCGGTCACCAGGGCGCCGTTCTGGTCCACGCCGAAGGACCCGTCCCGGGTGTAGGCCTGGGTGCCATCGGGCATGGTGACCCGGAAGAAGCCATCGCCTTCGATGGCCATATCGAAGCGGCCCCCGGTGGTGCGGAAGTTCCCGGTCGAATACTGGTGCACGATGCTCTGCAGCTTGGCCCCGTGGCCCAGCTGGATGCCTGCAGGCAGGGTGGTGCTGTTGGAACTGCTGGTGCCCGCCAGGTTCACGGTCTGGTAGAGCAGATCCTGGAATTCGGCTCGGGCCTTCTTGAAGCCCGTGGTGTTCACGTTGGCCAGGTTGTTGGAGATGGTGTCCATGTTGGACTGCTGGACGGACATGCCAGCGGCGGCGGACCACATTGCGCGCATCATTGGATAATTCCTCCTGTCTGAAGTCGGTGGGCCTAGCGGGCGCTGGCGATGTCGTTGATGCTGCGGGCGTCCAGATCGTTGGTGATCGTCGAGGCGACCTTGAGGCTCATCTCGAAGAGGCGGTTCAGCCGGATCATGTCCACCATGACGGTGGCCATGTCGACGCCGCTCTGCTCCAGGTGGCCTTGGGCCACCGTGGCCGTGACGGGAGCCGCTTCCAGGCCGGTGGGATCGTAGCGGCCCTGACCCAGCCGAGGCAGGGCTGCGGGTGTCTTGTAGGCCCTCAGATCTAGGCGGCCCAGCACTGTCAGTCCCTGCTGGAGCGTGCCATCGGGGGAAAAGGTGAACTCCCCCGCCTGGGGATTGATCTGAAGGGGTTGGCCGTTTTTGCCTAGCAGGGCGAAGCCATCCAGGGTCTGGATCTCCCCCTTCGGCCCCAGCTTGAATCGGCCATCCCGGGTGGCCTGGGGTCCCTGGGGGGTCTGGACCATGAAGAATGCGTTGCCTTCGATGGCCAGATCCAGGTTGCGCCCCGTGGCCTTGAAGGCGCCCTGGGAAAAGTCCATCCCCCGCTGGGCGAGGACGGTGCCGTCATTGACCGCCTGGGTGAGCGGCAGGTTCCGGCCACTGCTCTGGGCCTTGTTGAAGACGGAGAAGAAGCTGCGCTCCGTCTTGTAGCCCACGGTGTTGGTATTGGCCAGATTGTTGGACAGGGTCTCCAAGTGGAAGGACCGAGCCTTCAGGCTGCCAGCCGCGACATAGTATGCAGGATCCATCTGGGCACCTCTCGCCCATCTAGTGCCAGAGGCGTGCCAAGTGGCTCTGCCCTTCCGGAGAGGGCTCGGAAACCGAGAAAAAACCCCCTATGATTGCGCTCGGCATGCCCCTATTTTACAATTTGTTCTTCGTTTCCTGTTGTCCCAAATTATCATTCTTCCCGTGGGCCCCTCGCGCCGAGCGAGCCTGGTCCGGTCCCCTTACGAAATGCCTGGAGTGCGACAAAGACCTTTATGTGCGGGATCGCGGGCATCCATTCCGGAACGATGCAGACGCCTGAAGGCGCGCTGCTGCTGGCGATGGCGGGAGAACTCCACCACCGGGGGCCGGACGGCGTGGGGCTCTATCTCGATCCCGGGCTGGGCATGGTGAACACCCGCCTCTCGATCATCGATCTGGCGGGAGGGGACCAGCCCATCGGGAGCGAGGATGGCCGGTTCTGGGTGATCCAGAACGGGGAGATCTTCAACCACCTCGAGCTGCGCAAGGAGCTGGAGGGGCGGGGGCACCGCTTCGCCACCGGGTCGGATACGGAAGTGATCGTCCACGCCTTCGAAGAGTGGCGGGAGGGGTGCCTGGACCGCTTCATCGGCCCCTTCGCCATCGCCATCTGGGATCGCGCGGAGCGGGAGCTGTTCCTCGCCCGGGACCGCTTCGGTGTGCGTCCGCTCTTCCTGGCCGAACCGGGAGGCGAACTGGTCTTCGCCTCCGAGGCGAAGGCCCTCCTGCGCCATCCAGGCCTGCGTCGGGAGCTGGATCCCGGGGCGATCCTCGACACCTTCACGCTCTGGGCTCCGCTGCCGGACCGGACCTCCTTTCCGGGCATCCGGGAACTGCCGCCGGGCTGCTGGCTCAGGGTCGGATCCGAAGGTCGGCGCGAGGAGCGGATGTGGTGGGATCTCGCCTTCCTGCCCCCCGAGCAGCAGCGCCAGGAACCGGAGGGCGAGCTGGCCGAGGAGCTGCAGCGTCTGCTGGGGGAGGCTACCCGGATGCGCCTCCTGGCCGATGTGCCCGTGGGCGCCTACCTGAGCGGAGGACTCGATTCCTCGGCGATCGCGGCGCTGGTGAACCAGGTGAGTGGCGACAAACTCTGCTGTTTCGGCATCGGCTTCAGCGATCCCCACTTCGACGAGACGGCCCACCAGGAGCAGGTGGCCGCGGCCCTGGGCGTGGAACTGCACCGCATCACCGTGACGCCCGGGGATGTGGCCGACCTCTTCCCGGAGGTGGTGCGGCTTTCGGAAAAGCCCCTGCTCCGCACGGCGCCCGCCCCCATGCTCGCCCTGTCGGGCCTCGTGCGGGATTCGGGCTACAAGGTGGTGCTCACGGGCGAAGGCGCCGACGAGCTCTTCGCGGGCTACGACCTCTTCCGGGAATCCCAGATCCGCCGCTTCTGGGCCCGGGACGCGGCCTCTACCTCACGGCCCCGGTTGTTCGAACGCCTCTACCCCTGGCTCACACGCAGCACTGCGCGCAGTCCCGCCTTCACCGAGGCGTTCTTCGGGGCGGGCCTTCTGGAAATCGGGGATCCGCTCTACAGCCACCGCATCCGCTTTGCCAATACGTCCCGCCTCACGCGCTTCCTGGATCCCTCCCTCGCCGACGCCCCGATGCCTCCCACCGAGCGGCTGCTGGGGAGGCTGCCGGAGGCCTTCGAGCATTTCAGTGGCCTCGCCAAGGCGCAGTACCTGGAGATCGTCACCTTCCTCCACGGGTACCTGCTTCACAGCCAGGGCGACCGGATGCTCATGGGGCACTCCGTGGAAGGCCGCTTCCCCTTCCTGGACCACCGGGTGGCGGAGTTCGCCGCCTCCCTGCCCGACGGCTTGCGCCTGCGCGGGCTCAAGGACAAGAACCTGCTGCGCCGGTCCATGCGAGGATTGCTGCCTCCGGAAGTCACCCAGCGCCCCAAGCGGCCCTACCGGGCTCCCATCGCCCCCTCCTTCCTGGGTCCTGGCGCGCCGGAGTATGTGGCCGAACTGTTGGAGCCCGCCCGCCTCGCCCAGACTGGGGTCTTCTCGCCGAAAATGGTCTCTCTTCTCTTCGAAAAATGCCGCCGGAACCTGGAGCAGGGCGTGGGCGAGATGGATGACATGGCCCTGGTGGGAGTGCTTTCCATCCAGCTGCTCCACGAGCAGTTCGTCCGGGCGCCCCAGCTGGCGCCCAGCCAGCCCGCGGGGCGCGTGGTGATCGGGGACCGGGTCGCGCTTTCGGCGGGGGTGGCGTGATGCTGCAGCGCCTCGTGCAGGATGGCCTTCTCCAATCCGCCCGGAATTCTGCGGACAAGGAGGCCGTGGTTTCCGAGGGGGCTCGGATCTCCTTCGGCCACCTCTTCGAGGGCGCCTCGAGACTGGCCGCAGCCATGCAGGCTGAGGGACTCGCAGCCGGGGACCGGGTCGTCATCTTCATGGACAACGGCATCGAGGCCGCGCTTTCGATCTACGGCACCTGGCTGGCCGGGGGGATCGTGGTAGTGGTCAATCCCCAGACGAAGGCCGACAAGCTGGCCTTCCTCCTGGTCGACTGCGGGGCCAGGATCCTGCTGACCCAGGAAAAGCTCCGGCGCATCTTCCAGCGGGCCCTGGAGGCAATGGCCTCGGAGGCTTCCCGGCCCGCTCTCGTCTGCGCGGGAGGGGAGCCCGGGAATGGCGACGCCTCCTTCGAGGGGATCCTCCTCCGGGAGGGCCCCGGTCCCAGGGATCCCGGCACGGTCGCCACGGATCTCGCCGCCCTCATCTACACCTCGGGGAGCACGGGCCAGCCCAAGGGCGTGATGGTGACCCACCAGAACATCACCTTCACTCTGGGCAGCCTCATCGAATACCTGCGGCTGGAGCGCGGAGACCGCATCCTCAATCTCCTGCCCCTGGCCTTCGACTACGGGCTCTACCAGCTTCTGATGGCGGTGCGTCTGGGGGCGACCCTCATCCTCGAACAGGGTTTCGGATACCCGGCGGTCCTCGAGCAGCGGATCCTGAGCGAGGCCGTCACGGTCTTCCCGGGCGTGCCCACGGTGTTCTCCACGCTGCTGGCCCGGGCCGAGGAACGGCTCATCCGCTTCCCCTCCGTCCGGGTGGTGACCAACACGGCCGCCGCTCTCGCACCGGATCTGGTGCCCGGGCTCCAGCGGATGTTTCCCGGGGCCCTCATCTTCCGGATGTACGGGCTCACCGAGTGCAAGCGCGTGTGCTACCTCGAACCGGAAGAACTGGCCCGCCGGCCCGAATCCGTGGGCAAGGCTATTCCCGGCACCCAGACCTTCCTCCTCGATCCCGAGGGACGGCTCCTGGGCCCCGGCGACACGGGCATCCTCCACGTCCGTGGCCCCCACGTGATGGTGGGCTACTGGAACCAGCCCGAGCGGACGGCGGAGATGCTCCGCCCCGGGCGCCATCCCGCGGACCGGGTCCTCTGCACCCACGATCTCTTCCGCATGGACGAGGACGGCTACCTCTACTTCGTGGGCCGCAGTGACGACATCATCAAGTCCCGGGGCGAGAAGGTCAGCCCTGTGGAGGTCGAGAATGTCCTCCACGGCATTCCCGGCGTGCGGGACGCCGCGGTCATCGGAATCCCGGATGCCGCGGTGGGCGAGGCCATCCGCGCCTACGTCTCCCTGTCCGATCCGACCCTCACCTCCCGGGAGATCCGGCGGGCCTGCCATGAGCGCCTCGAGAGCTTCATGGTGCCCGGCGAGATCGTGGTCCTGCCGGAACTGCCCAAGACCGATACCGGGAAGATCCTGAAGAAGGATCTTTCCCGTGCCCCTGTTCTTCCCATGGAAGCCCGCAGTGCCGAAACGCCTGCCTTCGCCCCAGCCGCCAAGGAGTCCCCATGACTGCCGAACAGAAGATTCGCGCCTTCATCACCACGAATTTCTTCGTCGCGGACGGTGAGCTGTCAGGGAAGGCTTCTCTCATCGGTTCGGGAATCATCGATTCCACCGGCGTGCTCGAGATCATCCTGTTCCTGGAGGAGACCTTCGGCATTACGGTGCCCGGGGACGAGGCCATTCCCCAGAACCTGGATACCGTCGAGAATCTGGTCCGCTATGTCGCAACGGCCGAGCGACGGGTCCCGGCATGAGTGGGCAGGTGGTGACGCTCGCCGAGACCCTCCTCGCCTTCGACCGGGAGGAGACCACGGCGCAGATTGCGTCGACACTGCGCGAGCAGATCCTCAAGCGGCTGCATCGCCGGGGCGTCGTGCTGGGGTTGAGCGGTGGCATCGATAGCACAGTCTGCGCGGCGCTGGCCGTGCGGGCCCTGGGGCCGGACCGGGTGCTTGGGATCCTGATGCCCGAAGCCCATTCCGCAGGCGAGACCACACCCCTCGGGCAGCTGGCGGCGGATAGTCTCGGGATTCCGGCAGTGCTCGAAGACATCACCCCTGCGCTGCGGGCGGTGGACTGCTACGGGCGGCAGGCCCATGCCATCCGCCGCGTGGTGCCCCACTACAGGGACGAATGGCCCTTCAAGATTGTGCTCCCCAGCGTGGTGGACAGTGACGCCTATCGCCTCTTCTCGCTGGTTGTCCAGCCGCCCGGAGACGATGAGATCCGCGTGCGCCTCACGCCCACCGCCTATCTGGAACTGGTGGCCGCCACCAATTTCAAGCAGCGGGTCCGCAAGCTGATGGAGTACTACCACGCCGATCGTCTGGCCTATGCGGTGCTTGGAACCCCCAACCGGCTGGAATACGACCAGGGCTTTTTCGTGAAGAATGGGGACGGGGCCGCCGACGTCAAGCCCATCGCCCATCTGTACAAGACCCAGGTCTATGCCCTGGCCGAGCATCTCGGGCTGCCCGAGGAGATCCGCAGACGCCCCCCCACCACGGACACCTATTCGCTGCCCCAGAGCCAGGAGGAGTTCTACTTCTCTCTGCCCTACGACCAGATGGACCAGTGCCTCTACGCCCGCAATCTGGGCATGTCACCGGAAGAGGCGGCCAAGGTGATCGATCTCACCGCCGTCCAGGTGGCGCGGGTGTTCGCCGACATCGATGCCAAGCGCAGGGCCACGAGCTATCAGCACGAGTCGCCCCTGCTCATCGAGGAGGTGCCGAGGCCGATGGCCTAATTTCAAGCGCTCAGCGGCGTTCCATGCCCTCCACCCAGGCTTCGCCCCCTTCGGTATAGCGTTCCCGCTTCCAGATGGGCACGCGCTCCTTGATGCGATCCATGAGCCAGATGGCGGCTTCGAAGGCCTCCTGGCGGTGGGGGGAAGCGGTGACGATGACCACGGCGGCCTCGGTGAGGGGCACGGGGCCGATGCGGTGGTGGATCAGGCAGCGCAGCAGCCGGAAGCGCTCCAGGGCCTCTGTGCGGAGCCTTCCCAGCTCCGCCACGGCCATGGGCACGAAGGCCTCGTAGGCCAGGTCCTCGACGCTTCTCCCGGCGTGATGGTTCCTGGCGCAGCCCTCGAAGACGACGATCGCGCCTGCGGCAGGATCTGTGGCTTCCGCTCGGAGCCCAGAGGCATCCAACGGCATCTCATGGACAGCCACCGGTTCGATCATCCGCTCGAAACCTCCCTGGTTCCCATGTAGACTGCCACAACTTCCCCCATTCCAGAGGCCCTCATGAATCAGGCGACGGGTATCCGCGTGCATCCATCCGAGGTCTTCGAGACCCTCGGCCGCCACATGCTGGTGGACGGTTTCCATCTGGTGATGGATCTGGACAGGTCCCAGGGCTCCTGGATCGTGGATGCCCGGGACGGGAAGCGGTACCTGGACTTCTACACCTTCTTCGCCACCAGCCCTCTTGGGCACAATCATCCCCGGTTGCGGGAACCCGCATTCGTGAAGCACCTGGGCGAGATCGCCGTCAACAAGCCCGCCAACAGCGATATCTACACCACGGCCATGGCGGAGTGGGTGGAGACCTTCGCCACCCATGCCGCGCCCGACTACCTGCCCCATCTGTTCTGGGTGGACGGTGGCACCTTGGCCGTGGAAAACGCCCTGAAGGCGGCCTTCGACTGGAAGGTCCGCAAGAACCTGGCGCAGCACAGGGGTGAAAAGGGCACGAAGGTCATCCACTTCAGGGAGGCCTTCCACGGTCGCTCGGGCTACTGCCTGAGCCTCACCAATACGGCGGATCCCCGGAAACACCAATATTTCCCCAAGTTCGACTGGCCCCGGATCTCCAATCCGAAGATCAGCTTCCCCCTGGAGGGGGACAACCTCGCCCAGGCAGAGCGGGCCGAGGCGGAGGCCATCGCCCAGATCCAGGCGGCCGTGGCGCAGGATCCCGATGAGATCGCCTGCCTCATCATCGAACCGATCCAGGGCGAGGGGGGGGACAACCACTTCCGTCCCGAGTTCCTGCAGCGGCTCCGGACGCTGGCGGACGAACACGAGTTCCTGCTGGTCTTCGACGAGGTGCAGACGGGTTTCGGCACCACCGGGAAGTGGTGGGGGCATCAGCACCATGGCGTGAAGCCCGATATCCTCGCCTTCGGCAAGAAGACCCAGGTCTGCGGGATTGCCGCGGGACGGCGCCTGGACGAGGTCGAGAATGTCTTCACCATTCCCAGCTGCATCAACAGCACCTGGGGGGGGAACCTGGTGGACATGGTGCGGGGCACGCGGATCATCGAGGTCATTGTCGAGGAAGAACTGCTGGAGCATTGCGCCCGCCAGGGCGAGCGGCTGCTCAAGGGCCTCCAGGAAATCCACCGGGACCTGCCCGGGATCACCTCGAATCCCCGGGGGAAGGGGCTCTTCTGCGCCATCGATCTGGCCACGCCCGAACTGCGGGCCGAGACCATCTCCCAGGCCCAGGCACTGGGCATGATCGTGCTGGCCTCGGGTCGCCAGGGGCTGCGCTTCCGGCCCTCCCTCAACCTGAGGACCGAGGACCTGGAGCTGGGTGTGGAACTCCTGCGGAGGAGTCTCCAGCTTGCCTCCGAGGCCCGGAATTGACGGGACGATCCATTTTCGCGATGGTGGGACTGGAGCGTCCATGTCCCTGCACCCGAAGGTCGAACTCTATTGCGATGGCGCCTGCCTGGGAAATCCCGGCCCCGGGGGCTGGGGCTACCTGCTCCGCTTCCGCCTGGCCACCGGCGTGAAGGAGAAGGAGGAGGCCGGAGGCGAACCGGAGACCACCAACAATCGCATGGAACTCCTGGCGGCCATCCGGGGCCTGGAATCCCTGGCCCGCCCCTGCGAGGTCCAACTCATTTCCGACAGCCAGTACGTGGTGAAGGGCATCACCAGCTGGTTGGCGGGATGGAAGCGGGCGGGGTGGCGGAAGGCCGATAAAAAGC
>JAYSNJ010000008.1:0-5571 GCA_043723905.1 Holophagaceae bacterium
GAGCGAAAAAACAGCATCAAATCCTGGCCTTCCCCCTCCCCCGTGAGCATCACGGGCAGGTAGGTCTGGAAAATGCCCACCAGCGGCTCCTTCTCCAGGAACTCCACCCGGGTGAGGATGCGGAGGTCCCGCTCCACCACCTTGGGCACATGGTAGGTGACGTGGGCGAGAACCTGCTGTTTGAGATCGGGGGAAAGGGGCTGGCGGCTGTAGGTCAGGATGGGCCGCACTTCCAGGAGCTCGTCCATCCAGAGGGCCACGGCGGCCAGGGGCATGAGATTGCAGAGAAGCGTGGCCGCCTCCCAGAAGAAGGTGCGCTGTTCCGGCATGAACATGCCCGCCCGGAACCGGGCTCCGGGCAGGGGCCCGGGGGCCGTGGGCGACTCGGGGAGCACGGAGGGCACCAGCCGCGGATCCGTAGGCTCGTCCAGATTGCGGCTGATGTAAGCCTGCCCGGAAGGAATGGCCGCGAAGCCCGTGGACTCACCGGGAGCGGCCAGGAAGCCTTCCAGGAACTCCTCGCCCTGGGGCGTGACCTGCCCGTTGGCAGGCACCATGGCGCCGCTCCGGGGAACGGGCACGTCCAGCTGGGACGAGACCTCCGGGGCGTTCAACAAGGGTGGGGAGACGGCCCGCCCGGCGCGGAAGTCCCGCAGGGCTTCGACGAGTTCCTGGCAGATGGACTGGGTGGGGCCCTCGTCCCTGTCGAGCTCGAAGGGCAAGCCCTTGGTCCGATCCCTCTGGATGAGCAGTCCCACCCATTCTCCCCGGTCATAGAAGGGCGTGACGAAGAACCGGGGGGATTCCCCCTGGGCGAACCGGGCGAGTTCGGAAGCCTGGCTGGCCTGGTTCACGGCAAAGCTCCGCCGCTCCCGGCGGGCCCAGATCAGCAGCGGGTCCTCGGTGGCCAGCAGTTCCGGCGGTGGCGAGACTCGTGGCCAGCCGAAGTGGGTGACGAGATGGAAGCCCTCCGCTTCGGGAACGAGCAGGTACAGCGCCGCCTTCGTGCTACCGACTTCCTCGAAGCAGCGGTAGAGCACTTGCGAGAAGCGGTGGACGAGGGCTTCGCCGAATTGCATTGGAAGTGGGAGCATGGGGAAATTAGATCGGAAAACCTCCGGCAATCCTATGCGATTCCGATCCCGGGTGCCAATCGCATCGGAAATACCGCTCGGGGAGCCCGCCCCCGAGGCGGATTTTCCTGGCGGAAGGCCCTCCACGGCCGCCCTTGGGCCACCTCGTCCACTCCTCGACGAGGACGGCTCCTATCGCTTCTGCACGTTGGCCGCCTGGGGCCCCTTCGGTCCCTGCACGATCTCGAAACTCACCCGGGCCTTCTCCTCCAGGCTCCGGAAGCCCTGGGTCTGGATGGCCGTGTGGTGGACAAAGATGTCGGGTCCCCCTTCTTCGGGCGTGATGAACCCGAATCCCTTCTCGGCGTTGAACCACTTCACGGTGCCTTCGGACATGGCCTTCTCTCCTCGGGACTTGGTCCCGCGCCCCGCCTGGAAGGGACTTCGCGGGAAGATGGAATTTGTCTCGGACGGGTGCACACGCGCCCATCCGCGTCCTCAATGACGATAAACCCAATTGCTGCACTCAGCGTAGCGAGGCCCGGACCCAGGATCAAATGGTGCACTGCGCGCACCATGAGCACACCCGAGGGTCAGGCCCCGGCGCCCACACCAGCAGGGACTGGCCAAAACCAAACCGAGTCCAAGGCAGTCGAATACCGCCTTGGACTCGGTGGAGTTGATTCAATAGCTGGAGGCTAGAGAATGGTCGCTACAACTTGACGACGTTGACAGCCTGGGGACCCTTCTGGCCCTGGGTGATGTCGAAATTGACACGCTGGTTCTCATCCAGGGTGCGGAACCCCTGGCCCTGGATGGCGGAGTGGTGGACGAAAAGATCAGCGCCACCACCGTCGGGGGTGATGAAGCCGAAGCCCTTCTCAGCGTTGAACCACTTGACGGTGCCTTGTGCCATGACTCTTACCTATTACCTTTTCGCCTGGGGAACGGGTCGCATTGGTTCTTCCAGGCAAAGCACCAAGGCATCTCTGGGGATGCAGCCACCGCATGCCCCCTATAAGGGTGGGAAAGAAGGCTCGGAAAATCCAGTACCAATTCTTGTCCACCAAGTTTTTTTATGGGCACTCAGGAATGCCGCCCCTGTTCCCAGCCTGCCGCATAGGTGAGATTGAGCAGGGCCATGGCCCGGGTCACTTTTCCCACGCTGTTCCGGGTGGTGTTGGTGTGGGCCAGCCCCCGTGTCTTCAAGGCCTCGAAATCGAAATTGCCCTCGTGGCTGAGATCGATGCAGAGGGCGCCGTCCTGGATCCAGTCCGTGGGGATCCGGTAACCACTGACAGGCACGGCGCTGACGATGATGTCCGCCAGCTTCACGAAGGATTCCAGGTGCTCCTTGCGGGTGTGCTGGTGGCAGAGGATGGGCGTGGCCTTGAGGTTGGCCGCCATGGCGGAAAGGGGCCTCCCGATGCGCAGACTGTCGTTGATGATGAGAACCGTCTTGCCGGCCAGGTAATCCTCGCCGAAGCCCCGCTTGATGACCTTGAGCAGCGCCCGCCCCGTGCAGGGGATCATGGCGCGCCGATCCGTGCCCACGTCCACCCGTTTCCGGAACTTGGTGAGGTAGCCGATGTTGATGGAATGGAGCCCCTCGATGTCCTTGCCGGGATCCACCAGATCCATCAGTTCGTCATCCTTCAGCTCCGGGTAGCCCAGAGGATAGAAGATGAAGATCCCATGGGTCTGGGGATCCTGGTTGAGGCGGGCGATGGTCTTGACCATCTGCATGCCGTTGCTCACCACATGGTGATGGGCCTGGATCCCCAGGTCCTCGCAATCCTTGACCAGCAGGTTGCGGTAGAGCACGCTGCCGGGATCCTCACTGCCCAGCAGGATGCCCAAACCCGGCGGGGAGTCCAGATCGCGGACATTCCGGCGAACCAGCTCCCGGTAGTGGGCGGCCGTCTCGGCGCAATCCAGCTTGCCGGTGCAAAGGATGGACATGCTGTTTCACCTCGGACTCATTCTAGCCAAGTAAGCTGGTCCCATGCGCTGGACGAAAGCCCGCCTTGCCCAACTTCAGGATCGCCTCGGATCCGCCTACCCGGACGCCCACTGCGCTCTGGAGCATGGCGATCCCTTCGAACTGGTGGTAGCCACCATCCTGAGCGCGCAGTGCACCGACGTCCGGGTGAACCTCACCACACCGGCCCTCTTCGCCCGCTACCCCGATCCCGCAGCCCTCGCGGCCGCCCTGCCCAGTGAACTGGAGGCCCTCATCCACGCCACGGGGTTCTTCCGGAACAAGGCGCGCAATCTAATCGGGCTGGGGCAGGCCCTGATGGCCCGGCATGGAGGCCAGGTACCCAGCGATCCCGCAGAACTGGGAGCCCTGCCCGGCGTGGGACAGAAGACCGCCAACGTAGTCCTCGCCAACGCCTTCGGTGTGCCCGCCCTGGCCGTGGACACGCACATCTTCCGCGTGGCCCGCAGGCTCGGGCTCTCGGCAGCCAGCACACCCGAGAAGGTCGAGGCCGATCTCTGCCGCCTCTTTCCCTCCACTTCCTGGATCGATCTCCACCACCAACTCATCTGGCACGGTCGCCGCACCTGCAATGCGCGGAGGCCCGACTGCGGTGCCTGCCCCGTCCGGGAGCTCTGCCCCACGGGACAGGGGAAGTGCGAGGACCCCCACACGGGGAAACGGATTCTGAGCGCCGAACCGGGACGGGCCGTGTAGGCCACCCCTGAAAAGCCCCCACAAGGCCTCGCGCCGCGAGGTATTCTAGAGCCCTTGTCCGCATTCCCGATTTCGAGGAGAAAGCATGTCCCCCTCCGCCCTCTTCTGCGCCCTCGTTCTCCTGGGTCCCGCCCTCCTGGCCCAGGCCCCGCAGGCCCCCGCTGCCACCGCGAAATCCCGGGTCGACGAGCTCTACGGAAATTTCCGGGATCGCTTCGACGAGGAAAAGCCCGGCGCGGACGCCGCCCTGGCGGCCCTGGAACAGGAATTCCCGGGCCACAAGCTGAGCCTCGACGCCCGCAAGCGCTTCGACGCGCCCCTGAAGACGCTGCCCGGCAAGGCGGCTCCTGCCTTCAAGATTCCCAGCCTCGAGGATCCCAAAGTCGAATACAGCCTGGACACCTTCAAGGGCAAGCATGTGCTCCTGGAGTTCTGGGCCACCTGGTGCCCCTACTGCGTGGCGGATCTGCCCTACGTCCACAAGGCCTGGGACCGATTCAAGGCCAGGGACTTCGAGATCCTCAGCTTCAGCCTGGACAAGAAGATCACGGACATCGCCCCCTTCCGTCGGACCAAGCAGCCCATGCCCTGGAAGCACGCCTTCCTGCCGGGCATGAAGAATCATCCCATCGCCGAGGCCTATGGGGCCGCGGGCATCCCGAAATACGTGCTGGTGGGGCCCGACGGCAGGATCCTCGCCTCCGATGGCGATCTGCGCGGCGAGAAACTGGAAACCGCCCTGGCGAAATTTCTGGAGGATCCCGCCAGGGCCGTCCTGGACGAGGTCCGCGCCACCGTGAAGCGCGTGGGCGAGGCCCGACAGGCCCACCGGGCCTCCGGCAAGACCCCCCAGAGCTTCAAGCCGGATGTCATGACCCTGCAGCAATCCCTCCAGGCCCGGCTCGGCCAGGAGACCCGACCCGAGGTGCGCCAGGCCCTGCTGGTGGGCCAGTACCAGCTGGTCCTGCTCCAGAAGCAGGACCCGGACGCGACCCTCACGGCGAGCCTCAAGCGGGAAGTCCCCTCCACCTCACCGGCCTGGAGCCTGGATGCCGGAATGCTTTCCCGCTTCGTAGAGACCCGCTTCCCCAACGAGCGCGAAGCCGAAGCCTACGCCGCCCAGGGGCGGGAAAAGCACGCTGACCCCGCCGTGCGCGCGGCGCTCACCATGCTCCAGTTCGAGGCGGCCCTGGGCGAGGATGATGTCGTCTCCAAGCAGGCCCTGGAGAAGCTGGAGAAGGAATTCCCCACCGTCGAGGACACGAAGTTCGCCCGGAAAATGTGGGACGCCCAGGCCAAGACAGCCGTCGGCCTCCTGGCGCCCCCCTTCGATGTCGTGAGCCTGGCGGACCCCTCCCAGCACTTCACCAACGCCACCTTCAAGGGCAATTACGTGCTCGTGGATTTCTGGGCCAGCTGGTGTCCGCCCTGCCGCGCGGAACTGCCCGGCGTCCACAAGGCCTGGGAGCGCTTCAAGGGCCGGAACTTCGAGATCCTGAGCCTCTCCTGGGATCTCAAGGCCGAGGACATCGCCGCATGGCGCGCCAAGCCCGGTTCGCCCATGCCCTGGAAGCACGCCTTCCTGGGCCGGGGCAAGCACCCCCTCAACGAGAGCTACGGCGTGGTGGGCATTCCCAAGCCCGTGCTCCTGGGTCCCGATGGCAGGATCGTCGCCACCGATGCCAAGCTGCGCGGCGAGAACCTGGAGAAGGAGCCGCTGGTGGGCATTTTCCAGACCTACCTGCCCGTGATGCTCACGGGGGAGGGGGAAGGCCAGGATTTGATGCTGTTTTTTCGCTC
>JAYSNJ010000009.1:0-6632 GCA_043723905.1 Holophagaceae bacterium
CACGCCCCGCGAAGAGGAACCCCAGATCATCGTGCCCATGGTGGATCTCTACATTCCTTATCCGGGCGCGAGCCCGAAGGAGATCGAAAGCCAGGTCACTGCGCCCATGGAGCGCCGCCTCTGGGGCATCCCTGGGGTCGAGTACCTCTACAGCATGAGCCGTCCAGGCATGGCGCTCATTACCGTGCGGTTCAAGGTAAACGAACCGCAAGAGCCCAGCCTGGTGAAGATCTACCAGGAGCTGGCGGCCAATCCCCAGATGCTGCCCCCCGGGGCCATGAAGCCCATCATCAAGCTCCAGACCATCGATGACGTGCCCTTTCTCGTTTTGACGCTGCATGGGGAGGGCCAGACGCCTGGCCAGCTCCGGACCATCGGTGAGGTGATGGCGCGGGACCTGTCCGATGTGCCCAGTACCGCCCAGGTGAAGGTCACAGGGGGCGCCCGGCGCATGGTGCGCATCGAGCCCGATCCTGATCGCCTGCGGTCACTCAATGTTTCCATCGCCGAACTCCAGCCCGCCCTGCAGGCGGCAGAGGCCCAGTTGCCCGCCGGAGCCCTCATTGACCACGGCAAGCGCACGGAGCTTGAGGCCACCGGCTACGTGCTGCAGGCTGCCGAGCTGAAGCGACTGGTCGTGGCGGTAAGAAACCAGAAACCCATTACTCTCGCCGACGTGGCCCGCGTGGTGGATGCACCGGAATCCGAGCCGCCGATCATTCTCTTCGCCGAGTCGGGTCGACCCGGCTTCGAACCCGCGGTCAGCATCACGTTGTCCAAGCGCGCCGGTACCAACGCCACGGCCCTGGCCGAGCAGGTGCTCACCAAGGTGGAGGCCCTTCGCGGTAATCTCATTCCCCACGATCTCAAGGTCACGGTCACGCGCAACTACGGCGAGACCGCCGGCGACAAATCGAATGAGCTGATCGAGCATCTGCTGATCGCCACCCTCAGCGTCATCGCCCTGATCTTCCTGGCGATGGGTTGGCGCAGCGCCGTGGTGGTGGGTGTGGCCGTGCCGGTCACGCTGGCCCTGACCCTGCTCATCACCTTCCTGTTCGGCTACACGCTGAACCGCGTCACGCTGTTCGCGCTGATCTTCTCCATCGGCATCCTCGTGGACGACGCCATCGTGGTGGTGGAGAACATCCACCGGCACATGCACCTGCCGGGCCACCGGAAGAGCTTCGCCACCGTGGTGATCGAGGCCGTGGACGAGGTGGGCAACCCCACCATCCTCGCCACCTTCGCGGTGATCGCCGCGATCCTGCCCATGGCCTTCGTGCGCGGGCTCATGGGCCCCTACATGCGGCCCATCCCCGTGGGCGCCAGCCTGGCCATGATCTTCAGCCTGGTCATCGCCTTCGTCATCAGCCCCTGGGCGGCCCTGAAGGTCTTCAAGAGGGAAGCCCATCTGCCCGAAACGGACGCGAGCGGCCTCCATCCCGCTAACGACGAGACCATGCCTCCCGAGCCCACCCAGGATCACGATCCCGAGGTGGTGCCCGATACCTGGAGCACGCGTATCTACCGGCGGGCCATGCGGGCCCTGCTGGGCAGCGCCAAGGTCCGCTGGGGCTTCTTTGCCGGCGTTCTGCTCCTGCTGGCGGCCGCCATGGCCCTGGTGGGCACGGGCACGGTGAAGGTGAAGATGCTGCCCTTCGACAACAAGTCGGAGTTCATGGTGCAGCTGGACCTGCCCGCGGGCACACCGAAGGAAGACGCCCTGGCGCTGGGCCAGGATTTCGCCCGGCGCCTGCTCCAGGAAAAAGTCGTCCGCGATGTCCAGGTCTATGCCGGCGAGGCTGCGCCCTTCACCTTCGTGGGCATGGTGCGCCACAGTTTCCTGCGCCAGGAAGCCGAGATGGTGGATATCCAGGTGAACCTGGTGGGCAAGGGCGACCGCAAGGAACAGAGCCACGCCATCGCCGTGCGCCTGCGCCCCGAGTTGAAGAAGCTCGCCATGCCCGCAGGGACCCGGTTCAAGATCGTGGAGATCCCCCCCGGCCCGCCGGTGATGGATACCCTGGTGGCCGAAGTCTACGGCCCCACGGAGGCCGAGCGCATGCGCTTCGCCGGTGAAGTCGAGAAGGCCTTCCGCACCGTGGATGGCGTGGTGGACGTGGATAGCACACTCAATCCAACGAGCCCCAAGATAAGCCTGGTGCTGGACCGGGAGAAGGCCGCTCTCCATGGCGTCGCTCCCGCCCATGTCATCCAGACCCTCTACATGGCGGGCAACGGCCACACGGCCGGCAGCTTTCACGTGCAACGGGGCAGCACCCAGGTCCCCGTGGTCGTCCAGCTGGCGAGCGCCCAGCGCCAGCGCCTCGACCAGATGCTCCAGATGACCGTGCCCGGGATGCGCGGGCCGGTGCCCCTCTCCGAACTGGTGCGGGTGCAGGAGGGCCGGGAGAACGCGGCCATCTTCCACAAGAACCTCATGCCCGTGTCCTACGTCTTCGGCGATCTGGCCGGTGTCATCGAGAGTCCCGTCTATGCGCTCGCCGCACTCAACAAGAAGATCGACGCCCTCCAGGGTACCGCCGGCCAACCCGTGGCCAGGCTGGGCCTCGCCCACCCGGAGAACACCGAGAACCTGGTGATGAAGTGGGACGGCGAGTGGCACATCACCCTGGAAGTCTTCCGGGATCTCGGCCTGGCATTTGCCGCCGTGCTTATCCTCATCTACATCCTGGTGGTGGGCTGGTTCGAGAGCTTCTCGGTGCCCTGGGTGATCCTGGTGCCCATCCCTCTTTCGCTCATCGGCATCATCCCCGCCCACGGCCTCCTGGGTGCCTTCTTCACGGCCACCAGCATGATCGGCTTCATCGCCGGGGCGGGCATCATCGTGCGCAACAGCATCATCCTCGTGGATTTCATCGAGCTGAAGCTGAAGGAGGGCATGGCCCTGGAGAGCGCCGTGGAGGAGGCGGGCGTCGTGCGCTTCCGGCCCATGCTCCTCACCGCCGCCGCCGTCATGGTGGGCAGCTCCGTCATGCTGGCCGATCCGATCTTCCAGGGGCTCGCCATCAGCCTGATGGCGGGAGAAGTGGCCGCCACACTGCTCTCGCGCATGGCCGTCCCCGTCCTCTACTTCCTCGTCGCCCGTCGGGGGCGGGCGGCGGAACTGCAACGCAGCGCCTCATCCCAATCCATCAAGGAGACCGTATGAACGTCGATCGCATCGTCCACTCCGTCGCCGGCACCCTGATCCTCGGCAGCCTGGCCCTCGCCCACTGGCACAACCCCAACTGGCTGTGGCTCACGGTCTTCGTGGGGGCCAACCTCCTCCAGAGCGGCCTCACGAACTGGTGCCTCATGTCGGGCATCCTGGCCAAGCTGGGGGTGTCCACCCAGGGCGCCTGCGGGATCAAGGGCTGAACCATGACCCTCCCCTTCGATCTCAAGCGCGTGGCCATCGGTGTCCTGGTGGGGGGAACCCTGGGTTTCGCCTACCAGAAACTCATCGGTTGCCGGACAGGCACCTGTCCCCTCACCGCCACGCCCCTGCGCGCCATCCTCTACGGTGTCGTCCTGGGCCTGTTCTTCACACTCCTGGGCTGCTCAAAGAGCACCCAGGAACCCTCTGCAAAGGAACCCCCCATGTCCGCCTCCAATGTCATCCACCTCACCGCAGGCGCCTTCGAGAAGGTGAAGGGCCAGGACAAGCCGGTACTCATCGATTTCTGGGCCCCCTGGTGCAGTCCCTGCCGCATGCAGGGCCCCATCCTGGACCAGGTCTCCATCCAGATCGGCGACCGGGCCCTCGTCACCAAGGTCAACGTGGATGAGGAGCCCACGTTGGCTGCGCCCTTCGGCGTCCAGGCCATTCCCACCCTGGTGATCCTCAAGGGCGGCCAGGTCGTTCAGCGTTTCACCGGCGTCCAGCAGGCCGACACCCTGGTGAAGGCTCTCGAAGCCGCAGGGGCTTGAAGGGCGATCTTTCCTCCGCGAGGTGAAGGCCATGGAATACGTGATGAAACGCCTGTTGCCGGATGTCCCCTTCGAGGAGGCGCTGCGGCGAACCCGGGGGGCTCTCCATGCCGAGGGCTTCGGGATCCCCACGGAGATGGATACCCAGGCCATCTTCAGGCAGAAGCTGCACAAGGAGACGCCTGCCCGGGTGATCCTGGGAGCCTGCTTCGCCATGGTGGCCTTCGAGGCCCTGGAGCAGGAACCCGATATCGCCGCCCTCCTTCCCTGCAATGTCGTCGTGCGGGACCTGGAGGAAGGCAGCGAGGTGACGGCGATCCTTCCCACGGCGCTCTTCACGCTGACGGGACAGGTGAGCTCGGAGCATGCGATCGCGATCGAAAACCGGTTGAGAGCCGTCATGGATAATCTCTGATTCAGCTTTTAAGGAAACCAGATGGAAACCAGCACCCTCATCCTCGGGGGGGTGGGCATTGCAGTCGTGGTGCTCGTCCTCCGCACTCTTCTCGCCAACCGCTCCCGCCTTTCCCAGGACCAGATGATGACCCTCCTCGACCGAGGCGCCGTGATCCTCGATGTTAGGACCCCCCAGGAATTCGCCCAGGGCCACGCGCCCGGCAGCCGCAACGTTCCCCTCGACCAGTTGGCCGACCATCTCTCGAAGCTGGATCGCACGAAGCCCATCCTGGTGTGCTGCGCCTCCGGAGCCCGGAGTGGCGCGGCCAAGGCCATGCTCGACCAGGCCGGATTCCCCCAGGTCGAGAACGCAGGTCCCTGGCAGCGCCTGGTGCGGGCTTAGGCATATCGAGGGTCATGGGGCGTGGGAGGGGGGCAACCCCATCCCACGCCCCATGGCATTTCCCTGGGAATCTCCGATCGTGGCAGTTGTCGGCCTAGCTGTACCCGCCCATCAGCTTGTGGATGAAGCGGCTCACCACCAGCCAGAGGAGGGCGGCGGCGGCGAGGGCCAGGAGGGCGCACCATCCGAAGATCTGCCACATGGGGATGGTGCCGATGAGGCTGGTGATCTTGCCGGCGGCGAAGGACCCCAGGCCCGAGGCGAAGAACCAGATGCCCATCATCTGGCTGCCCAGCTGCTTGGGGGCCAGCTTGGAGACGTAGGCCAGTCCCACGGGGCTGAGGCACAGCTCGCCCAGGGTGGAGAACACATAGGTGCCCAGGAGCCAGCCCAGGGCCACCTGCTGCACTTCGCCGAGCTTGGGCTGGGCGAGGTGGGCGGCCTGGGACATGACGAAGAGGGCCATGGAGACACAGAGCAGGGCCAGGGCGAACTTGACCGGGCTGGAGGGCCACTTGCCGCTGCGCCGCCGCCAGAGCAGGGCGAAGGCCGAGCCCAGGAGCACGATGAGGGTGGGGTTGGTGACCAGCACCAGGACCGGGCTCACCTCGAATCCCCCCTTGGCCTGGAGGGAGGCCACCTTCTGGACCTGAAGGGAGGTCTCCCTCCTGGCCACTTCCGCATAGCGGTCCTCGGCGAGCTTGACCTGGGCAAGCAGGGTCTCCAGCTCGGCCACGAGGGCGGGGTTGCGCTCCCGGGCGGCCGTCACCCTCCCCTGGAGCTCGGACAACTCTGACTCGAGGCGCAGGGCTTCCGCGGCGCGCTTCGCAGCGTTGTTGGCCGTGTCAAAGGCGGGTTTCATATCGCGCAGGGCCTGGATCTGCTTCATTCGCGTTCTCAGCCTGAGGGTCGCCTCCAGCAGAGGCTGGTCCCGCTCGCTGAGGGCCTTTAGCGCCTTGTCGTAGGCCTTCACAGCCGCGTCGGCGGCAGGCAGGTCCTTCACGCGGATCCGGGCCTGCTCCACGGCGATGGCCTGGGCCTCGGGGTTGCGGAAGACCCGCTTGGAGTAGTCCCGGGCGAAGATGTTGAAGGTCGAGCCGGCCTGCTGGAAGAGCATCCAGAAAATCAGGCTGAAGGCGATCATCAGCCCGACCACGCTCATGCGCTTCCAGTCCTCCCCACTGAGCCTGTGGTGCTCCTCGTGGGTGGTGCCCGCGGGAATGACTGCGAGGCGAGTCTTGACCAGGCCGCGGTTGATGAGGGCCTGCACGCCGAACATGAGGAAGACGGCGCCGCCGATCCCCGCCACCAGCTGCACTGTCATGCTCTGGCTGCTGATGACCAGGTAGGCCAGGCCCATCACCACCAGGACTTGGAAGGCCACGAAGCCCAGGCCGGCGGGCTTGGGTTCTGTTTGTCCTTCGGGGATCGACAGATCTTCAATGAGCTTCCGGCGCCAGACGAAGTTCACCAGGGAGAGCAGCATGCCGACGCCCGTAGTGCCGAAGGCCCAGGCCCAGCCCGTGGGGCTATCGAGGCCGATCCAGCGCAGGAACATGATGAAGCGGGGGTCGTTGGCCATGGTGCCGCAGATGACCACTGCGATGATCGAGCCGATGTTGATGCCCGCGTATTCGATGGTAAAGGCGGCATCTCGGCGCGGATCGTCCTTCGCATACATCTTGCCCACGCTGGCCGAGAGATTGGGCTTCATGAGGCAGGTGCCCACGGCGATGAATGTCAGGGAGAAAAGCAGGGCCTGGGTGCTGTGGATCTGGAGCAGGATCTGGCCCAGGGCGATGCTGAGGCCGCCCATCAGGATGGTGCGCTTGGCGCCCAGGAAGCGGTCGGCGATCTGGCCGCCGTTGAGGCCGAACAGGTAGATGGACAGCATGTA
>JAYSNJ010000010.1:0-12963 GCA_043723905.1 Holophagaceae bacterium
CCTCCCGTGGCCTCGGCCAGATCCCAGAAATTGGCCGCCGCCCGGGTGAGGAGGCCCAGCCTCCCATCGGTCTTCACGCCAAAGCGGGCCAGGCAGGCCTGGAAGCTGGCCGGGGGAGGGGCCGCGGGCAGGATCCACCGGGTCTCGCGTTTCCCCGGCCCCAGGCAGTGGACTTCCAGGGCCAGGTCATTCTCCCTGCGTCGGCCCCCCAGAATCACCCGGACGGCGGAGCTGCCGAGGGACTCCCCTAGGTTGGCCTCCTCCACCACGGTGCGGCCCTGGATCACCTCCAGGTGATCCTTGAGCAGGATGAGGATGCCCATCCTCTGGGCGGGGCTCACCCCCTCCCAGGCCTCGGGTCCCGCCAGGGAGAGGACGACGGGGTGCAGACCCCCGGCGGTCCCCGGACCCCAGAGGGACCAGGCCCCCCATCCGCCCAGGCTCAGCAGGGCCGCAAACAGCCACGGCAACCAGTAGCGGAAACGGGACCGGGGCACCGGGAACATGGAAGCCATGCAGGAACTTACCCCAGGAGCGGAGTCTCTCCAAGAAAAATGAATAGTACAAACATTTCGGGACTCCGAACGCCGGTTTTCCAGCCCCCGAGGCGAAGCCATCCTGTTCGGGGAGTCCGGCAGCCGACGTCGAAGGCGTCGGCTGCCGGGAGGGAACCCTCAGGTCAGAAGCGGTAGCTCAGCGTGCCGCCCAGTTCCCGGCGCTGAACCTGGTAGATGAAGGGGCGGTCCGGACCCGCGCCCCCCTGGAGCGTGTATTCCCGCGCGGCATTGCGGGCGTAGAGGCCCACGCTGAGGCCTTTCACGACCTCGTAGCCCAGCTGGACATCGCACTGGAGGTAGGCCGGGCGCTCGTTGTAAAAGGTGAAGGCCGAGGCCGTGAGGGCCTCCACATGGGCGGCGCCGATGTGCTGGACATCGAAGTAGCCACTGAAGCCTCCCCGGCTGAAGCGTGTCCAGGCCGTGACGGTGCTCTTGGGGGCATAGGAGAATTCGTCGGCGACCCAGGCTGGCGCCCCGAGCGGAAGGGTGGTGGCCCTTTCATCCTGGGTATATTGCAGGTACCGACCGTTCAGGCCCACCTTCCAGTCCTTCTGCACGGCCCAGGTGAGGGCCAGCTCGGCCCCCTTGTTGGTGGCGCTGCCCTTGTTCTGGAACTGTGTCATGAAGATGGGCACATTCTCAGGTACGGTGGTCCCGGCCGGATAGGGCGGAGACGGCAGGGGGACCTGAATAACCTGGATCCGCGTGCCCATGGAGACAGACGTGATCTGGTCTGAGATCTTCATCTGGTAGAGGGTCAGGTCCAGGGTGAGGGCTCCGATGGACTGCCTGTAGCCCAGCTCGTAATTGGTGCTCTTCTCGGGTTTGAGCAGCTCGTTGGGTAGGATCTGAGAGGCCACTAGGTATGTGGGAGCTTGGCCTCCGAGGGCAGAGTTGGCAGAGGGGAAGGTATAGTCCACCTTCGTTTCGGCCATTTGGGGGCTGCGGGTGGACGTGTAGTACCCGCACCTGAAGACGCTGGTGGGTGTGGGGGCCCAGACCAGGGTGACCCGGGGGGAGGTTCGGGAACCACCCAGGCCTTCGTTCTCGGCGCGGGCTCCCAGGGAGAGGGTCAAGCCCGGGACGAAGGTCCAGTCCATGGCCAGGAAGCCGCCGGAGGCCGAATTGGTCTCGTCCTGGTTGAGGCCCAGGAAGATCACCTTCTTCATGTCCACCTTGCGGGTGTCGAGGCCCATGACGAAGTGGAGGTCCTTGCTGGGATCCCAGTTGGCCTGCACTTCGATCTGGCGGGTTGTGGTATCCGCGAAGGTGTAGCTGCCCGAGATGTCGACGGGGGTCAGCCCCATTAGACCTCTGGCCCCGGCATAGCTCGCCGCGGAGGCGTCCTGCATATGGAACTGGTAGTTGGAGGTCACCTGATGGAGGCGCACCTCGGTGGCGAATACGCTGGACCAGGTCTCCCGCCAGCCCGCCAATAGCGTCTTATTGTCGTACCAGCGGCTGGTGACGCTCTGGTACTGTCCGTACTTCCGGTACCCTTCGCCCGCGCTCAGCCAGAGGGCTGTGTGATCGTTCTTCCAGTCCACCCGGGCGAAGCCGGTCTGCTGGTGGGATCCGTCGGGGTTCCCAGCGGCATCCATGGTGAGGGGAGCCGCGTGGGTGAGGTCCCCGACGGCATAGCCTGTGCGGTCGGTGTTCCCCTGGGAGGCGCCCTGGTAGCCGGCGGTGACGCCGAAGCCCCCGGTGCCCCACTCCATGCCCGTGCTCCATCGGGAGGTCCTCTTGTCGGCCAGGGCCCCCCTGACGTCCCCGTGAAGTCCGTTCCCGGCCTTCTTGGTGGTGATGGCGATGACGCCCACCACGGCGTTGGCGCCGTAGAGTGTCGAACTGGGACCCCGTACCACCTCGATCTTGTCGATGACATCCATGGGCAGGGGCAGGTTGCCGATATCGATGCTGGAGGCGAAGGCATTGTAGAGCGGCACACCATCGATGAGGACCTGGACGGTGCGGGGCTGGCCCTGCTGCATGACGCCCCGCATGCCCACCACGTTGAAGCCGTTGTCCTGCTCCAGGATGTCCACCCCCGTCATCAGCTTGAGGGCGTCCTGGAGACGGTAGATCCCCATCTGGCGGATCTCGTCGCCGGTGAGGACCTCGATGGCCTGGGGACTATCGATGAGGCGCTGTTCGCGTTTGGAGGCACCGGTGACGGGTGTGTTGAGCAGTTCGAAGAGCTCCATCTCGGCGTCGCTGCTGAGGGCCGGGGGCTTCTGTTGGGACCAGGCGGGAGTACCGAGGGCAAGCAGGGCTGTGAGGGCTCCGAGGGCGCGGGGCATGGAAACAGGCATGAACGACCTCCTAAGGGGTGAGAATTCAGTGGTCTATCGGCAGTCCGGGGAGAAGATTAAAAAAATGACAATTTTGTTTTCATGAATCAAGATTTGCAAAAGGGCTGAGTCATCCCCGCAGAACAATCCCGTGCATCCACTTGCCAGGACACCCTAGGGGATTCTCTTTTCTGGATTTCAACACACCGCCATGGGCTGCGTAGGTGCGCCGGAGACTCCGAGGCGAATCGATCGAAAAACATGTGTTATTCAAAACAGTTGCTAATTGGGTTTGCCAATCTTCATGACCAGATCCGGCAGGGTATGTCCGGATTTCTTCGCATTCTCCAGGCTGAAATGGACGCTCAGGCGTCCCTCTTCCGTGAGCAAGGCGATGGCTGCACCTTCCGCCAGGAGTTCCAGACTCGGAACCACGACGAGTTTTCGCTGCCCGAGGTACAGCTTCACTTCAGGGCTGCTGGAAGCCCAGGCCACCCTGGCAGGGGCCTCCGAGGGCACGCCCATGTTCTTGAACTCCGCGAGGAGGGCTGGATCCTGGGTCGCCACCCTGGGGGCGCCTTCGAGGCCCATGGAGAGAGCCTTCAGGAAACGGGCCGCCATGGGAGCAGAGGGAGGCAGGGCCCGCACTTCCCCCCCCACAGCCGCGAGCAGGATCGGCACGGTCCAGAAGCGTGCTGCGCGGCGAGAAAGGGAATCCACGGCCATGTTGTCCTCCTCAACTTGTTATCGGGAGGTTCCGGGAAAAAATTAGGATGGCCATTCAGTTTGTCCAAATGCCTACCCGCGGGTCTGGGGCGGGATCGAGGGGCCGAGGTCCGCCCCATGGTCCAGTCGGAAGATTCATTGGCAGAACTGGAATGTCTAGGTTCCCGGCCTGTTCCTGCATGAATGTCTGGGCATCGGCGATGGCGTGTTGTAGACACTGGGCCCCACTTCTTCCAGGCATAACCGGAGGACAGGGGAGGCCTTCCGTTCGCCGAGATCCTTGCCGAAATGCTCGGGAAGTTAGCGCTGAGCCGAGCGCACGAGCTTCTGCTCAGCGTCTTTCTGGAGCTTGGTTTCCAGGCCGGCTCTGGGGAAGTCCCTTTCAGAGGCCTCTGCGCAGGACCATCTCCCCGAAGTGGGAGATCCGGAAACATCCGATTTCCCGTTCCCGGATCATATCGTGCTGCTCCAGGTAGGCGAGATCGGCGGCCGAGGACCCCTTCGTCTCCAGGATCCGCTCCCGGCGGATGCCAGGATGCTTGCCTACCAACTGGAGGAGGGCCATCTGCAGGGGGGTGATCACTTCAACCATGGGGGAGTTCTCCGGAAGGGAGGGGCGAATCGGCTGTCTGCCCAGGGAGCAGCTCCCTCAGGGCCTTCACCAGGATGTCCTGGGTGATGGGCTTGTAGAGGATCCGCTTCACACCGAACTTCATCAACCTGGCCTCGGTCTCGGGTTCCCGCAGGGCCGTCAGCACCACCACGGGGAGGGCCGCGTTGGCCCGCTGGGCGGCCTGGGCCACACTAAGGCCGTTGACCCCAGGCATCCGGAAATCGGTGAGGAGCAGGTCCGGCCTGGAACTCTCGATCCGCTCCGGGATCTCCATGACGGACATGGGCAGCCAGTCCTCCACCTCGAAGCCCGCACGCTCCAGGTAGTCCCGCATCAGCATTCGCATCAGCGAGCTATCGTCGATAAGCAGAACCTTCGTCACGGGGGGCGCCTCAGGGCTACAGCCTTGAGCATACCGCGGGCTAAGCCCAGGCAGGCTCTCCATGAAAACAGGGACGCCCAGGCCGATGGGCCTGGGCGCCGTGGGAAGGCGAAAGTCTCGAAGCTAGGCCTACTGGGCCGTGAGGCTTCCGACCCTGAGGTCCGACAGAGGCGTGAGGGTGCCGGTGGCGCCCAGAAGGGCCTGGGACTTGGTGAGATCGGGAGTCAGCGTGACGGCTGTTCCGAGGCTCTGGCCCGTCTTCAGGTCCAGGGCGATCTGGAGCAGGGGGCCGCCGAAGGCCTTCGGCGTGGCGAAGCCTCGCTCGGTCACGACCACCTGAAGGGTGCCGTTGCCGGTGCCCGAAAGCTTGCTCTTCACGATGGGGTCCGTGAACAGGCCCCCGTTGATCACAGGGACGGTGCTCCAGGTGGCCTTGGCCGTGTCCAGGCTCAGGGTGAGCACGACGCCGCTGCCCGTCAGCGTGGTGGCCGGGCCGCAGAGGTCCAGGACCAGGTGGGTACCGGGCGTGCTGAGGGCGGCATTCTTGTTCAGGTAGTAGGAAGTCGCCGGGACAGCCGTGGGATTCGTATAGGTGATGGAGGTGGCTGTCGGTGTGGCGGGGGTGCTCCCTCCGCCGCAGGCCAGCAGGAGCACCAGGGAGAGGGAAGGGAGGCCGAGGGTGAGAATTCGCTTGGACATGGTTTCTTTCACTCAGAGGCCGAGGGCGGAGAGCAGGAGGGTGAGATCGGCTGCGCCAACGGTAGCTCCTCCGCTCAGGCGGGAACGGCTGGCGGTGGTGCCCCAGTCCCTCGCCAGAGCGAGGATGTCCTGGAGGTCGAGAACCGGATCCGCGTTCACGTTGAAGGTCTTGACCGTGATGACGGAGGTGGCGGTTTTGGCGGCATTGACCGAATTGGTGAGGGTCACCGTGGCGGTGAGATCGGCCAGGACAAGGGTCGGGGCCGGGGCGCTGTAGGTGCTGGTGGTGCCGCTGGCGGCGCTGAGGGAGCCCTGGCCCGCAGGCAGTGTCCAGTTGATGGTGCCGAGGCTGGTGGTACCCACCAGCGCCTGGGTGGCGCCGGGGAGGAGCGTGGCGGTGGGGTGGTCCACGGAGATGGTGATACCGGCCGGATCCACCACGGTCACGGTGGCGGAGCTGCTCTGTCCCGTGGCGACGGCGCTGGTGGCGGTGATGTGGAAGGTACCAGCACTGGCGGAAGACCAGGCGGTGGTCGTGTCGGTCTGGGTGCCGAAGGTGCCACCGTCCATTGCCCAGGTCACCCTCTTGTCCGTGAGGAACGAAACCGCCGCGGTGAAGGTGACGGGATCGCCCACCATCACGGAAGCGGCACCCGTCACACCCACGGTCACGCTGGTCGGGGCCACCAAGGTAAGGCTGGCGGTGCCGGCTACGGCGCCGGAATCCGCGGGGGTCGCGGTCACGGAAAAGGTACCGGGTGTGGTGCCGGATGTGAGGGTGGTGGAAACGCCACTGGCGGTGGTGGGGGCCGAAAAGGTCCCGCCGGCGCTGGTGGTCCAGGCGGCGCTGTTGAGGGTGGCGCCGGTCAGTGTGGCGGCATAGGAAACCGTGCCCCCCGGGATGGTGGTGTAGGTGGAGGGGGAAACGGTGGCACTGGCATTGGCGGCGGGTGTCCAGATGACGTAATCCACCCAGCCCGCATCGGAACCGCCCACGGTGTTGGGATCCTTGGAGTAGGTCCAGCGGATGACATGGGTGCCTGCCGGAATAGCGTAGGTTTCCTTGACCCAACCGGCTTCCCCGCCAATCTGCTTTTTCAAGACACCATCGATGGAAACGGCCAAGTTGTCGTAGAAGACCGTGGGACTCTCGGGCGCTTCACAGGAGACCCTCCAGTAAAAATCGAAGGTGCCGGGTCCCGTGATGCGAGTCTGGAGGTAGGTGCTGGCGTTGTCCCCAATGACGGCACTGCGAGCGCTGCTGCCCCCGTAATGGGAAGTTCCGGTGTCGGTAGTCCAGGGGCCGATGGTCTTGAAGGTGCAGTTGGAGTTGTCCAGGACGCTGGCGCTGAAGACAGGAAGCGAAATGGCCAATCCCGCGCTGTTGCCCGAGTAGGCGCTTTCCAGAGCGGCGCCGTTCATGGCGAGGACTCGCCCGTAGAGGGTCACGCCGTCCAGGGATCCGGCATCGGCAAGGGTGTAGGTGAGGATATTCCCGACACGGGAATCCAGGACCTCGTGCCCGCCAGGGGTGGTGCCGACCTGGAGGCGGTAGCCCGCGATGCTCGATTCGACATCCGCAGCGGTCCCCACCGTCCAGGTGAACTTGATGGTGTCGAGGGTGGTGGTGGCGGTGGGGGTGGAGGGTGCCCCCGTGGGAGGCGTGGTATCCGTGACGCGATAGACATCCACCGTCATCGTGGTTGCGGCCGCAGAAATGTTGTTGATGCCCATCTTGGTTACGGAGCCATCATAGCGATTGCTGCTGGCGACGCTGGCAGGGCCAAAGTTCTTGCCTGTCGTCCAATAATCGCCGGCATTCGCCGATCTGCCCTTCTCGATTTGCTCAAGTCCGTCAGCCTCCATGAGCCGGAGGAGCTTGTGCGCTGCGTAGGAGTTGTCATACAGGTAATCGGTGTTCCCTGCATTCAAGCGAGAATCCACATGCCAGACGAGGAGGCCGTCGGCGGGGTAGCCTGCATTCAAATCATTCCCGACCCGATGGCGGTTCTGGGCCATGAAATATTCGCCAAAATTTCCGCCGGGATCCGTATCCATCACGATGATGGAGTTGTTGTCCTTGGTGTCACCGGATGAATACAGGGTTTTGCCTGAAACGGAGTTGGTGTAGACCGTGGGCGTGATCCAATCGAGCAGGAACTTGCTGAAACAGTTATGGTCGCCCTCGGCGCTGTCCATCATGTCCAGGCCGCCCAGTCCGCCGTCGGGGCCCAGGTTGGTGTCGTAGTCGTAGTAGTCGGGCAGGCCCAAGGCGTGACCCGTTTCATGCAGCAAGGTCTTGGGGTCGAAATTAGGGGCGCTCCGATCGCCCTGAGAGGCGTTCGAGGCCCACTGCCATACGTATTTGCTGAGACTTTTCCCGCTAACCTTGTCGGAGGTGTTGTTCCAGCGCGTTTGATAGGCCCACCAGAATTCGGCCCAACCATTGTCCGCTCCGGTCCAAAGCACGGCAAAGTAGTCGATTTTTCCGCTGCCATTGTTGTCGTACTGGCTGAAGTCGTGGCCTTGGCTCACATGCCAATCCAGGGCTTCCTTGATGAGCGCCTGTCGCCCGGCGTCGGTCTGGGGGACCGTGGCGCGATTGCGAGGGACGTGATAGTAGGCCAGCACATTGCCCGTGAGCGTCAGTTGGCCGTAGGAGGAACGGTAGTAGAAGGCCTTGAGGCTTTCGTAGGGTGCCGCCTGGACGCCATCCCCGTCCCCGAACACGCGAGCATAAATCGCTTCTGGCGTGTTCACGGACGCTGCGGGGATGTCAGCGAAATCCAGGAGGAGGATGAACATCTTGGGGGTGCCCTTGGTGGGCATGCCTCGGTCGACCAAGGGTGGGGTCGGAAGAATCGCCCCAAAAGCGCCTTCCTGATTCGCCAGTTTCTGGAGGCGGATCTGGGCATCCCGGGTCAGGGTGGGGTCCACCCGGTGGTTGCCAATCTTCTTGGCGAAGGCGATCCGCCTTTCCAGCGTTCCATCCGCGCGATACTTCTTGACCATTTCCGGGGTCGGCGGGGGCATGGCGCCGAGGCGCGGGGCCCCGAGCCCCATCCAGAGGGGGAGCAACCCCAGGCCCAGGGCCAGGAGTTTGGGCAGTCGCAAGGGAAGACAGAGCTTTGGCAAGGGAAGACTCCTGAGTCTAGATTCTCAGGCTTCCCGTTGCTGAATACTAATTAAGAGATGTGAAGAAACGCGTCCCAATTCGCCGGACCCCCGAGCCCTCGGGGTGGCCCGCTGGGGACGCCAGCGGAACCCCATCACGCGATGGAGATGCCTTCGTACTGACTCACCTCGTGGGCATTGAAACTGGATCTCACGAGAGGCCCGGCATAGACGGTGCGAAATCCCAGGGCCTTGGCCTTGCGGCCCAGTTCGGCGAATTCATCGGGATGGATGTAGGCCTTCACGGGCAGCTGATGGCGGGTGGGGCGCAGGTACTGGCCCAGCGTGAGGATGTCCACGCCGGCCTCCACCAGGGCCGCGAAGACCTCCATCAATTCTGTCTCGGTCTCGCCCAGGCCCAGCATCAGGCCCGACTTGGTGCGGAAGGTCTCGCCGAAGAGGGCCCCGCCCAGGCGCCTGGCCTCCCTCAGCACGGTGAGGCTGCGCTGGAAGCGCCCTGCGGGGCGCACCAGGGAGTAGAGGCTGGGAACGGTCTCGGTGTTGTGGTTGAAGACGGTGGGGCCCGCGGCCACAACAGTGGCTACGGCCTCCAGGTCCCCCAGGAAATCCGGCACCAGCACTTCCACGCCCACTCCGGGGCAGAGCCGGTGAATGGCCCGGAGGGTAGCGGCGAAGTGGGCAGCGCCGCCATCGGGTAGATCGTCCCGGTTCACGGAGGTGAGCACGGCGAACTTCAGCCCCATTTCCGAGACACGAGTGGCCGTCTCCTCGGGTTCACAGGCGTTCAGGGGGTTCGGTCGCCCGCTCTGGATCGAACAAAAACCGCAGGCACGTGTGCAGGTATCGCCCATGAGCAGGAAGGTGGCCGTGCCGTGGCTGAAGCAGTGGCTGCGGTTGGGGCAGCGGGCCTCTTCGCAGACCGTGTGCAGGCCGGAGGTCCTCAGGTCTGTTTTCATCGCGTGAAGTTCCGAGAGCCTGACGCGGTCCCGGGTGATCCATTCCGGGAGCCGCACATGGCCCTCCAGGACCTCTCGACCGGCGCGCTGGGAGAAACGGGGCATCCGACACCTCCCTCCCAGTTTGACCCAGGGAGGGCCCGTGAACGTCATGGCCCTGTAGAGTGGAGGCATGTTCGGTCCCCTTCATCGCGTGCTCGCCCGGGAGCAGCGGGCCTTTCTGGCCAGGAACCGCCGGGACTGGGCGGAGCATCTGGCGCGGATCCGGGATTTCCTGGGCTCGGGCCTGGAGCGGGCCGATCCCGGGCGGCCCACCCTGGTTCTGGGCGCGGGTGCGGGCCTGGAATTGCCTTGGGTCAAGGCCCCCCAGGGCACCGTGGGCTGGGATGCCGACCCCTTCAGCCGGGTGAGAACGCTGCTTCGCCATGGCCGCTGGTCGCCCTGGGTCTTCGGGGATATCACCGGGGCCTTCGCGCCCCTGGAGGCGGCGGCCCGGCGCGCGGTGCGGGAGAGCTGGTCGGGGCGGCGGCGGCGTGGGGAGGTCGCCCGGGTGCGCCTTTCCGCCCTGCTGCCTTCGCTTTCCGTGGAGCCGGTCTTGCTGAAGGCCTGGATCGCCGCCCATCGCCCCGGCAGCATTCTCGCGGCCAATTTCATGGGCCAGCTGGCGCCCCTGGCCCAGACCATCCTGGAGCGCATCTTCGCGCCGGAGGACCCCTGGAGTTCCGATCCGGAGGAAGCAGACCCCCTCTCCGAGGCCCTGGATCTGTGGACGGCCCGGGCTGTGCGGCGGCTCCTGGAAGTCCTGGAGGAAAGTGGTGCCGAGCTCTGGCTGGTGCACGACCGGGCCGTGCTGGGCGGGGAGATGCCCGTGGAGCTGGGGGCCTTCGTCCCGGATTGGAGGGCTCAGCTCCGGAGCCCTGGCCCCCTGGACATCGTGGACCCGCTGGCGGGCGTGGATATGGTGGCGGTCCTCGGCAGCCCTGCCCTGCTGCGGGCGGAGCGCTGGTTGTGGCCCCTGGGGCCGGGGCAGCTTCACGTGGTGGAGGCCCTGGCCTGCAGGCCCAGCCAAATTTCCGGTTCGTGATCCCTTGCCCTGGATAGGAATGGGATCCGTGTTCAAATAGTCCCCCTGCGGCTACGGGTCCGTGGCTCATTCAGGTGTCTATGCCTCAGTTCAAGCGTTTCGTACTCGGTCGTCGGCTCGCCAGCGACGAGACTCAGCACACCCAGGTCAGCAACTTCATCGGCCTTTCGGTCTTCAGCTCGGACGCGCTTTCCTCGGTGGCCTACGCCACCCAGGAAATCATGGCCAGTCTGTCGACGAACCTCCATGGCATCGTCGCCACCACGGCGGTGGGTGCGGCGATCAATCCCCTCTTCGGACTCTCCATCCCCGTGGCCTTCGGCATCGTGGCTCTCCTCGTGGTGCTGGGCATCGGGTACCGCCAGACGATCATGGCCTACCCCGGGGGTGGGGGGGCCTACATCGTGGCCAAGGAGAACCTGGGGGAAGTCCCTGCCCTCGTGGCTGGCGCCTCCCTCCTGGCGGACTACATCCTCACCGTGTCTGTGTCCGTGGCCGCCGGAGTCGCGGCCATCACTGCCGCAGCGCCCGTGCTCCAGGGCTCCAACGTCGCCCTCACGATCACCTTCATCGTGCTGGTGGCCATCGCCAATCTGAGGGGCGTGAAGGAATCCGGGGGCCTCTTTGCCATCCCGACCTATGGTTTCGTGGGAGCCATCCTGCTGCTGCTGGTCTGGGGTGGCGTGAAGATCCTGATGGGAGGCGCTCCCGCGGCGGCACTTTCCCAGGTGCCCCATGCCACCTCCCATGCCTCCTCCTTCACGGGGCTGGCGCTGCTCTGGGTCTTCATGCGGGCCTTCAGCGCGGGCTGCACGGCCCTGACGGGGGTGGAGGCCATCTCCAACGGCATCCAGGCCTTCAAGGAGCCTTCCGCCAAGAACGCCGCCAAGACCATGGTCTGGATGATCGTCCTGCTGGGCGTCATGTTCATGGGGATCACGCTGCTCGCCAGCAAGTTCGGTGTGATCTACACCCACAGCATGGATGCGAGCCAGGTGGCCGAGACGCTGCTCTCGAAGCTGGCCAAGGCCGTCTACGGGGACGTTTCGCAGGGCCTCCCCAAGCTCATGTACCTCCTGACCCAGGGCTTCACCTTCGCCATCCTGGTAGTCGCGGCCAACACCGCCTATGCGGATTTTCCCCGCCTGGCCGCCCTCATGGGGCGCGACAACTACCTTCCCAAGCAGTTCGTCAGCCAGGGGGACCGGCTGGTCTTCTCCAACGGCATCATCATCCTGACACTGGTGAGCTGTTCCCTGGTCTGGATGCTCCACGCCAATACCGACCTGCTGCTGCCGCTCTATGCCCTGGGCGTATTCACGGGCTTCACGCTGAGCCAGATCGGCATGGTGATGCACTGGATCAAGCTCCAGAAGGAGGAGCCCCGCTGGCTTTCCAAGGCCATCATCAACGGCATTGGTGCCACGGCCGCCGGCATCGTGATGCTCGATATCGCCATCACCAAGTTCACCCACGGCGCCTGGTTCATCGTGCTGCTCATCCCGGTCATGGTCATCCTCTTCCAGCGCATCCATCGCCACTACATCCGGGTGCGGTCCCTGCTCGCGGCGAGCCGCACAGAGCACGTCTATGCGCGACAAAACCGGGTGGTGGTGCTCGTCTCGAGAATTCACCGGGGCACGCTGGAGGCCATCCGCTACGCCAAGGCCATCTCCGAGCGCGGACAGGTGGAGGCCATCACCGTGGATTTCCCGGACGCATACGGAAAACCCAGTGCGGAGCGGGCGCGCCTCGAGGCCGACTGGCACCGCTACTGCGAAGGCATCCCCCTCCGGGTCCTGGAGAGTTCCTTCCGGAAGATCGTCGAGCCCGTGGAGGAAGAGCTGGATCGCATGAGGGCCGCGGAACCGGAGTTCACCTTCACCGTGGTCCTGCCGGAATTCGTCACCGAGCATTGGTGGGGCAACCTGCTCCACAACCAGACGGCTCTGCGGCTCAAGGCGACCCTGCTCTCGAGGCCCAAGACGGTGGTCATCTCCATCCCCTACCACCTGGATTCCGAGGCGGAGTGAACCCGGATCGTGCAATTCGAGTAGCCGACCGCCGTCAGGCGGTAGCGTAGAGCGGCGCGGCACAGGCTTGGGTGAAGCCCAAACTGTGCCGTGCTGCGGCTCGAATTGCCGCAATGCGCCGACCGCTGGAGATGAATCGGCTGAACCAAACGGTACATCCGGGGTGAACTTTCCTCTCTATCGGCATCGGCTCCTGGCCCCCATGGGACTATGCTTTAGCTCGACCCCTCCCTATGCCTGAACTCAAGCGCTTCCTCCTCGGCCGACGCCTCACCAGCGACGAGACCCACCACACCAAGCTGAACAATTTCGTCGGCCTCTCGGTGTTCAGCTCGGACGCCCTCTCCTCCGTGGCCTATGCCACCCAGGAGATCATGGCCTCCCTGTCCATGGCCCTGCCCCATGGCGTCGCGGCCGTGGCCGTGGCGGGGTTTGTCCAACCGATCTTCGGGATGTCCATTCCCGTGGCGCTGGGCATCGTGGTCCT
>JAYSNJ010000011.1:0-20512 GCA_043723905.1 Holophagaceae bacterium
GAATGAATGGCCCGGGGAGATCCGGATCTCCCCGGCGGACATGGCCCTGACGGCCCCCTCCAGTGCCCTGCTGAGGGACGTGAAGGCCACTGCCTCGGACCAGGGCCTCTTCTATCCGCCGGATCCCAATTCCTGGGACCAGTGCGCCTTCGGGGGCAGCCTCGCCACCAACGCCGGTGGGCCGGGGGCCTGCAAGTACGGCATGACCCGCCATTGGGTACTCGCGGTCGAGGCCCTGATGGCCGATGGCGAGATCCATACCTTCGGCATCCCCACGGTCAAGAACAATGCCGGGCCAGCCCTCGCCCAGCTCCTGGTGGGCAGCGAGGGCATCTTCGGCCTCATCCTGGGTGCTACCGTGCGACTCCTGCCGGCCCCCCGGGAACGCCTCACGCTGCTCCTGCCCGCCAAGGACTGGCATAGCCTCCTGGATCTCCCTTCGCTGCTGGTGGGGGCGGGCCTGCTGCCCAGCGCCTTCGAGTTCTGGGATCCGGAAGTCCTGGAGCTGCTCCGCCGCTTCGGTCCCGAGGAAGCCCGCCGGATGCCCGGCGAGGGCCTCGCCCTGCTCGAGTTCGATGACCCGGGCTGCGGCTCGGATGCCTTCCTGGAGCGGGTCATGGAGCTGCTGGGGCCGATCTCCGAAGAGCTCCAGAGCGCTACCGATGCCCGCCAGCGGGAAGCCCTCTGGGCCGTCCGCCGCCAGACCAGCGTGGTGCTGAAGGAACGGTTCCCCCGGAAGGTGAGCGAAGACGTCGTCGTGCCCCGCAGCCAGGTGCGGGCCTTCTTCGAAGGCGTCGAGGCCCTGGGCCTTCCGCTTGTGACCTACGGACACCTGGGCGACGGCAACCTGCACGCCAACTTCCTGCAGGCCGGGGAATGCGCCCCCGCCGAGATGGAGGCTCACCTCCTGGCCCTCTTCCGGCTCTGCATCGGGCTGGGGGGAACCCTGAGCGGCGAGCATGGCATCGGCCTCGCGAAACGCGAGGCCTTCCTGGCCCTCTCCGACCCCTACCAGATCGAGGCCCTGCGCGCGCTGAAGCGGGCCTTGGACCCCTGCGCCATCTTCAATCCCGGAAAGGTCATTTGATGAGACCCCAGCTCATTGCGGCAATCCTCCTGGGCCTCGCCCTGGGCTTTGTCCAGGCCGCGCCCCCTAAGAAGACCGCCCGACGCACGCCCAAGGCTGCCCCCGGGAAGACTCCTGCAGACATTCCCGTCGCCGGGGCCAGCGGTGAGCTCCTCGATCTCGAGAGCGGCCGGAGCCGGGCCATCGGCCCCATGCTGGAAAACCGCGCCGACTTCCAGGCCTCGGATTTCCCCGATGGCCGGGTCCTGATCACCGGGGGGAGCCTGAAGGCTGGCACCAGCGAATGGTTCAATTCCAGCACTCGCCGCTTCACACCGGGACCACCCATGGCCCAGGCCCGCCAGGGGCACCGGGCCCTGCGGCTCCAGGACGGCCGCCTCCTGGTGGTGGGAGGCACCGAGAACCCCGCACCCGCGGAGATCCTGGATCCCGAAACCTGGAAGTTCCTGCCTCTGTCCGGCGAGGCCCGCTTCACCCTCTCCGCCGAAGCCATCGAGACCGATGCGGGCGTGCTGCTCATCGACGGTCAGACGGGCAAGTGCTGGCTCTGGGACGGGAAAACCAAGGGCCCCAAGTCCACGGGCAGTCTGGGCAGCGCCCGGATCCTCTTCAGGGCCAACCGCCTCGGGGATGGCCGGGTGCTGGTCACCGGAGGCTGGCCTCCGGAGCCCCAGGCCGAGCGGCGGGGCGTGCGGCGTCCGGCCCCCTCCAAGCCAGCTTCCGCCAGCCTTCCCGCTGAGGTCTTCAATCCCCGGAAGGGGCGATGGAACACCTGGAAGGCCCAGCTCCTGCCCCGGGCTCGCCAGCAGGCGGCTCTGCTGCCGGATGGACGGGTGGCCCTCTTCGGAGGCTACGGGGCCAGTGCGGAGACCTCCGAGGAGGCCCTCGAGATCCTGGATCCTGCCAAAGAGAGTGTGACCGTGGCCGGGAGGCTCCCGGCGGGCGAACTGCCTTCTCCGGCCTGGGCCCCCTGGGAAGGCGGCGGCTTCTACCTGGCGGAGCGCAGCACTTCCCCCCGGAAGCAGAGCGGCTTGGAGGGCTGGCTGAATTCGGCGCCTACGGCCTGGCATCTCGCCAATGCCTATCTGGCTCCCGTCCTCGTGCCTCTCAGGGGCGGCCAGCTCCTGATCCTGGGCTCGGCCGTCTGGGGCCCCGCCCTGGAGCGCTGGGATCCCCGGACCCACCAGTGCCAGTACATCGGGGCCCTGCGGGCGGGCACCGAATCCCTGATCCTGGTGGATGGCAAGGTGCTCGCCCTCGGCCCCATCGTCGATGCCGTGGATCCGAAGAGCGGGGGCCTGACCCCCCTGGGACGCCGAGAGGAACTCACGGCCCAGCTGAAGAAGGACAGGGGCTCCAGCAGCTCACTGGTCCCCGGTCAGCCGCCCTTCCCCGAGGGCAAGGGACTGCGGGAGTCCCTGGTCATCAGATTGGATTCCCAGAAGGCCCTGGTGCTGGGCGGGCGCTCGGACGAATACCCCGAAGGGACGGACCAGGTGTGGGTCTGGGACCTGAAGAAGAAGAGCCTCACCCCCAGCGGTCCCCTGAGGGCCAAGCGGGTCTTCCCCACCGGCCAGGGGGGGCTCAGGCTGGCGGATGGTTCGGTGCTCATCTGGTAGGGCCCGGACCAATCTGCTGCATGATGGAATTCCCCCACCGGAGGCTGCCATGCCCATGATCCTCGGTCACCGCGGTCATTCCGCCCTGCATCTGGAAAATTCCATGGAGGCCTTCCGGGCTGCGCTCAAGGCGGGCATGGACGGCTTCGAACTGGATGTCCAGCCCACCCAGGACGGCGTCTGCGTGGTCCTTCACGACGAGGAGCTCGAACGCACGGCGAAGGGCTCGGGCACCCTCCGGAAGATGAGATCCACGGAGCTGCCCCGGCTGCAGAACGGCGAGGAACTGCCGCGACTCTCCGATGCCCTGGAGCTTCCGGCCCGGCTCATCAATGTCGAACTGAAGGGGGAACCCGGCTGGAAACAGGCCCTGGCCGCCGTCGACGCGGCCGAGGCCCTGGACCGCGTGATCTTCTCCAGCTTCGAACCCAGCGAGGTCCTCCAGCTCTGGGCCACCTGCCCCGAGGCGCGCTGCGGATTTCTCTGGGACCTGGAGGAGGCCCAGGAATTGACCGAGGAGGATCTGGAGAACCTGCCTGGAGAACTCTTCCTCCACCCCCCCCTCCAGGCGGTGAAGGCGCGTCCAGAGTTCTGGAAACCCTACGCCCACCGCCTGGCCCTCTGGGGCATGAAGAGCCCCCGGGAGGCCGAAGGCCTGGGCTTCGAGCCGGCGATCCTGATCACGGACGGGCTATAGCCCTTCCCGCCCCAAGCTTCCCTGTTCCGGTGAGCCTGGAAGGCCCCGGCTGGCTACTTCGCCAGCATGGCCTCCAGGCGCTGGTCCCCTTCACTGATGGCGCGATCCATGAGCCCGATGGCATCCACCAGCAGCTTCTCGCAGCGGGTCTTCATCTCGGTGTTGTAGGCGGCGTCGCTGATGTCCTTGAGGTTGATGAGGACGTTCCAGATGCCCCCGCGCACACCGGCGAAGCCCATCTGCACCCCCACCATGCCGTCCGTGATGGAGGCGGGATTGCCATGCTCGATGACGGCGGCGGCGGCCTGCATAGCCTGGAAGCTGAGCGTTGCGGTGCTGAAGGGCACGTTCACGGCGATCTTCAGGCCTTCCAGCATGGCGGCATCGCGCACGATCTTTTCTTCGGCCGTCCCCTGGGGCAAGCGCCGGGCGTCCATGTAGGCGTTGAAGGCGTTGGTGTCCTCATCCACCGCCAGCACCAGGGCGTCCTTGGCGCGATGGGCCTGCTCGGCGGCGGCCTGGAGCTGCGCGCCGTGGTCGGCGTTCTTCACCTTCGTGAGGTTCGCCACCATGGAGGCCAGTGACGCGCCCAGGGCACCCGCGAGGGCCGCAATGCTGCCCCCGCCAGGGGCTGGTGTATCGCGGCTCACCTCCGTCACGAAATCCGTCACCTTCATGGCCATCAGGCCGTTCTCGTAGGTCTTGGGCAGGCCCAGCACCTTCTTCTCGATTTCGAAAGGCGCCACATCGGCCAGCCCCATGCTGAAGACGGCGTTCTCCAGCACATCGGCCGTGGGGACGAAGGGGGACTTGCCCTGCTGGCGCAGATAGAACTGGCCTGCGTCGAAGAGGGGCTTGAAGGGCACCAGCCCCACGATCTCCGAACCCGTGACCACCAGGCCCCGGGCCACGGCCATGCGGCGGGTGGCCTCCAGCACATCCACGGGGCTCGTCACCTTGTAGTTGGTGAGATTGATGGAGAGCTGGGCCCGCTTGTAGGTGTCCACGTACCAGCCGATGGCCTTGCATTCGGTGAAGAGCCCCGCCTTGTAGGCCTTCTGGCCCACGACGCCCTTGGCCGCGTCGATGTCGTTGAGCTTCAGCAGGCGCCGCAGATCGTAGCCGTGAGTCGCCTGGACATGGGCCTCCAGGGCCTCGAAGGTGGGGAAGTCCTGGTCGCAGTTGCCGCAGGGGAGGCAGCCTTCCGCGTAGCGCAGTTCCTTGCCGCTGCTGTAGAAGCCGCTGGTCTGGCCTCGCCGGGCCACGCGGCCCTTCTCGCGGAGCTCGAAGGCGATATCGGTGGCGTGGGCCTTGTCTCTGGAGTTCAGCGTGATGTTGTAGGCGACCAGGAATTCCCGAGCCCCCGTGATGAGGGCGCCGAATTCGGGCACGAAGGTGGCGGGGCCGAAGTCGGGCACCCAGGCCGGATCCTTGAGCTTCTCCTCCAGGCCCTCGTATTCGCCCCTGCGCACGACGGCGAGGTTCTGGCGCTCGGGTCGGCTGGCGGCCTGCTCGTAGAGGTAGACGGGCAGACCGAGCTCGCGGCCCACGCGCTCGCCCAACTGCCGCGCCAGTTCCGCGCAGTCCTCCATCGTCACGCCCTCGACAGGGATGAAGGGGCACACATCGCAGGCGCCCATGCGAGGGTGCGCGCCGCTGTGGCCGCGCATGTCGATGAGCTCCAGCGCCTTCCTGATGCCCCGGAAGGCCGCTTCCACCGCACTGTCCGGATCGCCCACGAAGGTGACCACGGTGCGGTTCGTGTCCGCCCCGGGATCCACGTCCAGCAGCTTCACGCCCGCCACGGTGGCGATGGCGTCGGTGATGAGGCGCATCTTGGCCAGATCGCGGCCTTCGCTGAAATTGGGGACACACTCGACCACACGGTGGGACATCTGCGACTCCTGTCAGGCCCCTTCGGGCGCGCCAGCCCTCATTGTGGAGGAGGCGCCTCCGGAGAGGGGAAAAGCGTGATCGGCGTCAGAGGGCAGGGAACCCCCGAGGCACTATCCTGGGATGGATCCCTCCTGTCTGCACGCCACCCTCGTTCGCCTCCCCCCTATCCTTGGAGCATCCATGAGACGGCACCGATCCCTCCTCGCCCTGGCTCTCGCTGCGGCGCCTCTGGGCGCTCAGTCCATTCCGGTCCAGGCCCACACGCTTTCCAATGGCCTGAAGGTGCTACTGGTGGAGCGGCCCGGTCAGCCCACCATTGGAACGGCCTGGGCGGCCCACGCCGGTTCCGCCTCCGAGCGCCCCGGCATCACCGGTGCCGCCCACCTGCTGGAGCACATGATGTTCAAGGGCTCCGAAGTGATCGGCACCCAGAACCGATCCCTGGACCGCGAGTTGGATGCCCAGCAGGACGCCATCTACGCCGGGATCACCCAGGAGCTGGACGTGCTTCGCATGAAGCAGCTCCGGGGCGAGATCGCCGACATGCAGGATCCCAAGGTCCGCAGTCCCCGCCATCAGAAGTTGGCGGAGGAGCTGGCCACGCTGGTGAAGCAGCAGCAGGGGCTCCTCAAGAATGGCGAGTTCGACACGGCCTACACCGAGATCGGCGCCCCCGGCACCAATGCCTTCACCAGCAACGATGTCACTGCCTACGTCCTCACCATCCCCGCCAACCGCCTGGAATTCTGGGCCTGGATGGAATCGGATCGCCTGAACACGCCGGTCTTCCGCGAGTTCTACCCCGAACGGGACGTGGTCAACGATGAACGCCGCCTGGGCGAAGCCCAGCCCACGGGCAAGTTCGAGGAGGCCTTCGAGGCCCTGGTCTGGCAGGCCCATCCCTATCACTGGCCCGTGGTGGGGTGGGCCTCGGACATCAGCACCATCTCCCGCCCCGAACTCCAGGCCTTCTTCAAGCGCAACTACGCCCCCGGCAACATCACCCTCTCCCTGGTGGGGGGCTTCAAGGCCAGCGAGGTGCTGCCCATGCTGGAGCGCTACTTCGGCCGCATCCCGGCCAATCCCCAGGGTGGGACCCGGGTCGTCACCATGGAACCCAAGCAGGCCGCGCCCCAGCGCATGATCGCCGAGGCGGAGACCACCCCGGCAGCCCGGGTGGTGTGGAAGACCGTCGCCCAGAGCCATAAGGATGAAACCGCCCTGGATCTCCTGGGTCGCATCCTGGGAGCCACCTCCGGGCCGCTGCGCAGGAATCTGGTGCTGAGCCAGAAGCTGTCCACCGCCACCAGCGCCCACCACCAGGCCCAGAAGTATGGCGGGACCTTCACCCTCAACGGCGTGGCCGCCCAGGGGAAGGCGCCCGAAGACGTCGAGAAGGGCCTGATTGCCGAACTGGAGCGGATCCAGAAGGGCGGCGTGACGGAGGAGGAACTCCAGAAGGCCAAGAACCAGTCCCTGGCCAACCATGCCCGTGCCCTGGATGACAATCTGGGTCTGGCCACGGCTCTGGCCCAGACCGATGCCATCTGCGGCTACGAGGACCTCCTCCGGAAGCCTGACGAGACCAGGGCCGTCACCCGGGAGGATGTGCAGCGCGTCGCCCAGACCTATCTGGTGCCGGAGGGCCGGAACACCCTCATCTACCTGCGCAAATCCACCGCCAAGGAGACCAAGTAATGCGCGCCGCCCTTTTCACCCTCCTGCCCCTTCTCCTGTCGGCCCAGGCCATCCCCGAGCGTCCCGAGAAGACCGCTGCGCCCACCCTCGTCTTCGAGGCTCCCAAGCCTTCGGAACACCGCGTGAAGCTCAAGAACGGCATCGTGGTCTTCCTGGTCAACGACAGCACGGCCCAGCCCCTGGTGACCCTCAATGTGCGCATCAAGTCCGGGGCCTATCTGGACCCCGCGGGCAAGACAGGCCTGACCAGCGCCTGGTGCAGCCTCCTGCGCTCCGGAGGCACCGAGACATTGACCCCGGATCAGCTGGACGCGCGCCTGGATTTCCTGGCTGCAAACCTCACCACCCGCTCGGGCGAGACCTTCGCCACCCTCAGTCTCAACCTCCTGGAAAAGGATTTCAGGGAAGGCCTGAGCCTGGTCAGCGATCTGCTCACCAGGCCCACCTTTGCCCAGGAGCGGCTGGATCTCTTCAAGCGCAGCACCCTCCAGGGCCTGGAACGGCTGAACGATGATCCTCGCTCCATCGAGCGGTACCAGCTCGCCCTGCTCACCAGGGGCCGGGACCACTACACGGCTACCTGGCCCACCGCCGAGGAACTCAAGGGACTCAACCGGGAGGATCTCCTGGCCCACCATGCCCGGCTGATCCACCCCGAGAATCTGGTGGTGGCCCTGGGCGGGCGCTTCGAGGAGACCGCCGTGGTGAAGCTCCTGAACGAGACCCTGGGGGCATTGAAGGCCGGAAAGCAGGGGGTTCCGAGCCCCAATCCTCCCAGGCCCACCGCGTTCCCCAAGCCCGGCATCTACGTGGTGCACAAGGACAATCCCCAGGGCCGCGTGACCTTCGCCATGCCGGGCCTCGATGAAGCCGACCCCGACTGGGTGCCCGTCGAGGTCATGAACTTCATTCTGGGCGGCGACTTCACCAGCCGCATGACCTACCTGATCCGCACCCAGGAGGGCCTTTCCTACACCGTGAACAGCCGCTTCACGCCGGGCTCCCTACTGCCGGGAACCTTCACGAGCATCTTCCAGACCAAGGCCCGCTCCGTGGCCTATGGCACCCGGTTGATGCTGGGCGAGCTGAAGAGGATCCAGGAAGCTCCCGTCACCGACCAGGAACTCGCCATGGCCAAGGGCGCCCTGGTGAACGGCTTCCCGGCCCGCTTCTCCCGCCCCGCCGCCGTGGCCGACCTGCTGATGGCGGCCCACTTCAATGGCCTCCCCGAGGACCGGCTGACCAGGTACCGCGCCCGGGTCCAGGCCGTGACCCAGGGGGACATCCTGCGAGTGGCCAGGAAGTACCTGCCCCTGGACAAACTCGTCATCCAGATCGTGGGCAACTGGGACGTCATGGAAATGGGCGACTCCAAGGACCATCCCGGGAAGCTCTCCGAAATGGCCCTCCTGCCCGTGGTGCGCCTCCCCCTGTGGGATCCCATGACGCGCAAGCCCCTGGAAAAGTAGAGGAACCCTCCTCCACGGAAGGGCGTCAAGGGTGCCCTTCCGTGGTTTGGGTTCAGCCCTTGGCCGTGGTGCCGCCGACGGTGATTTCCTTGAACTTGAGGGTGGGAGCGCTGATGCCCTGGCGGATATCCAGGTCATTGCCCACCATTTCCACGTTCATGAGCAGATCCGCCAGGTTGCCGGAGATGGTGATCTCGCTCACCGGGAAGGCGATGGCCCCCTTCTCGATCCAGAGCCCCACGGCGCCAAGGGAGATGTCGCCCGTCGTCGGCACGGTGCCCTGGCCCATGACCCCCGTCAGGTAGAGGCCCTTGTCCACGGACTTGAGGATTTCCCCGGGGGTGGACTTGCCGTTCGCCCAGTGGAAGTTGGTCAGGCCGCCCGCATGGCCCGTGGAGGGCAGCTTGAGCTTGCGGCCGAAGTAGGTGTTCAGGGTGAACCCCTTGAGGACACCCCGCTCCACGAAGGTGTGCTTCTTCGAGGCCACGCCTTCCATATCGAAGGGGCGACTGGCGACCTGGCCGGGCATCAGAGGATCGTCGATGACCGTGACCAGTTCGTTGCCGATCCTCTGGCCCAGTTTGTCGGCCAGGAAGCTCTGGCGGCGGGTGACAGCACCACCCCCGATGCACTGGGCCAGGAAGCCCAGAAGCATGCCGGCCATCTGGGGATCGAGGACCAGGGGCACCCTCTGGGTCTCCACCTTGCGAGACCCGATGAGGCGCGCCGTGCGCTCGGCGGCCAGCTTGGCGATGCGCTCCGCGGACCAGAGGCCCTCCAGACTGATGGAACCGTCGTACCAGGCATCCTGCTGGAGGTTGTCACCCTCCCCAGCCATGAAACTGACTCCGGCGTTGGCGGAGGTCTTGCGGTAGGAGCCGGAGAATCCCTTGGAGTTCACGAGAATCCGGGAGCCCTCGCTGGTGTCGAAGGAGGCACCGCTGCTCTTCTTGATGCGCCTGTCCTTGAGTCCGATGGCCTCCATATCCCGGGCGAAGGCGATCTTCTTCTCGGGCTCCATGGCCACGACAGCTGGATCGAAGAGCCTCAGGTCCCCTTCCTTGACGGCAATCCGCTCCGGTTCGGGCAGACCGGCGAAGGCGTCCTGGCCGCCCATGCGGGCCCGGGCGATGGCATTGTCCACCAGACGGTGCAGGGTGGCCGGTGTGAAGTCCGAAGAAGAGGCATTGGCCTTCTTTCCGTCGACGAAGACCCTCATGTTCAGGCCTTTGGAACCGGATTCCGTGAGGCTCTCCACCTCGCCGTTGAATACTTTCACGCTGAAATCGCGGGATTCTCCGATCGTCACTTCCATCTCGGTGGCGCCCTGCTTGCGGCCGTAGGCCACCAGGGATTCGGCGAGTTCCTTCAGGTTCGGCTGCTGGGTCGTGGCGCTCATGCCCGGCCTCCTACGGTCATCTGTCGGATACGCATCGTCGGTGTCCCAGCGGTGACGGGCACGGTCTGGCCCTCCTTGCCGCAGGAACCCAGGAAGAAGGCGAGATCGTTGCCGACCATATCTATCTCCTTGAGGATCTGGACATTGGTGCCGATGAGCGTCGCGTTCTTCACGGGGCGCGTGAGTTTGCCATCCTCGATGAGGAAGCCCAGGTTGACGGCGAACACGAACTTGCCCGTATCCTCCACCTGGCCACCGAAGTAGCTTTCCGCGAAGAAACCCTTCTTCACGGACTTGATGATCTCCTCGGGGTCACTTTCGCCCGGGGCCAGCACGGTGTTGTTCATGCGCGGGATGGGCACGCAGTCGAAGGACTGGCGTCGCCCGTGGCCATTGGGTTTCACGCCCATGATCCGGGCGGAGAGGCGGTTGTGGAGGAAGTCCACCAGTCGGCCCTTCTCCACCAGCATGGTCTTGGAGGTGGGGATGCCTTCGTCGTCGACGTTCAGGCTGCCCCGGTAGTTGGGGATGGTGGGGTCTTCGTAGATGGTGACCAGGGGATTGGCCACCATCTGGCCCTGGCGGTCCCACATGATCGAGGTCTTGCGCCAGGCGCCATCGGCCTCCAGGGGATGTCCCACGGCCTCGTGGATCATGACGCCGCTCTGCTTCTTTCCGAGGACCACCATCTGATCCCCGGGCAGGGGATTGACGGCGGCGAGGAGGAGCACGGCTTCCTTGCCCGCATTCTCGCCGATTTCCCTGGGGGTGCTGCCGGCCTGCCGATAGAAGGCGGTGCCCACGCGACCTCCAGCATTGCCGCTGCCCGTGCTGCGGTTGCCCTTCTCTTCGGCGGTGGCATTGGCGACCAGTCGCGCCTGGGGACGGACATCGGACACGATCAGCCCCTCGCTATTCACCAGAGTCGTGTACTGCAACTCGTCCGTGAGGATGACGCGAGCCTTGATGATGCGCGGATCCTGGGCCAGGGTGGCCGCGTAGGCCTCCTTCACCATGGCGATCTTGTCCGAGAGGGTGGCTTCGGTGACCGGTGCCACCAGGGGATAGGCCTGGCCCTTCAGCCGGAGCTCCTTGAAGCGGGGCACGGCCACGGCCTTGCCGGAGGCTGCGATGGCGGCGGCGGTCTTGGCTGCCTGCTGCATCTTCTCTGCCGTCAGGTCACTGGTGTAGGCGAATCCCGTCTGCTTGCCCGAGAGCACCCGAATGCCCACGCCCAGGGTGATGGTCTCGCTGGATTCCTTGATGATGTCGTCTTCCATGGTGACGGCGTTGGCGAGCCTGTATTCGAAGTACAGATCCGCGTAGTCGCCACCCTTGGCCAGGGCCGTCTGGAGCACCTTCAGCATGGTCTGCCGGGATACTCCGAAGCGGGATTCGAAGATCTTGACCCCGGGGGCCGGAAGGGCTCCCGCCACCAGCCGATCCTGGAAGAGGCCGGAGGCGGCAAGGACGCCCAGGCCCGCCCCGGTGGATTTAAGGAAATCGCGTCGATCGAGCTCGCCTGGCATGCGGGGTTCCTCCTCAGGGGGAATGGCAGTCCAAAGGGTGACACCTTGATACATCGAATCGCGAGGATTGGTTTAGTCGGGAGGTACGACCTTCGATGATTCTTTCTCGGGAATCCGGGAGAGCCTTCGTCTGCTCCTTAAGTCCGGAGGATCCCGGGGGGACTTCCCCGGACCTGAGTCTGGCCCTCAGCCAGAGAAGGGGAAGACTCCCAGCTTCTCGTACCGGGCGCCCTTTGGTTCCAGGTGGCTGCGGTAGAGGACCAGTTCCTGCGCCTCCCAGACGAAGGCTTCCGGCGCGGGCCCCAGGGCCGTGATATCCACAGGCATCAGGAAGCGGGCCAGGGTCAGATGGGCGGCGAAGGGCTTCGGGTCCTGCGGGAGTCCCCAGCGCAGAAGGGCCTCACGCAGGTCGGCCACGAAGGACTCCAGGGCGGGATTGGCCTCCAGTCCCAGCCAGAGCACATGGGCGCCACGGCTGCGGGGGAAACCCCCCAGGAGTGATGTGCGCAGGGGGATCTGCCGGTGTCGCCCCGCGACCTCCTCGCCGACCCGCCTCAGGGGCGGGAGCCCATCCTCTGGCTGTTCCCCCAGGAAGGCCAGGGTCAGGTGGAGCTTCCAGGGATCGGTCCAGGTGGCCCGGAGGGGCAGGGCCTGATACCGAACCTGGGAGGCGGCGAGGGCCTCTTTCAAGGCGCGGGGCAGGTCCAGGGCGAAAAAGAGCCGCATCACCGCCCCGCCTTCTCCCGCAGCTTGGCCTGCCAGGCGGGTGTGAGGTGGGCCAGTGCCGAGGCCCCCAGGGCCTCCGCCGGACGGGTGGCCCCGTCCCGGAAGGCCCTCAGCACACGGGCCGAAGACCAGCCGGGGTGGGGGCGATCCAGGAGTGTCAGGGCGTTGCCCGGCCTCAGTTCGCCCTCCTCCAGCACGCGGAAATACCAGCCGCTCCGGGCCGTCTCCCAGATGGCGGGGAGCAGCTCCGGGCAGTGCCAATAGCGGGCCAGGGTGTTGCAGGGCTGGCGGGGCTGGGAAACCTGGAGGCGCGCCGTGCCCGCCTGGAAGACATCCCCGATGCAGACCCCTTCGTCCTCCAACCCCTCCACGCTGAGGTTTTCGCCCAGGCCCCCGGGCCCGATCTCGAGACCCAGGCTTTCCCGCCAATGGGCCTGATGGCTCCGGGAGTAGGCCAGCACCGCCTGGTGGGAGCCGCCGTGATGGCGCGTGTCGGCCACTGCGTCCCCGGCGAGCCCCATCAGCGTCAGAGGCACGGGGCCTGCGACGGCTTCCTTGGCGATGGCTGTGCGCCAGGGTCTTCCCAGGGTGTCGACGTAGTCCCGGGGCTGGCCGAGATGGAGGGAGGCGATGCGGGCCTCATCCATGTTGCGCCCCCCACCACGCCTCGCCTGCCTCCACGTCGCGGGTGATCTGCTCGCGCAGTTCCTCCATGCCGGAAAAGTGCTGCTCGCCCCGGAGGCGGTGGAGGAAGGCCAGTTCCAGCTTGGCGCCGTAGAGATCGGCATCGAAATCCGGCAGGAAGGTCTCGACACTGAGGCTGAGACCCTGGAAGGTAGGCTTCTCCCCCACGTTCGTAAGGCCCATCCGGGAGTGGCCGACCCTGGCTCCGCGCACTTCCGTGACGTAGACCCCGAAGGCCGGGAGCTGTTCCTGTTCCCACTGGAGGTTGGCGGTGGGGAATCCCAGGTGGCGGCCCCGGCGGTCCCCCTCCACGACCACTCCCGTGATCGTGTAGGGCTGGCCCAGCAGCCTCGCGGCCTCTTCCACATCCCCCCATTCGAGGGCTTCCCGGATCCGCGTGCTGGAGAGTCCGTCCTCGTCGTGAGCCTTGAAGGCGTGGGGAACGATCCGGCAGCCCGTGTCCAGGCCCCAGGACTCCAGGGCCAGGAGATCTCCCAGCCGGTTCCGGCCGAAATGGAAGGCCCGCCCCACATGCAGTTCCACGGGTTCGAGCGCCCGGTCCAGGCCCGCCAGGAAACTCTGGGCGCTGAGCTGGGAGAAGGCCCGGCTGAAGGGGATCACCCAGGCGAGGTCCAGACCGATGGCTTCAAAGGCTGCGAGGCGCTGGGCCAGAGTGGTGAGGAGCTTGGGCTTCCGCTCAGGAGCCACGACCACCGCAGGATGGGGGTCGAAGGTGACCACGACGGCGGGCATGCCCCGCTCCTTGGCCCGGTGCACGGCGGCGGCCAGCAGCGCCCGGTGTCCGGCGTGGATGCCGTCGAAGTTGCCCAGGGTGAGCACCGTGGGCCCCGAGCGGGGCGGGGCCTCCTCCAGGCTGCAGCGCCAGATCTTCACGGTTTCTCTCCAGGGTGCTCCGCGGGCCAGGCGAGGCTCGCGATGACGCTGCCTGCCAGGACGGCCGTGATGAAGACGAGGCTGGTGATGATGACCGTCATGTTCGAGATGCCCAGTCCGACCTTGAGCCAGTGGGCCGCGCACATCTTGATCCCCACGAAGGAGAGGATGACGGCCAGCCCCACCTTCAGGCGGTGGAAGCGGTCCATCATCTTGGCCAGCAGGAAGTAGAGGCTCCGCAGACCCAGGATCGCGAAGATGTTGGAGGTGTAAACCACGAAGGGGTCCCGGGTGATGGCCAGCACCGCCGGGATGCTGTCCACGGCAAAGATGAGGTCCGTCACCTCCATGGTGATCAGCACAAGCAGCATGGGTGTCGCGTAGAGTCGGTGGTTCTTCTTGGTGAAGAAGTGCTGGTGGCCTCCTTCGGGATCGAAGGGCATGAAGCGCCGGAAGATGCGCACGATGCCATTCTTGGTGGGATCGGGTTCCGCCTCCTCCACGAAGAACATCTTGATGCCCGTGTAGATCAGGAAGGCGCCGAAGACGTACATCATCCATTCGAAGCGGTTCAGCAGCACCGTACCCGCGAGGATCATGGCGGCTCTCATGACCAGCGCACCCAGGATGCCCCAGTAGAGGATGCGGTGCTGGTTCTTCATCGCCACGCCGAAGGCCGCGAAGAGCATGACGAACACGAAGAGGTTGTCCACGCTCAGGCTCTTTTCCAGCACGTAGCCCGTGAACCACTCGGCTCCCTTGAGGGGGCCCATCCAGTGGAAGACCACGCCGTTGAAGACGAGGGCCAGGGAGATCCAGACACAGCTCCACACCGCCGCCTCCCTGAAGCTCGGGGCGTGGATGCGGCGGTTGAAGACTCCCAGGTCCAGTGCGAGCATCACGAAGACCAGGCCATGGAAGCTGAGCCAGGCCCAGAGGGGTGCGGATTGGAGCAGGGCAGCGAACACGAGGCCTCCGAAGGCTCCAGTTTATCGGCGCACCGGTAGAATCAGAGATTCTTCTGGAGAGGCCCCCATGCTCCATCCCTACATTAGTGAAGAGTCGCAACCATGAGCCCGGAGCAGGAGCGGAGGGCCACGCCGGCGAAGGCGGCGCCCGCAGGGCGCGGCACAGGAGGTGCCGCGTGAGCCTCCCCCGCTTCGTCCTCCCTTTTGCGGGTCATCCTGCCGAGAACCTCCTCCTGCCCCTGGACCCGGAACAGGCGAGGCACCTGGCTATCCTCCGGCTCCAGCCCGGAGACGCCCTGGAACTGCTCCTGTCTTCGGGCCCCTGGAAGGCGGATCTCGCAGAGCTGGGGAAACGCGGAGCCTCTGTGCGTCTGGTAGCCCCCCTGGAGGAGGAACGGGAACCTCCCGTGCCCATCCACGCCTGCCTGCCCATCCCGGCCCAGCTCTCCCTCTGGGACGAATGGCTCCCCGGCGTGGTGGAACTGGGGGCCACGCTCATCCAGCCCGTGATCTTCGCCCGCAGCCAGTACGAGGCCAGAAAGCTGGCCCCCCGGCTCGAGCGCTGGCGGCGCATCGTGGTCGCCGCCTGCGAGCAGAGCCACCGGGGCCACATCCCCGAGCTGCGCGACCCCGTCCCCTTCGAGGCCCTGCTGGCCTGGGACGCGCCGCAGAAATGGGTGGCCTACGAACTGCAGACAGGGGAGCGCAATCCGGTTCTTCGCCGGGAGGGGCTCGCCTTCACTCACGGTCCCGAGGGCGGCATCGCCGCTGAGGAGTTCGCCGCCCTGCACCAGGCAGGCTGGGCACCGGTTTCCCTGGGGGCGAGCATCCTGAGGGCCGTGACCTGCCCGGCAGCCATCCTGGGGGCCGTGCAGTTCGAACTGGGGCGCTGATCCGTTCGGGCATTGGGTTCACAAAAGTAAAAAACGCAACCACAGAGAACACAGAGAGCGCAGAGATTGGCCAAACGTGATTCCGCTGCTCTTTCCTCTGCCACGGAAGGGGGAACCGGCTGCGCCCTGATGAAGCGATGTCCCGCCTATGACCCCCACGGAGTGTCCAGACAGAGGCTGGGCATCAGGTCTGTGCACTCCCTCTCTTCTCGCTCCTTGATTCATCCTTGTGAATCACAACCATGAGTGTCACCCCTTCACGATCACCCAGATTCCCACGCCGATGAAGGCCACACCTGCCAGATACTTGATCAGGTACTCGGGCACCAGCCTGAAGAGGGCCCCGCCCACCAGCACGCCCAGGGCCGTAGCGCAGACGAGGGCGGCGCTGGCTGCGAAAAAGACCGTCAGGATCGCGCCGCTGCGGGCCGTGGCCGTCATGGCGGCCAGCTGGGTCTTGTCGCCGAGTTCCGCGAGGAAGACGGTACCGAATGTCGTCCAGAAGAGTGCCTTGCTCATCCCTGCCCCCCTGGCCATGGTAGCGCTGCCTCGGTGGATTCCGCCTTTGGAACCGCGCCGAAAAGCCGCACACTGTATCTCTATGGAGCTTAACCGCTACGACCTCCCGATCACCTTCGTCGACACTCCCGAAAGGCTCGGGCAGGTACTGCCCGACTGGTTCGCGGCCCATCTTCTGGCCGTCGATATCGAATGCAGTCTCACGGGCTTTCACCACTGCGCCATGGCGCTGGTGCAGATCGCGACCCATGAGCAGGCCTGGCTCGTGGACCCCATCGCCCTGGGCCCCCTGATAAAGCCCGCCATGAGGGCCCTGGCCGAGATTCCCTGGATCGCCCACGATTTCTCCGGCGATGGCATCGTCTTCAAGCGCCTCTACGATGTGATCCCCTGCGCCGTGATGGACACGATGCTGCTGGCGCGGGCCCTGGGCTATCCGCAGCCGGGGCTCAAGACCCTGGCCCGGGTGAAGCTCGGCGTCGAGATCCCCAAGGAGGAGCAGGACAGCAACTGGATGCTGAGGCCCCTCCGACCCTCCCAGATCAGCTATGCGGCCCGGGATGCGGCCCTCCTCCTGCCTCTCCTCCGCCGGCTTGCCGAGGAGGCCGAGGCCCGCCACGAGGACCCGGAGATTGGCCCCCGCCTCGCCCACCTGCCCATGGAGATGCGCCATCTCGTGCACCGCATCCGCCACTACCGCGTGCCGGAACGCCACCCCGTGGTGGAAAAGGCCAGGGCCATGGGCCTGGGGGCCCTTGCGGAGCAGCGGGCCCATCGCCTTTCCGAACTGCGCCTGAAGTGGGGCAACGAAGGGGATGTGGCTGCGGTGATGGAACTGGGAAACCGCTGGATCCTCGCCCGGGTCCAGCATCCTCCCAGGTCCAAGGAGGCCCTGGAACGGTCCATTCCCAACCCCCGCTTCCGCGCCAAGCGCCTGGACGCGCTCTGGGATGTGCTGGGTTCCTGAATTCCTGCACCAATATTCATGCCCGGCCGCGGCGCCGCCGATGACCCCAGTGCGCCATTCGGAGCCCGCCATGCCCCAGGACGAAGTGCTCGTAAGCTTTCCCGAAGGTCTCATCGGCTATCCAGATCGGAAGGAGTTCCGCCTCTTCGAGCCGGCCGGGGGCTATCCCCTGAAGTTCCTCCAGAGCACTGAGGATGCCGAGCTCTCCTTCACCTGCATGGATGCCGCGGCCGTGAAGATGGACTACGAGGTGCCCCTTCCGGAACCCCTCGCCCAGGCCCTTTCCCTGGAGGATCCCCAGGACGCTCTCGTACTGCTGCTGATGGTCGTTCCCGAAGACCCCAGCCAGATGACGGCCAACCTCGCCGGCCCCCTGGTCATCAATGCCCGGACCCGCGTCGGAGCGCAGGTGGTCCTGGACAGCCGGGAGTACTCCCTCCAGTATCCGGTCTTCTACGCCAGGGACGAGGTGGAGATCACCTTTCCCGCGGGCCTGATCGGGTTTCCCCAGTTCCATTCCTTTCGGCTCTTCGAGCCCGCGGGGGGCTATCCCCTCAAGTTTCTTCAGGCTGTGGATGAACCTGACATCTCATTCTCCTGCATCGATGTGGCGGCCCTCCGCCCGGACTTCGAGGTCCCGCTGGGGGAGGAGGACGCGGCGGCCCTCGCCCTGGAGGCGCCCGGCGACGCCCTGGTCCTGGCCCTGGTGGTCATTCCTGAGGATCCCCGGAAGATGACCGCCAATCTGGCAGGGCCCGTGGTGATCAACGGCAGGACCCGCATCGGCAGGCAGATCGTGCTCAACACGGAGGCCTATCCCCTCAAGTTCCCCGTCCTCGCGGATCGTTGAGGAGGTCTCCCCCCGTGCTCGTCATCTCCCGCAAGGCAGACGAATCCATCATCATCGATGGCAACATCGAGGTGATGGTCGTGGGAATCTCCAAGGATGGCGTGCGTTTGGGCATCAAGGCCCCCCGGGAAATCCAGGTCCATCGGCGCGAAGTCTTCGAGGCCATCGCCGAAGCCAACCGGGCCGCCGCGACCCAAGGCCCCGGCACTCCCATCCAGGACGCTGCCGCCCTCTTGCGAGCCAATGCCCCTAAAGTCCGGTTGACCAAGGGTCGATAACGGGGTCAGGAGTGTCCATGGACCCGCAGAGCATCACCCCCGCAACGGTCTCTGCCCAGAAGCAGGCGATCACTCGGCAGGAGGCGGGTGTGCTGGTGTTGAGGAAGGCCCTCGAGGTCGAGTCCTCCCAGGCGCTTCAGCTCATCCAGATGATGAACCAGAGTTCGGGCATCGGCACTGCCGTGGACACCCGCGCCTGAAGAGAGGGGAGGCAGCATGAAGGTCGGCGAACGCGTCCAGTCCCCAGCACCCAAGCCCGTGGAAGGGGAGCGGCCCAAGGCCCTGCCGGCCCCTAGGGCGGAGAAGGCGGAGAAGGCTGAAGAGCCCCAGCCCAAAAAATCCGGCAATGTGGGACGGAACGTGGACGTGGAAGCCTGACGGAGGGCTGGACGCTGGCGCCGGGCCCAACGTGGGCAGGGGCGAGCAGCCGGTGCCCCCTTTCCGGTTCAGGCCGCAGGCACCAGTTTGAGGATGAACACCTGGGCGGGTTGGGCCTGGGTCAGTTCGTCCAGCTTGGCCAGTGCCTCTTCCCGGCTGGAGAAGCGGAAGGGGAGTTCGGTCCGTCTCCCCGTGGTGGTATCCAGATTCTCGACAGCGTAGTGGGCCATGTTTCCAACCTTGGTTGGTTCAATATGGGTGCGGGTTTTGACCATTCGTCATGAAGATATGACGGAAGCGAAATTTAACAACTCTTAACATGCTATATTTATTTAAGATATGGCTTCAGGTACCGCCCCGTCACGCTGTCCTTGTGCTTGGCCACCTGCTCCGGCGTGCCTTCGGCGATGACGAGGCCCCCCGCAGCGCCGCCTTCGGGCCCGAGATCCAGGATCCAGTCGGCGGTCTTGATCACATCCAGATTGTGCTCGATGACGATGAGCGTGTTGCCCGTCTCCACGAGGCGGTTCACCACTTCCAGGAGCTTCTGGATGTCCTTGAGGTGAAGGCCCGTGGTGGGCTCATGCAGGATGTAGAGGGTGCGACCCGTGGCGCGCTTGGAGAGTTCCTTGCCGAGTTTCACCCGCTGGGCTTCCCCGCCGCTGAGGGTGGTGGCGCTCTGGCCCAGGCGGATGTAGCCCAGTCCCACGTCCATGAGGGTCTGGAGCTTGTTGGCCAGGACGGGAATGGGCCCGAAGAGGGTCAGAGCCTCCTCCACGGTCATGGCCAGCACGTCGGAGATGCTCTTGCCCTTGTAGTGGACCTCCATGGTCTCGCGGTTGTAGCGCTTGCCCTTGCACTGCTCGCAGGTGACGTAGACATCCGGGAGGAAGTGCATCTCGATGCGGATCACGCCATCGCCCTCGCACTTCTCGCAGCGGCCGCCCTTCACGTTGAAGCTGAACCGCCCCGCGGCGTAGCCCCGGGCCTTGCTCTCGGGGAGTTGGGCGAAGAGTTCCCGCAGGGGGGTGAAGAGGCCCGTGTAGGTGGCGGGGTTGCTCCGGGGGGTGCGGCCGATGGGCGCCTGGTCGATATCGATGACCTTGTCGATCTGGTCCAGGCCCTCGATCCGCTTGTGCTTGCCCACCACGTGGACGCCCTGGTGGAGCTGGTTGGCGAGGGCCTTGTAGAGGATTTCGTTCACCAGCGTGCTCTTGCCGCTGCCTGAGACGCCCGTGACACAGGTGAAGAGGCCGATGGGGAACTTCACGCTGATGTCCTGGAGGTTGTTCTCCCGGGCTCCGATCACCTGGATGTGCCCGCGCTGGGCCTTGCGGCGCTTGGGGGGGACGGTGATCTCCTCCTTGCCGCAGAGGAAGTGACCCGTGATGGAATCGGGATGCTTCGCGATCTCCCCGGGGGTGCCCTGGGCCACCAGCCAGCCTCCGTGCTCGCCGGCGCCGGGCCCCAGATCCACCACGTGATCCGCCTCCAGGATGGTCTCCAGATCGTGCTCCACCACCAGCACCGTGTTGCCCAGATCGCGCATATCCTTCAAAGTCTTCAGCAGCTTGTGATTGTCGCGCTGGTGGAGGCCGATGCTGGGCTCGTCCAGCACGTAAAGGACCCCCTGAAGCTTCGAACCGATCTGGGTGGCGAGGCGGATGCGCTGGCCCTCGCCTCCCGAGAGGGTCGCGGCGTTGCGATCGAGCGTGAGGTAACCCAGGCCCACATCGTCCAGGAAGCCGAGGCGCTCGCCGATTTCCTTGAGGATCTTCTCGGCGATGGCGGCGTCCCGGCCTTCCAGCCTCAGATGGCTGAACCAGGCCTTGGATTCCTGCACGCTCTGCTGCACCACTTCGGCGATGTTCCTCCCACCCACGGAGACGCTTAGCACCTCGGGCTTGAGGCGCTGGCCCCGGCAGGTCTCGCAGGGGATGACGCGCATGGACTGCTCCATC
>JAYSNJ010000012.1:0-43287 GCA_043723905.1 Holophagaceae bacterium
CCTTGAGCTCAGCATGCTGGGTCTCGTTGAGCTGGGCGGCCTTCCACTGCGGCACGGTCCAGCCGATGGGGAGGTAGCCGTTGATGAGATCGTGGGCGCTGGTCTGGTCCGTGACGATATCGGGCTTGATGCCGCCGGCCTTGGCCCGGCGCACCAGTTCAGGCAGAATTTCGGCGGCATTGCCCAGGAGGGCGATGGAGACGGCCTCCTTCGCGGCCGTATGCTGCTTGACCAACGCCAAGGCGTGATCCAGATCCCGGGCCTGCTTGTCCACGTACTTGGTGCGCAGGCGGAAATCGATGGAACTCTGCTGGCATTCGATGTTGAGCGAGACCGCGCCGGCGAAGGTGGCGGCCAGGGGCTGGGCGCCGCCCATGCCGCCGAGGCCTGCGGTGAGGATCCACTTGCCCGCCAGATCACCGCCGAAGTGCTGGCGACCGGCTTCGGCGAAGGTCTCGAAGGTGCCCTGGAGGATGCCCTGGGCGCCGATGTAGATCCAGCTCCCCGCCGTCATCTGGCCATACATGAAGAGGCCCTGGCGATCCAGCTCGTGGAAGTGCTCCCAGGTGGCCCACTTGGGCACGAGATTGGAATTGGCGATGAGCACACGGGGACTGTCCGGCGTGCTCCCCCAGACGCCCACGGGCTTGCCGGACTGGATGAGCAGCGTCTGGTCTGCTTCGAGATTGCGCAGGGACTCCAGGATCTGGTCGAAGCATTCCCAGTTCCGGGCGGCCCGGCCGATGCCGCCGTAGACCACCAGGCTCTTGGGGTTCTCGGCCACCTCGGGATCCAGGTTGTTCTGGATCATGCGGTAGGCAGCTTCCGTGAGCCAGTTCTTGCAGTGCAGCTCCGTGCCCCGGGGCGCGCGGATCACGCGGCTCTCGTCGCGACGGGGATCGGTGGACGTTGTGGACGGGACACTCACGGGGGGCCTCCGGAAGAAAGCTGCTCATACCTGTCTATACAAGTTCCAGATCCCGTGCAAGCCTATTCTTGAAACCTGGAGCCACCATGATCCGTCTCGACGGCAAGACCCTCAACGCCTCCTCCCTGGAAGCCATCGCGGCAGGGGAAGAAGTCAGCCTCTGTCCCACGGCCCTGGCCCTGGTGCTGGAGAACCGTGGTGTCATCGACCGGATCCTGGCGGAAAAGCGGGTGGTCTACGGCATCAATACGGGCTTCGGCCAGTTCGCCACCGTGGTCATCGCCGAGGACCAGCTGGCCCAGCTCCAGCTCAACCTCATCCGCAGCCATGCGGCAGGCGTGGGCGAGCCCATCACGATCCCCCAGACCCGGGCCCTCATGGCCGCCCGCATCAACTGCCTGCTCAAGGGCCACAGCGGCATCCGCGTCGAGCCCATCCAGCTGCTGATGGAATGCCTCAACAGGAACGTCCTCCCCGTGGTGCCCGGCCAGGGCAGCGTGGGGGCCTCGGGCGATCTCGCCCCCCTGGCCCACATGGCCCTGCTGCTCGTCGGTGAAGGACTGGCCTGGTCAGAAGGTTCCGACTCCGCAAGCTCAGCGAGCGGGAGCACGCAACATGCGTTGCGTGCGTCAGGCGGAAACAAGCACATCCCCGGTGGTGAAGCGCTATCCAAGGCCGGTCTCCAGCCCATCCAGCTCCAGCCCAAGGAGGGTCTGGCCCTCATCAACGGCACCCAGCTCATCACGTCGTTAGGCAACTTGGCCGTGGCGCGGCTCCGCAAGCTCGTGCCCCTGGCCGACGAGATCGCCGCCCTCACCCTCGAGGCCCTTCGCGGCACCACGGCCGCCTACGACGCCCGCATCCACAACGCCCGGCCCCATCCTGGCCAGATCGACGTGGCGGCCCACATGCGCGAGCTCCTGAGTGAGGGCAGCGAGATCGCCGAGAGCCACATCGACTGCAATCGCGTGCAGGACGCCTATTCCTTGCGCTGCCTGCCCCAGGTCCACGGCGTGACCCGGGACGCGCTGAAGTTCACGAGCGAGATCCTGGAGCGCGAGATCAACAGCGCCACGGACAACCCGATGATCTTCACAGACACCCAGGAGAGCCGCAGCGGCGGGAACTTCCACGGCCAGTACCCAGCCTTCGCCTGCGATGTGCTCGCCATCGCCGTGTGCGATCTGGCCAGCATCTCCGAGCGCCGCCAGGAGCGCATGGTCAATCCGGCCTACTCCGATCTGCCCGCCTTCCTCACCCAGCAGGGCGGCCTGGAGTCGGGCTTCATGATGGCCCACGTGACGAGCGCGGCGCTGGTGAGCGAAATGAAGGGCCTGGCCCATCCCGCCTGCGTGGACACCATCCCCACCAGCGCCGGGAAGGAGGACCACGTCTCCATGGGCCCCATCGCCGCCCGCAAGCTGCTGCGGGCCGTGGACGCCCTCGAACACGTGCTCTGCATCGAGGCCCGGATGGCTCTGGAAGGCGTGCGCATCATCGGCCTGAAACCCGCCGAGGGTGTAAGGCCTCTCTTCGAGCGCCTGGCCACCGCATGCGCCCCCTGGAACGACCGGCCGATGTACGAGGAACTGAACAAGACCCTCGAGGCCCTGCGAACCCACATGAGCGCGAACTAGCGCCATGCTCCTGCTCCTCCAGAAGACACTGGGCCTCCTCGTCATGCCCCTGGGCTTGGTGTGGCTGCTCCTTTTCGGGATGGTGATCTGGAGCTGGCGCCTTCGCAAGCCCGGCTTCGCAGCCCTGCTCAGCCTCCTGTGGCTGCTCCTGGGCATGGCCGGGAACCCCTGGGTGGGCCGGCGCCTGATGGCCCGCCTGGAACAGCAGGTCCAGGTGGCGAATCCGCAGGAAGGCCCCGTCCTGGATGCAATCTTCGTCCTCGGGGGCGGCACGGACCTGAACCCCCAGGGCCGGCCCCAGCTCAGCGCCCAGGGGGATCGCATTACCGAAGCCGCGAGACTCTGGCACGCCGGGCGCACCCGCTTCCTGGTGGCCAGCGGAACGGGCAACGATGCCCTGGGCGGAGACCGGGACCTGGCCCAGGAGAGCCGCACCCTGTGGCGGGGCCTCGGGGTGCCCGATGCGGCCATTCGGGTCGTGGACGCGCCCTGCCTCATCACACGCGACGAGATCAAAGCCTACCGAGCCATGCGCGATCAGGAGCACTGGTCTCGGGTGGGTCTCCTGACCTCGGCCTCCCATCTGCCCCGGGCCCTGAGCCTCGCCCGGAAGGCAAAACTGGAGGTCATCCCCCTGGCCTGCGATTTCCAGGGGCGGCCCCGTCGATTCAGGCCCCAGTACCTGGTGCCCCAGCTGGAAGGCCTCCGCCTGACCCAGACCACCCTGTGGGAGCTGGTGGGACAGGCCGTGGGCCGCTAACTAGGCTTCCAGCAGCTTCAGCACCAGTTCGGGAAAGCTGCGCACCACGGCTTGGATGAATTCCCGGTCGATGGCCACCAGGAAGGCGGGACTCTCCACCGTCGCCGTGGCCGTGTGGAGGCGGTTGTGCAGGAAGGCCTCGGGCTCGAGAAAGCCCTGGACCAGATGCTCCGGTCCGACGCTCTCGGCCCCGTCGGCCCGCTCCAGCCTCACGCGGCCTGTCACGAGCTGGTAGAGGGTCCCGGCCGGATCGCCCTGGGAGAACAGCCTCTCGCCAGCCTCGGCCACTCGCTGTCGGGGGCTCAGGGCGAAGCGCCCCTGGAGCTCCCCCAGGGCCCGGCTGGTCTCCCGCAGCCGCCAGGAGAACTGGGCGCAGATGGCGCGGGTGAGGCCGGGAAACCCATGGATGATCGCGTCCACGTGGGCGGGCTGGAGGCGAAGGACGAAGCTCCCTCCGGACGAGCGCACGGAGGCCGAACGGCGGTGGGTGCCCAGGTAGGCCATTTCCCCGACGATCCCCGGTTTCTCCAGATCGCAGAGAACGGTGGCCAGGATCACCGGGGGCAGATCGGAACGGTTCGCGGCCCGCTCCACCACGAAGGCGCCCCTCAGCACCAGGAAGACATCCAGGGAGTCCTCATTCTCGCGCACGAGGTATTCGCCGTCCCGGAAGCGGAGGGCCTCGATATCGGTATGGGCCGAAAGCAGTCTGCGCACTTCGGAGTCGTCAGCGAGTTCCAGGCGCGCGAAATCGAAGGCATCGGGCATGGGGACTCCGGGAGGCGGATGTGTGGATTCCAGTGCCTCCACTGTGCAGAAGGGGGAAGGCAATCACAAGCGCTTCCCTTGCATTGCCTCCGGGAGCCTGCTGCCATGGAGCCATGGTCCTGCGCGCCGTCCTCACCCTCAGCGTCCTCCTCCTCGTCCTGGGGGGCGCCTTCACCTACCTGGCCCGGCGCTCAATGGCCCTCTGCCCTGCCCTGGCCCGCCATCCACGCATGGTCTGGGGCTTTCTCGGGCTCTTCCTGGCGCTCCTGTTCCTGGTGCCCCTGGTCAATCGTCTTCTCGATCACCGGGCGGACTTCCTCTACTGGGTGAGCTACGGCCTCTTCGGCTTCGTGTCCACCTTCCTGGTCTACCTGGCCGTCGCCGATCTCGTCTCGTTCCTCCTGCGCCGCCTGGCCCAGGTTCCCCAGGCTCTCGGCCTGTGGGCCTTCCAGGCCGCCTTGGGGGCGGCGTTCCTTTCGGTCCTGATCGGACTGGTGATGGCGATCCGCCAGCCGGTCCTCAAGGAGGTGGAGGTGCCCATCGCGGGTCTGCCCGAGGGCCTGGAGGGTTTCCGCATCGTGCAGATCTCGGATCTCCACCTGGGGCCTCTCGTCTCCATGGCCACGGTGGAGCGCCTGGTGGCCCGGGCGAATGAGCAGCATCCCGATCTCATCGCGATTACAGGCGATCTGGTGGATGGGGAGGCCAATGGCGTGAAGGCCAAGGCCGAACGCATGGGTGCCTTGAAGGCCACCCATGGTGTCCATTTTGTCACCGGCAATCACGAGTACTACTCCGGCGTGGCGAAATGGATCCCCATCATCCGGGCCCTGGGCTGGAGGTTGCTGGACAACGAGCATGTGCTCATCGAACGAGGGGGCGCCACGCTCGCCGTGGCGGGCCTGCCGGACCCTGCGGCCGGGGGTCGGCGCGGCGGGGGGAAGGGGCCGGATCTCGCCAAGGCTCTGGAGGGTGTGCCCGGGGACGCCGTGAAGCTCCTGCTCTTTCACCCGCCCACGGGCTACAACTCGGCCGAGAATGCGGGCGTAAAACTCCAGCTCTCGGGCCACACGCACGCGGGCCAGTACTTCCCCTGGAGCCTCCTGGTGCAGTCCATCTACCGCTTCCCCAAGGGACTGAACCGCTTCGGGGGCATGTGGATCTATACCAGCGTCGGCACGGGCTTCTGGGGGCCCCCGAACCGCTTCCTCGTGCCGCCGGAACTGACGGTGATCGTGCTGAGGCGAGCCTAAACGGCAATACCTCCCATCAGTCCTGGTTGACCTCGATGGCTAGGGCCACCAGACCTGCCGCAAAGGAGGCGAAGCGCTTCTCCTCCGGAGTCCAACTCCGGACCGGGCCCGTGTGTTCCTGGCAGAGCACCCCCAGCAGTCGGTCCTGGACCTTGATGGGGACATCAAGCAGGGAGGAAATGTCCAGAGGGACCAGATAGGGGACGGCGAGTGCCGAGGTTCGGGGATCCAGGACCGCGTCCTCGGCGCCGATCACGCCCCCCCTTCTGCAGTTCCGTGAAATAGGCCGGACAGTCCGCGGCCAGGAGGACTGTTCCCGCTGAGTGATGGTCGTGTCGCTCCTCGTAGAGATCCTGGCAGACGATCCGGAGAGGTTCGACTTCCAACAGCCAGATGCTCACCCGCTGGACTTCCAGGATGCGGGAGACCGTCCGGGGGTGACTTCCCGGAAGGCCATGGCCCGATCCTTGGCGACCAGGGCGCGGCTCTTCAAAAGGCGCGTGGTGGAAACCAGGAGGCGGTCCAGGAAATCCCTCTGGTAGCCGAGCCCCTGAACCTCCCGCTCCAGTTCAAGGCAGCGGGCGGCCAGGACGGAATCCAGTCCCGAGACGGAGAACGATTGCGCTGGGTTCATGGGTCCTCCACTTCCAGAGAGTGTTCCGGGCTCAGCCCAGGCTCCCCACCTCCGCCTCCACAACCTCCAGGATTTCGCCGCTCTGGACCAGGGCCTTCATCTTGTTGTGATCGATGTGGAGGGGGCGGTCCACATCCAGATGCGCCACGTGCTGGCGGATGATCTGGAGGGCTGTCCTGACCCCATCTCCGAAACGGAAGTCCCGGAAGTCCAGGGCCTGGGCGGCGGCCATGAACTCGATGCCCAGGATGCCGAAGGCGTTGTCCATGATCTGGTTGTTCTTGAGGGCCGTGTTCATGCCCATGGAGACGAAGTCCTCCTGGTCGGCTGCGGCGGGGATGCTCTGGATGCTGGCGGGCATGGAAAGGATGCGGTTCTCCACGATCATCATGTCGGCGGTGTACTGACTGAGCATCATGCCGCTGAACATGCCGGCGCCTTTCGTCAGGAAGGCCGGCAGCCCCACGCTGAGCGCCGGGTTGGTGAGGCGGTTCAGGCGGCGTTCGCTGAGCACGCAGACCATGGTGATGGCCGCCCCCGCCATGTCCATGGGGAGGCTCACGGGGGAACCCTGGAAATTGGCACCGGTGAGGGTGAGCTTGAACTCCGGCAGGAAGATGGGGTTGTCCCCGACACCGTTCAGTTCGATTTCCACCTGGCTGCGGGCGTAGGCGATGGCGTCGTGGGCCGCGCCGATGACCTGCGGGGTGCTGCGCATGGAGTACGCGTCCTGGACCTTGGTCTTGATCTTCCCGGTCTGGAGATCGCTGCCCTGGATGCACTTCAGGATGGAGGCGGCGCTGCGCACGGCGCCCTTGAAGCCCCGGATGGTGTGGATGCGGCTGTCGTAGGGCTTCAGGTTGGCCAGCAGGCTCTCCAGGCTCATGGCGCATGCGATTTCCGCCTGCTTGAGCCAGCGGTCCATATCAAAGAGGCAGAGCGCGGACATGGCCGTGAGTAGGTTCGAGCCATTGATGGCCGCCAAGCCATCCCGGGCCTGGAGCCCTGGGATGGGAATGCCCGCCCTTTCCATGGCGACCTGGCCCGGCAGCCGCTCGCCCTTGAAGAAGGCTTCGCCCTCGCCCATGAGCAGGAGGGCGATCTGGGACATGGGCGCCAGATCGCCGCAGGCGCCCACAGACCCCTTCTGGCACACGACCGGCGTGACCCCCTTGTTGAGCATCTCCACGAAGGTCTGCGTGATCTCGGGCCGGCATCCCGAATTGCCGTGGGCATGCACGTTGATGCGCCCCGCCATGGCGCCCCGCACCTGCTCCAGGGGCACGGGTTCGCCGATGCCTGCGGCGTGGTTGTAGATGAGGTAGCGCTGGAACTGTTCGACCTCCTCGTCGCTCAGCACCTTTTCGGAGAATTCGCCGATGCCCGTGTTCACGCCGTACATGATCTCGTGGGCCTTCACCTTCTCCTCGAGCATGGCGCGACAGGCCTGGATGCGAACAAGGGCCTCGGGGGCCAGTTCCACCCCCTCACCCTCGCGGGCGATGGCGACAAGCTTTTCCAAGGTCAGATCGGATCCATTCAGGACGACGGTCATGGTCATCTCCGGGGAAGGGATTGCTTTTGGGTTGGATTTGAGGACGATTGTAGTGCCTGGAGCCGCGAAAAATTCCATTCTGAAGGCAATTCCCAAAAGCCAGAAGGAAAGGTCCCAGAATCAAGGATCTAGGCTGATTCAGGAGGCGGATCATGGCGCACCGGCACCCCTCCGTAATCTCCAAGGCGCCCCCCAAGGGGGAGGAGGATCAGCTCGGGGGAGGCGATGTCCTCTCCGGCGAGGACTATCCGGAGCTGAGGCTTCGGGTCGGCTCCGGAGCAGCACCTCCGGATGGGGGCCTTCCCGCTGATGAGAGCGATGTCGAGCAGGCCTGCCGGGACGTGGAGGAAGGTCGGCTCCAGGGGCGGACCCCGGAGGCGTGCCAGCGCCTGCTGGCCGGGCTCCTGGAACTGGGGCGGGTGGCGGTCTTCGCCAAGGGGGCCGGACAGCTCATGGAAGGGCTGGAATCCGATCGGCCCCTGACACGCCGGTGGGCCCTGGAAACCATCCGCGCCCTGGCCACCCAGGAGGACCTGACCTTCCTCCCTCACGACGCCCTTCCCCTGTTCCTGGGGGGCGTGGGGCGCTGCCTGGTCGCGGAACCCGCTGGGGCCCTCCGGGACCTCGCCGTGGAATGCGCGGCGCTGCTGGTGGGAGCCGTGGCTTCGACGGGGGATCTGGAGGGGGCCCAGAGCCACCTGGCGCGGATCCTCCGCGACGCCGGAGTGGCCGGGCCAGAGCTGCGCCAGCGGATTCTCGCCTCGACGAATCTGGGCCTCGCACCCCTGCGCCTCTATTTCAGGGAGGGTCGCTCGGTGCTGGAGAGCCGTGTGCTGCCCCTGTTCCGGATGGCGGGCCCCGACGGGGCCAGGGGCCTGATCCGGCATCTGGAGGCGGAGGGAAACCGCCATCGCCGGAGCCGCATCCTGGAGATCCTGAAGGCGCTGGCGCCCCTCAGCTCCGAACCCGTGAAGGAATCCCTGGAGGCCGGGGCCTGGTATCTGGTCCGCAACGCCCTGAACCTGTTGGGAGAACTGGGCGATCCCGATGCCTTCGAAGCCGTCAGCCCCTTCCTGGAACACGGGGACCCCCGGATCCGGCGGGCCGCCCTGCGGGCCTTCTGGAAGTCGGGAGGCACGCGGGCCGAATCCCAGCTAGTGGAGCTCCTGCCCCGGTGCGACCCGGAAACGCAGGGCGAAATCTTGGTGGGCCTGACCCAGATCCGCGCCCGCTCCGCGGTGATCCCCATCGCCCGGCTCACCTTCGAAGGCGATGCATCGCTCCGGATCCCGTGCATCGAGGCCCTGGGCCGCCTGGCGCAACCCGAGGCCATTCCCACGCTGGCCCGCCTCCTCGAACGCAAGGGCCGGATCCGCAAGAGCAGCGAATCCCCGGACGTGCGGGAGGCCGCCGCCAAGGCCCTGGTGGCCATCGGGACCCCCGAGGCCATGGCGGCCCTGGCCCTGGCCGTATTCGAGGCGCCCCGGAACGGGGACCAGGAGGCCCTCGAAAGGATCCTGGAGCGGCGCGGTCGGGGATGAATTCCAGGCGGTTGGTCCCGGAACCCCGCTGCTTGGGGTGGGTCCATGCGAGCGATCCGCGGTGCCTGTTCTACACTGTCTCAGGTATCCATGGAGATCGCATCGACGTGAAGGAATCGCTGAAGCCCTGGCGCGCGGCCTGCGAGGCGGATCTGCGGATCCACTCCGAGGCGGATTCCATCCGCTTCTGGAGGGTCTCCCACGAGGCCCTGGAGGGGCCTCGGGCGATCTTCGACTACCGCTTCGAACACACCCTCGGCGTCGTGAAGTTGGCCCGATGGCTCGCACCCCGGGAAGGGGCCGACCTCGAGGTCGTCGAGTGCGCCGCCTGGCTTCACGATGGCCGCAAGCACCTCAACGCTCCGAAGGGGATGGATACGCACGCCCGGGATGGGGCCGAGGCGGTGGACGCCATCCTGGAAGGCACGGATTTCCCCGCAGAAAAGATCCCGGCCGTGAAGCAGGCCATCCTCCATCATGTGGGCCTGCGCCTGAGCCACCGCCTCGAGCCCCTCGAGGCCGCCTGCCTGTGGGACGCCGACAAGCTGAGCAAGATCGGGGCGGCCAGCCTGGTGCACTTCAGCTGCATCAGTGGGGGCTTCGGCCCCGTGGATACCGCCCACATCCTGGAGCGGGGGGAGCGCTGGCTCGAGCTCGCCCGGGGCATCACCGAGAGCCTGAACACTCCGAGCGCCCGAGAAGAAGGGGAGCAGCGCTACCGGTTCCTCGTCCACCACTACGCTCAGTTGCGGCGGGAGTGGAACGACCCCATGCAGGAGAGCCAGCCGTGAACTTTCTCGATCTGGTGCAGACCCTGCAGATGACCCTCAAGGCCCTGCAGATGTACACCGATGCGCATCCCCGCACCCTGGGTGCCCTGGGCGCCCTGGGCCAGGGCGTCGAAGACTGGCTGAAGGACAAACCGACCCTCCACATCGCGGCCTCCGGCGGCAAGCTCTTCCTGGATGGCGCCCCGGCAGAAGGCCAGAACCTGCATACGGCCGCTCTCGCCCGGCAGCTCTCCGAGCGCCAGATCGCCGGCTTCGTCCTCCTGCGCGGCGTCACCCAGGAGGAACTCCTGGGGATGCTCAAGATCCTCATCCTCAAGCCCGCCAAGCTGGAGGAACTGGGGGGCGTGGCCAAGGTGATGGCCGACCAGCGACTCCAGCACATCACCCTCAGCCAGACCCAGTACAAGGAGATCCGCGAAGGCGAGGGCAGCGCAGGCGAGGATTCCCGGGAGCCTGCCGAAGCCCTGGCCGCCCAGCTCCAGGCCGCGACGCCCCTGCTCACGAACCTCTCCGAGATGCTCACGCGCTGGCAGGAGGGCCTGGCTGGATTGGCAACGGAACCCGAGCGTGGGGGAGAGAAACCCCTGCCCCCGGATCTCGCCTTCCTCGGCCCCGTGGCCGAGGGGATGGGCTGGGGCAGTGGGTTTCCCACGGCTCCCCAGATCGAGGCCCTGCGCCAGGCCCTGCACGCCCTCCCCGGTCAGACCCTCCTGGCTATGCTCGGCGGACTCGAGAGCCTCCCCGGGACCCCGCCGGCCCTGGGGCTGGCCTTCCGGTCCCTGGCCCCCGAACTCCTGGGCCATGCGGCGTCGAGCCTCCTGGAGCAGGGAGCTTCCTGGAGCGGACTCAAGGACACCCTCTTCGAGCAGATCCGGTCCTCACCTCAGAGAGAAGCCATGCTGGGCAGCCTCGAGGCCCAGTTGCAGAGCCATGGACTGGAGCCCGGCCGGGTGCAGGACCTCCTGCGGCAGATGGACTGGGACAACCAGAGCCTGGACGAAAAGGTGAGCCGGGCCACCACGGAAGCCGCCCTCTGGAACCTGAGCAGCGACCAGCGCCTGTCGCTGCTCAGGGAACTGCTGGACCTGAACCGCACGGAGCAGTTCCAGCAGGTGCTCGAGCTGTTCCTGGAACAGCTCAACGCGGAGGATGCCCACCGGCGGGACGGGGCCGCCAAGGCCCTGGCCGCGGTCTCCCGCTGGATGGAGGAGCCCGGCCTGCCCCTGGACGCCCAGGGACCTCTCCTGCAGGGCCTCGTGGCCCACTTCGGATGGGAACCGGTTCCCGCCATTCATCGCGTCACGGCCGGGGCCCTGGAAGGGCTCCTGGCCTACCTGGTGAACCGGGGGGAAATGACCCAGGCCCAGGGGGTGATCCAGGACCTGGAGGGCCTCTGCGCGTTCCAGGATGACCAGCAGGAGTGGCGCGGTCTGGCCCTGGCCAGGCTCCGGGGACGCCTCTCGGCCGAGGACCTGATGAGGGAAGTGGTGGACAAGCTCCACGCCGTCGAGGCCGAGGAGAGGCTCACTGCGGTCATCCCCTACTTCGAATTCCTCGGGGAACCCGCGGCGCGATACCTGGTGAAGGTCCTGGGCGAAGAGCCGGAGCGCAAACGCCGAGGGCGCCTGCTGGAAGTCATCCGCGTCATGGGGCCCATCGCCATCCCCGCCCTGCAGGAGGGGCTCCGTTCCCCCACCTGGTATTTCGTGCGCAACACCCTCAATCTCCTGGCCGACATGGGCGACGCGGGACTCCTCGAGGAAGTGGCGGCCTGCCTCCGCCACGCCGATGGCCGGGTCCGCCGCTCGGCGGTGCTGGCCATGTGGAAGCTCGGAGGGCCGGCCGCGGGCGCGAGCCTCCTGGCCTGCCTCCCGGCCACCGATCCGGAAACGCAGCTGGAGATTCTCTTCGGACTCGGCCAGATCCAGGTCCCCGAGGCGGTCACCAGCGTGCTGGAACTGGCGAGAAATTCCGGCGTCTCCGAGCGCCTCCGGATCAAGGCCGTCGAAACCCTGGGCCAGATCGCGTCTCCCGCCGCCGTCCCCGGGCTCCTCCTCCTCCTCCGTCGCAAGGGGCGCATCTTCACCAGCGCCGAACCCACCGATCTCCGGCTCGCCGCCGCCCGGGCCCTGCTCGCCATCGGGACGCCCCAGGCCGAACTGGGGCTCCAGCGGATCGTGGCCGACGAATCCCGCAACCAGGACCGGGACGCCCTTCAGCGGATCCTGGACCTGCCCAGGGCCTAGGGATGCCCACCGCCCCCGAACCCCGCCAACTCATGGAGGCCTTCGAGGCCTTCACGGCCGCCAGCCAGCAGCTCCAGGAGCGGTACGAAGCCCTCCAAGGTCAGCTCGGCCGCCTCCAGAACGAACTCGAAACCGTCATCGAGGCCGTCCCCTTCGCCATCTGGGTGCTGGGCGAGGAGGGGGAACTGCGCTTCTCCAACCGGACCGAAGGCATGGCGGGCAGCTTCCAGGACGGACCTCCCCCCTGGGCTCCCGGCGCCCCCAGCGGCCTTCGGCGTTTCCTGGACGCCGAGGGGCGGGAGCGCTTCTACGAGCAGGAGACTCGTCCCACAGGGGCCAGCCGCATCATCACGCTGCGGGATGTCACCGAGGCCCACCTCCGGGCCCAGCAGGCCACCCGGGAAGAGCGCCTGCAGGCCATGGGGCTCATGGCCGCCGAACTGGCCCACGAGATCCGCAACCCCCTGGGCAGCCTCGCCCTCTTCGCGGGGATGCTGGTGGAGGATCTGCACGCGCAGCCCGCCCAGCTGGAGCTGGCCCAGCGTGTCCAGGAGAGCGTCCAGCGGATGAACACGCTGGTCACCAACACGCTCACCTTCAGCCGGGATCTGGCCCCCAAGGTCTCCCCCCTGCCCTTGGCGGCCTTCTGGGAGAGCGTCAAGACCTCCTCCGGTCTCCCCGAGGGCATCGCGTGGGAGAACCAGATCCCCCCGAACGCCCGCTGGAGCGCGGACCCCGATCTGCTCCGCCAGGTGGCGGTGAACCTCCTGCAGAATGCCGTTCGGGCCCTGGAGGACAGGGCAGCCCCCAGGCTCACCCTCAGTGCCGCCCAGGAACTTCTCGACGGGATTCCCCACTGGCACCTGATCCTGGAGGACAACGGCTGTGGCATTCCCCAGGAGACCCTTCAGAGGATCTTCGATCCCTTCTTCAGCACCTTCGGCGGAGGGACGGGGCTGGGCTTGGCCGTGAGCCACCGCATCCTGATGGCCCACGGTGGGCTCCTCCATCTGGAGAGCCAGGTCGACCGGGGCACCAAGGTGCACCTCAGGCTGCCTTCGGACTAATGCCAGAAAGGGGGGACCGCCTGCTCCCTACGGTCGCGAAGTCCCCCCTTTGACCCCCACGCGACGTCCGGGCAAAGCCCGGACCTCACGTCCGGCCCAGAAAGGCGGGACCGCCTACGACCTGACGAAGCGAAGTCCGCCCTTGGACCCCAGGCCCCCTCCGCCCCCACATTCTCCAGAAGCGCAGCCCTGGCTAATCCGTGAATGAGCTTCTAGGATGGAAAGGGCATGATCAATCCCAAGTCCCTGACCACCCTCGCCGAGCTGCTCCATCGAGCGCTCAAGGCCCAGTCTCATTACGCCCAGGATCATCCCCAGGCGGTGCAGACCGTCGAAGCAGTCCACGCCTGCCTCTCCGGGATCCTGCGGGAGGACAGCCCCCTCATCCTCACCTGCTCGCACAGCAAGCTCTGGTGCCAGGGGAAATACATCGATGGCTCCCCCAATGCCACCCAGGCTCTCGTGAAGGAGCTGGAGAATCGGAGCATGGGCGGACTCGTCTTCCATGCCGGGATCGATGCCGACGAACTCCAACTGCTGTTTTTCGCCCTCCAGCTTCGTCCCCAGCGCCTGCAGGAGATGGGCGGCCCCGACAGCCTTTTCCCCGAGGGGAGCAATCTGCGCACGCTTCGCCTGGAGACTCCCGGCCAGGAGCGGCCCGACGCGCCCCTGCCGCCCACCGTGGGGGGAGGCCTGGCGCCCGAGCACGCCCCGCCCCAGACGACCTCCAGTTCCACGGGTTCCATTCCTCTCATCCATCTGGACGAGGTCTGGTCGGGCACCTTCCCTCTGGAAGCAGGCTCCGCGCCGACGCCTTCGCCGAAATCTCCAGCCCCGGCACCGGTGCCACCCGCACCGGAACCTTCGGACGAGCCCCCTTCCCCGGCGGCCCTCGCCGCAGACCTTCGCAGCCTCTTCGGCGCCGTGGTGCAGATGACGGCTCAGCCCCTCAGGCCCTCCGTCAATTCGCCCTGGGCCTCGGAACAGCGCGAAGTGCTCAAGGAATGCGGCTTCCTCCAGCCGGATTTCAGTTCCATCGCCGGCACCGGCACCCAGCTCGGGCTGGGGCGCATGGACCCCGTCACCCTGCGGGACGCCTTCCGGGCCGCCCTCTCGGGCCTCGAGGCCATGACCCAGGGCAACATCCTCCTGGGCCTGCCCACCTTCCCTTCCGAGGAGCAGGCCCTGCGCCGGGCCCTGGACTACCTCGGCCCCGAACTCCTCGCCACCGCCGTCGCCGACGTGCACCTGCGCCTTGCCCCCTCGCGCTTCACCCTCGCCCTCCTGGTCGCCTCGCTCCTGCAGTGCGTCAAGGACCGGGAGCTCTCCCTGGACGCCATCCGGGGCAGGCTCCAGTTCGAAGGCTGGACCATCCAGGACGTGGACGCTCTCAAGGACGCCATTCTCTGGGAATGCCACGGCACGGACACCAAGCTGCGCATGAGCCTCATGGACCGCGGCGTCTTCGAGCTGGACGCCCACCAGGTGACCATCCTGCTCCGCCAACTGGTGCACGGGAAGCGCAGCGAGGGCCTCAAGGATCTCCTCAACCAGCTCCAGGCCGGGTTCGCCAGCCCCGAGGTGCGGCGCCGCCGCCTCGCCTCCGAGATCGTCGCCGATCTGGCCGAATGCCTGGATGAGCCCGCGCTGACGGCAGAGAACATCCTGAGCCTGCAGCGGACGCTGCACGAGCACATCATCCAGGAGGGCGATCCCCAATCGGGCCTCTGGAGCTGCCAGTCCATGGAGGCCCTGCTGGGCCACTGGCTCCGCAAGTCGAACTTCGAAGGCGTCTACCGGGAGATGCTGGCCCTGGGCGAGCTGGCCCTGGCCAAGTCGGACACGCCCGAATGGAAGGCCCAGGCCGTGCGGGATCTGCTCTTCCGCATCGCCAGTCCGGGCAACATGGCCACGCTGACCGAGCTGCTGCACAGCCACGACACCCAGATCTCCCGCAGCCAGCTCCACTCCCTCCTGGCCCTGCTGGGGCGTCCGGCCGCCCAGCACCTGGCCATGTGCCTGGAGATCGAAGAGGACGCGGGACGCCGCGCCAACCTCATCGATGCGCTGCGCGCCATCGGCCGCAACGCGGTGCCGGCCCTCAAGGAGGCCCTGGCCTCGCCCAATCCTTCCCATGTGCGCCATGCCCTGCTCCTGCTCGGAGAGATCGGCCACAAACCGGCCTTTCCCGATGTCGCGCTCGCCCTCGAGCACAGGGATCTGCCCGTGCGCAGGGCCGCCGTGGCCGCCGTGGCGGTGCTGGGCGAAGGCACCCAGGCGGCCCAGGCCCTCTCGGCGGCCCTGGGACGTTCCGAGCCCGGCCTTCAGCTGGAGATCCTGGCCGTGCTATCGGAGCTCAAGGACGCCGTCTCCGTGCCCGCCGTGGCGGAACTGCTCCACAACGCCAAGGGCTCCACGGAGGAATCCCTGCGGATCCGCCTCCGGGCCCTGGAGAGCCTGGGGCTCATCGGCTCGCCGGAGGCCATTCCCGCCCTCCAGGACATCTTCCGCAAGAAGGGGATCCTGGGCGGGCGCGAGAGCACCGCCCTGCGCCTCGCTGCGGCCAAGTCCCTGGCGGCCATCAACACCCGCGAAGCGAGAGAGGCCATCGCCCTGGCCATGGACGGGGAACCCCACGAAGAGGTTCGCACCGTCCTGCGCCAGTACTTGATCGGCGGGAACAGCTGAGGCCCCAGGGGCGTCAGATTCTTTGAAACTGGAATTGGAGGAAGCGTGTCTCTGCACATGATTGGACCCGGAGTGAACAACCCGGAAATCGTCAACGCGGTCGTCGAGATCCCATTCGGGTCCCGCATCAAATACGAGATCGACCATGTCACGAACCTGGTCAAGGTGGATCGCGTGCTCTATTCGCCCATCCACTACCCGGCGGAATACGGCTACATTCCCCACACACTGGCCGATGACGGGGATCCCCTCGATATCCTCGTGATGATCCAGGGCGCCACCTACCCCGGCGTCGTCATCGAGGCCCGGCCCATCGGGGCCCTGAAGATGCGGGACGACAAGGGTCAGGACGACAAGATCATGAGCGTGGCGATCAACGACCCCAACTTCGCCCACGTCTTCGAGCTGAAGGATCTCGCCCCCCACCTCCTGCGGGAGATCGAGCACTTCTTCCTCACCTACAAGAACCTGGAGGCCAAGGATGTCCAGAGCCAGGGCTGGGTCGGGCTGGAGGAGGCCCGGAACATCATCACCCAGTCCATCCAGGCCTACCGCCATTAAGCTCAAAATGCAGCGATGCACCGCTAATTTTGGGTGATGGGGACTCCTCGAGCACATGCCCTGGCCTGACTGACCGTGAAGGGAGGATATCAACCCTCCTTTCACGGTCTCCTTTTCGGACGTATGCTTCCTGATCCACAAGGTGTCCCATGAGCGTGATCTGCTTCGATCTCGACGGAACGCTGGTCAACCCCCTCCCCGCCGTGGTCCATTGCGTGCGCGAGACCAGCGCCGCCTTCAGCCTGCCCTGTCCGAACGTCGAGGCGATCCGGCCCTTCATCGGCCCGGGCGTGCGCGACCTCTTCGGCGGGATCCTGGGAGCCGAGGCCCCCGCCCGCCTGGACCAGGTCATGGCCACCTACTGGGAGATCTTTGGCGAGGAGGGCATCTTCGAGCACCAGATCGTCGAGGGCGTCCAGCTGATGCTGGGCCGCCTCAAGCGCCAGGATCACCGGGTCTTTCTAGTGACCGCCAAACCGGCCACCTTCGCCCGCCGGGTGGCCCATCACCTCGATCTGAACCTGATCATCGACGAGATCTTCGGCCCGGCCCCTAGCGATATCTGGCCAGGCAAGGTCGCCTTCATGAAGACCGTCTGCCAGGGGGGCGCCCTCTGCCAGGGGGGCTACCTGGTGGGCGACCGGGGCGATGACATGAGGGCCGCCCGGGAATTCCAGCTCCGGCCTCTGGGCGTCACCTGGGGCTTTGGCAGCCCCGAGGAACTCCTCCAGGGCGGTGCCGAACGCCTCTTCCACGACGTCGAGGCCCTGGATGCCTGGTTCCGCCAGGAATTCCCGGATCCCGAGATCCACGACCTGGTGACCCGGGCGGAATAGGGCGACCCTTCATTGGGGTTCAAGATCACTCGGTGGCTTCACTCCGAGATCGGCGTTCATCAGCGTTCGTCATTGTTCCAGAGCTTTTTGGGCTTTGATGCACGCAAATGAGCCCTGATGAAGGAGGGGTCGGGGGCCGCCCCATCCGCGCATCCAGGGTTCTCCTCCGACGCAACGGGGCTGTGCCGCAAGAAGAGATCCACCACAGAGGACACGGAGAAAAGCCCGGAGGAAACACGGAAGATCAGTTTCCGTTGGGACCGTGCCCTGGGGCCTGCTGGGGAGACACCCCTTCCCCGGAGGAGTGTGGTCGCCCCGGGTGGGGATCCCCTTCCCCTGATTTTTTAGGCTTTCCCGCGATTGCCCGACCGCTACCTCCCGTGCAGGCCTTGCGTGAAAGCCCAGGGGGAGCCGGGCTCCACTCCGATCCGCGAAGATGCCATTTTCCTCTGTGCCCTCCGTGGTTCTGCTTGGGGCAGATGCGGGCCCAGATGCGAAATCCGGCCCCGGCACTGTGTCTTCCTGTTGCAGTATCCGGAACTGGTAGTAAAACTGTGCAGAAGAATTCGAACCAGCTGTCCTGAATCCATTCTGGAACGCAAAGGAGAAATCTCGTGCCCAAGTCCCCCTCTGCACCACGGGTCGCGGCCATCGTTGGCCCCTTCATGTCGGGAAAGACGACGCTGCTGGAGAGCCTGCTCTTCGCCTCCGGCGCCCTCCCGCGCAAGGGTTCCGTCAAGGAAGGCAACACGGTGGGGGACTTCTCGCCGGAATCACGCGCCCGGCAGATGAGCCTGGACGCCGATGTAGCCAGCTTCACCTACCTGGACGAGGCCTGGACCTTCATCGCCTGCCCCGGCTCGGTGGAATTCCTCCAGGAGATGGACGGCGCCCTGATGGTGGCCGACGCGGCCATCGTCGTGGTGGAGCCCGACCCCAACCGCGCCATGATGGCGGCGCCCATCCTGAAGTTCCTCGATGACCACAAGATCCCGCACCTCATCTTCGTCAACAAGATGGATGGCGCCGAAGCCGCGAAGTACCTGGGCGCCACCGTGGAGGCCCTCCAGACCTGGTCCGCCAGCCCCCTGGTGCTGCGCCAGTGCCCCATCATCGAAGGCGATGTGCTGAACGGCTATGTGGATCTCTCCTTCGAACGCGCCTTCCACTACAACCCCCACCAGGAATCCACGCGCATCGAGGTGCCCGGGAACCTCAAGGAGGAGGTGGCCGCGGCCCGTCTTGAGATGCTGGAGAAGATCTGCGCCCTGGACGACGATCTGATGGCCATGCTCCTGGAAGACCGCATGCCCGGCATGGAGGAGGTCTTCAAGGTGATGAGGGGCGGCTTCCAGGATGCCAAGCTCGTGCCCGTGCTCTTCGGCAGCGCCGAGCGGGACGGCGGCGTGCGCCGCATCCTCAAGCTCCTGCGCCACGAGGCCCCCGAGGCCTCCGTCACCGCCGAGCGGAACAATCTGCCGAAAGACGCCACGCCCCTGGCCCAGGTCTGGAAGACCGTCCACGCCATGCACATCGGCAAGCAGAGCTACGTCCGGGTCTGGAGGGGCGAGATCACGGATGGCGCCACCCTCGCTGGCGTGCGCGTCTCGGGCATCAACAAGCTCCTGGGCCAGAAGCAGGACAAGGTGACCAAGGCCACAGCCGGCGAGATCGTGGCCCTGGGTCGCATGGATCCCATCAAGACGGGCCATGGGCTCAACAGCCAGGCCCAGCCCCTGGAACTGGACTGGCCCGCCTCGCCCCAACCCGTGCTGCCCATTTCCCTCAAGGCCACCAAGAGCGGTGACGAGGTGAAGCTCTCCAGCGCCCTGGCCAAGCTAGTGGAAGAGGATCTCTCCTTCCACCTGGAGCAGAACGCCGAGACCCAGGAGCGCATCCTCTGGGGCCAGGGCGAGATCCATCTCAAGAACGGCGTCGCCCGCCTGAAGTCCAAGTACAACGTGGAGGTCGTCTTCGAGAAGCCCCTGGTGCCCTACCGGGAGACAATCAAGAAGGGCTGCGAAGTCCACGGTCGCCACAAGCGCCAGACCGGCGGCCACGGCCAGTTCGGGGATGTCCACTTCCGCATCAAGCCCCTCGCCAGGGGCGAAGGCGTCCACTTCACCGAGGAGATCGTCGGCGGCGTCGTGCCCCGGAACTACATCCCCGCCGTGGAGGAGGGGGTCATCGACTACTGCAAGCAGGGCCCCCTGGGCTTCCCCGTGGTCGATCTCACGGTCTGTCTATTCTTCGGCAGCTACCACGACGTGGACAGCTCGGACATGGCCTTCAAGACCGCGGCCCGCATCGGCATGCAGGAGGGCCTGCCCCTGTGCAACCCCGTGCTGCTGGAGCCCATCCTGGAGGTGCAGATCTCCGTCCCCAGCGAGCACACCAGCAAGGCTCAGCGCACAGTGACGGGCCACCGTGCCGGCCAGATCCTGGGCTACGACGCCAAGGAGAACTGGCCCGGCTGGGACGTGGTCAACGCCTACCTGCCCCAGAGTGAGATGAACGATCTCATCATCGAGATCCGCTCCCAGACCATGGGCGTGGGGTTCTTCACCTGGGCCTTCCACCACCTGGCCGAACTCGAGGGAAGGGACGCCGACAAGATCGTCGAGACCCGCAAGAAGTCCCTGGAACACCACGCCTAGATCCAGGGTCTGATATTTTCCAAGCGGGGGCTGTGGCCCCCGCTTTTTTTTACTTCGGGCCTCCTTGAGGTGCAACGAGATAAAAAATGTACACCGTGTTCAAAAAATAAATCTATGACACGGATCAGGACCGCAGTAAATTGGAGCGTTTGCACCGATCCAATTCAACTTTCTCAGCGTCCCGTGCAATCCCTGCTTTCGGTGACATGGTCACCCATCAAAAAGTTTGTGCCCTCTCGGGCAAGGAGTCCTGAATGAATACACGCACGACAGGCATCGCCCTTCTCACCTCTCTGGCCTGCGCCGTAGCCGGCTACAGCCAGACCAGCACGACCTCCGGCGCCATCCGGGGCACCGTGAAATCCAAGAAGGGCGGCGTCGTGGCCAGCGCCTCCGTCATCCTGCGCAACCTGGAGACGGGCTTCGCCAAGACCGGGAGCACCGATGCCAAGGGGATGTACCAGTTCTCCTTCCTGCCCATCGGTTCCTACGAGCTCGTGGTCACCTCCCCGGGGCTGAGGACCGCCAAGGACAGCTCCGTGCGGGTAAGCCTGGGCCAGACCGCGACCCAGAACTTCAGCCTCGATACCGCCGAAGCCTCCGCCGTGGTGGAAGTGATGGCCGATGCCGCCGGCATCGACACGGCCCAGATCAACACCCAGACCTCCATCTCCCAGGAACTGGTGGAGGCCGTGCCCGTCAACGGGCGCAACTTCACGGATCTCGTCCAGCTGACCCCCGGGGCCGCCGTGGGCGGCACCAGTTACTACACCTCGGTGGAAGGGGCCCGCGGCATCCAGAACAACCTCCAGATCGACGGCGCCAGCTACAATTCCAAGTTCAACAGCGAGCAGCGGGGCGGCACCCGCATCCCCTTCTCCTTCGGCCAGGATTCCATCAAGGAACTCCAGGTCATCACCAATTCCTTCGACGCCCAGTACGGGGATGCCGTGGGCGCCGTGATCAACGCCGTCACCAAGACGGGCACCAACGAAATCGCCGGAATGGCCTTTGTCCTCTTCCGCCCCAATGCCATGGTGGCGAAGGTCAAGGAGGTCCCCTACGATTACAACAGTCTGAACAGCGAGGCGTCCCGCACCCGCCATTACAACATGATGCAGGGCGGCTTCAACCTCGGTGGTCCCATCATCAAGGACAAGCTCCACTACTTCATCAATGTAGAAATGGCTCGGTCCCGGGAGGACAGCCTCCCGGTTTTCGGCGGAGCGGGAACGGGTTCAGACGCCTTCTTCGCCCCGGGTACGGGCATGGGTGCCCTGCTGATCACCATGCCCGGCCGGACGCTCAAGGATGAGAACGGCCGAGCCTGGACTGACGAGCAGAAGAACCTCGTCGTCACCGCTCGCCTGGACTGGACGATCAACTCCAATCACCGGGCCACCTTCCGCCTGAATTCCCAGAACTACCGCGGCCTGAATGACATCTATTCGGGCACCAAGGTCTTCACGACTGCGGAATCAGGCAATTCCACGAACAAGTTCACGAGCCTTTCCTCCGTGCTGGAACTCTCCTCCGTTCTGACACCCAACCTCATGAACGAGGCCCGTCTGCAGATCGCGAACGAGAAGCGCCCCACCACGCCCAATTCCACGATCTGCTCCCCGATCCGCATCAAGGTGGGCTCTGCGTATGACCTCAACGCAGGCCAGTATTACATCGATCCCCGCACCACCGATGAATCCACGACCCAGTTCCAGGACAATCTCACCTTCATCTCCGGTGACTTGACCCTCAAGGGCGGAGTCGATCTCCAGTTCATCAATATGAAGAACCGCTTTCTCCCCGCCGCCACAGGGAACTGGTCTTTCCCGTCCTACACGGCGGCCCAGAATTGGTTTACGGGGGGTCCTGCCACCTCCTTTGGGGGCGCGTCTTACACCCAGGGCTACTCCCCTCTGAATGGTGTCAGCGATTTCAGCGAAAAATACCTGGCGGGATACCTGCAGGCCGAATACGGGGGCCTGTTCAACAGGCGCCTCCTCCTGAGCCTGGGACTCCGCTACACGACCGAAATCTGGAACGATAATCCCAATCCCAATGCCAAGCTGCAGGGGCTGGATCGCCAGCCCAATGACAAGACCCTGGATCCCCGCTTCGGTTTCAGCCTGGATCTCTTCGGGAACGCCAAGACGGTCATCCGGGGCGGCTACGGCTGGTTCAGCGTCAGCAACCCCGGCCAGACGGCCTCGGGGGCGATCATGAACAACGGTCTGAACCTGCTTTCCTACTATGCGTCGGCCAGCTCCAACGGTGCCTTCTTCGAGGGGACTGGCCCTCTTACAGCCGGGTCCCGCTGGAGCAGCCTGTCGACGAGCACTCCGGGCTCCCTGACACCGATCCCTTACAGTGTGTTGCAGAGCACCTTCGCGGCTGACACCGTCGTCCCCACCATCATCGATCCCGATGCCAAGATGAGCCAGGCCCGGGCGACTTCCCTCGGCGTGGAGCAGGATCTCGGGAACGGCTTCAGCGTGGCGATCCGCGGCACCTACAAGCAGTTCCGGAACCTCCAGTACGCCGTGAACATCAACCTCGGCCAGTACACCTCGGCGGGCGTTCTGGGCGGCGGCATCTACAACGACGGATACCCCACCACCTGGAACAAGTTCTCGAACGTCGCCGCCAACCGCCCCGGGCGGGCCATCGTGCGCGGCCGTCAGCTGGACCTCAACGGCTTCGGCGATGTGATCCTCTCCAAGTACGACGGCGAGGGCCGCTACCGCAGCCTCGTCCTGGAAGCCTCCCGCCGCGGCGGAAGCGGCACCTGGGGCTTCAGGGCCAATGCCACCTTCGCCAAGGCCGAGGACAACAACTCCAACGAGCGGGCCACCCTGACCTCCGCTTCGGCCGTCACAGAGAATCCCGCGAATCCCCTCCAGTCCTATGCTCTGAGCGACAATGACCACAAGTTCCGGGCCACCCTGGCCTGGTACGCCCCCCAGGTTTTCGGGATCAAGTTCTCGGGCATCACGACCTTCACGACCGGTCGCCCCTGGAACGCTCTCTGGGCCGATGACCAGAATGGCGATGGCAAGTCCATCGACACCTACGGCGGGCGCAACGCCTACCGGCAGCCCAGCTCCAAGACCTTCGATCTCCGGATCGCCCGGGACTTCCACATCACCAAGCGGGTTTCCGTCGAAGCCATCATCGATGTCTACAACGCCTTGAACTGGGCGAACCAGTACACCCGTCAGACCGGCTGGACCATTAAGGACTCGAGTAACACCACAATTAATAACCCCGGCTTCGGGTTTATTGATAGCCCCGACAACCGCAGCCGGGAAGCCCAGTTCACCCTCAAGACCCGTTTCTAAGCCGTTTGCATGAATAACCCACCTTCTGCCTCAGCTTTCCCTGGAGGAAAAATGATCACTCGCATTTCCCGTAAAGGAGCGGCGACAGCCTCCGCCCTGCTTTGCATGACCCTTCCCGCCGCCTTCCTGGCCTTCCACACGGGCTGCGCCACCAACCCCAGCGAATACAAGAACCCCGCCCCGGCGATCTCCTTGTTCCTGGTCTCGAAGACCAACGATTTCGCGGCCAAGGCGACGTCTGTCGAGATCTCCAGCGGCCAGAGCGCCTGGATCCGGGCCAATTTCGCCGTGAAGAACGGCACTGCGGTCGTGATGCCCGGGAATCATGCTGTCCTGAGCAATGTTCCCCTTGAGATTCCCAATATCACGGCGACCACGCCGTATACCCTGACCGTGACCAGCGGTGATGGCCAGAAGGCCACAAGCGCCGTCACTGTCAACGTGTCGGCCGCCCCGTCCAACCTCACCTATGCGAACGAGGACGCCACCTACTACGTGGGCGTGCAGATCCCGTCCAACGCCCCGACCGTCTCCGGCGCCGCGCCCATCGACTACTTCATCACTCCTTCCACAACCCCACTGCCCAATGGCCTCACCTTGAATCCGACCACGGGAACCATCACGGGTACACCCCAGGTCACGAGCGCTCAGACGACCTACAGCATCACGGCCCACAACTCGGTGGGCACCACCACCCGCAATATCAAGATCGCCGTGGCGGCCACTCCCATCGCCCTTTCCGTGAACCCCTCCTCGATCACCGTGGGTGCGGGTGCCACCCTCTCTTGGGATGCCAATAGCGTCGCGGGAATCTTCAACGGCGTCACCATCACCTCGGTCCCGCCGGATGCCAGTCTTCCTACCACCTTCGGCCTTTCGGGCACGGCCAACGTCAGCCCTGTCGTGACAACTACCTACACCCTGTCGGCCACACCGACGGCCGGTGGCCCCGCCGTGATCAAGTCCGTGGATCTCACCGTGGGCGCCGCCCCTGTGCACTTCACGTCCCTCACGGCGGCCCCCGCCCTGCCCCTCATGGGCACCAGCTGCACCCTCAGCTGGACCTTCACCGGCACCCCCCTCGCGTTGACCCTGGACGGGGTCGACGTGCTGGGCAGTTTCAACAAGAACGTCACGCCCATCCGCCGTCAGACCTATACCCTCGCGGGTTCCAACAGTGTCGGCAGTGATTCCAGGACCATCGCCGTCCCCGCTATTGGCTTCGATCTGCTGGCGGGCGTGCCCTCCAGTCAGGGCACCTACGATGGCAAGGGCACGAGCATCCGCTTCGTCTCCCCCGGTGCCATGGCCGCAGACGCGGCAGGCAATGTCTATTGGGTAGATGTCTACGGACAGACGGTCCGCATGATGACCCCCGATGGCCAGGCCAAGACCATCGCAGGCACACCGGGATTGACTGGCAACACCGACACCTCTCTTAACGCCCCCCGGGGCATCGTCGTGACCCCCGATGGGAACACGATCTTCGTGGGGGATTCAGGCAACTGCGTCATCAAGAAGCTCGTCAAGGACGTGGCCAGCCCCACCGGCTACACCATGACCACCTTCACAGGACAAGTGGGTTCGGCTAGCGGTGTCGATGGCCCCAAGGGCACCTGCACCTTCGGCAGCCCCAGTGGCCTCGCCTTCGATCCCACGGGCAACTACATCCTGGTGGCGGACTACTTGAGGAACGCTGTTCGTCAGGTCAGCGTCGCCGATGGCAGCACCATCACCTACGCGGGCAATGCAAACGGCGCTGGCGCCGCTCTCGTCGGCAAGGCTGATGTGGCCAACGCCTCCTTGGCTGGGGCTACCTTCAGCAAGATTAACGGGATCGCCTTCAACAAGGCCGGCACGGCCTTCTACGTCTCCGATGGCGGCAACTTCAATATCCGCATGGTCACCTGGAGCGGCGCCGCCACCTCCGGCACCCCCACTGGCTCCACCTACACCGTCGCTGGCACCGGCATCAGCGGCATCGTTGATGGTGCGCAAGGCACCGGTAGCCTCAGCGCCTGCTATGCCATGGCCGTGGATGCCAGTGATGCCGTCTACATCGCGGACTACACGAACGGCCTCGTCCGCAAGATGACCGTCGCCGCCAATGCCGGCACCCTCAGCACCGTTGCGGGGTCCACCAAGGACCTCAGCAAGGATGGTGTTGGAAACACTGCCGCCTTCAACAAAGTCACGGGCCTGCTTCTGACGAATGGTGGAAGCACCCTTCTGGCCTCCGATTTGGGCGGCTCGGGTTGCATCCGTTCCATCGATCTCGCCACAGCCACCGTCACCACGCCCTACGGCGTTTACAAGAATGCGGGCTTCGTGAATGGCACCGGTGCGGGCGCCACGTTCAACGGGCCCATCGGCGTGGCCACGGATGCCCAGAACAATGTCTATGTCTCCGACACCAAGAACCACCTGATCCGCAAGATCACTCCCGCCGGCGTCACCACCACCATCGCTGGGACCGCTGGAGTCCTGGGCACCGCTGATGGCACGGGCATCCTGGCCTCCTTCAGCAGTCCCCAGGGCATCGCGGTGGATGCCACGGGCAACCTCTACGTGGCCGATACCGGCAACAAGAAGATCCGCATGATCGATACCGCAGGCGTCGTCACGACCCTTGCCACCCTGACCAACGCCCCCACGGGTATCGCCGTGGATCCCACCAAGGCTGGGCGGATATTCGTCGTCACGACGGGCGCCTCCATCCTGCCCATCGATGGAACGACGGTAGGTGCTGCCATCACGGCCACCCCTGCCTTCAACTTCCCGGCGACCTTCGCGGGTATCGTCGTGGACGCCAGCGGGAATCTCTACGTCGCCGATCGGAGCAATCACGCGATCCGCAAGGTGACCAGCCCCCTGGGAACCCCTGTCGTCACCACTGTGGCAGGAATCATCGGGACGCCCGGCATGCTGAACGGCGCCCTGGGCACCAACACGCTCACCCAGCCTGCCGGCCTCGGCATGGATGCCGATGGCAATCTCTTCATCACCGAAGGCACATCAACTCTCACCTCCAAGCCAATGATCCGCCGGATTGACACTGCCGGTAATGTCACCATCGTCGTCGCCAGCGCCAATCTCGCTGCCGGCACCACCACTGCCCCGGGTTCTGCCCCCGGCGTCCTGCCTGCCACGATCACAGGCCCCCAATCCTTGGCGGTCAATGCCCAGGGCGATATCCTCGTCACCACCCTGGATGCCGTCATGCAGGTCACGGCCCCCGCGGGCAAGTGATCCGCACCTAGATCACAGTTCGCAATACGCAGCGCCCCGGTTCGCCGGGGCGCTCTGCGTACGGGGCTATGCTTGAGGGATGCGCATCGAAGCCATCGCCATCGGGACGGAACTGCTCACCACCTCCCGGGTGGATACGAATTCCGTATGGATCGCCCAGCGGCTGGCGGAGCTGGGACTCGCCTTTCACCGCAAGAGCGCCGTGGGGGATGACCGGGAGGAATTGCGGGGCCTCTTCCGGGAGGCCTTGGACCGCTCGGATCTGATCATCTGCACGGGGGGCCTGGGGCCCACCTTCGACGATTTCACCAAGGAGCTCTGGGCCGAGGTGCTGGGGGCCCCGCTGGTGGAGGGGCCCGGCCTGCGCGAGGTCATCGAAGGCTTCTTCCGCGCACTGAACCGCCCCTGCCCGCCCAGCAACTTCAAGCAGGCCCTCCTGCCTCTGGGCGCCGAGGCCCTCCCCAATCCCGTGGGCACGGCCCCGGGCGTCTTCTGGGAAGACCCCTCAGGCTTTCCCGGCACGCGCATCCTGCTGCTCCCGGGGCCCCCCCGGGAAATGCAGCGCATGTGGGAGGACCAGATTGCCCCCCGGCTCCGGCCCCTGGCGGGCCGACCCATCCACACCCTCCGAATGCTGGTGGGCTCCGTGGGCGAGAGCGCGCTCGAAGCGCGCACGACACTGCTCCGAGAAAAGCACGGCGCCCTGGATTGGACGATACTTGCGGGCCTGGGGCAGGTGGAACTGGTGGCCCGCAGCGCCGACCCGATGGCCCTGGAAGCCGCCCGCCGGGACTTCGAGGCTGAACTGGGGCCGGACCGGATCTGCACGGGCCCCGGCAGCCTGGAAGCGACTGTCCTGGAGATCCTGAAGGGCCGGGGCGAGACGCTGGCCCTGGCCGAGAGCCTGACCGGGGGACGCGTCGCGTCCCTGCTGACGGGAGTTCCGGGAGCCAGCGAGGCCTTCCTGGGGGGGGCCGTGGTCTATTCGGCCCGGGCCAAGACGGAGCTGGTGGGGCTTGAACCAGCCGTCATCGCCACGCACGGCACGGTCACCGAACCCACCACACGAGCCCTGGCCCAAGGGATCCGGGCGCGCCTGGGGGCCACCTGGACCCTCGCCATCACCGGCAACGCCGGTCCCACCGAGGACAGGGAGGGCCCCGCGCCCGTGGGGACCTTTTTCGTGGCCGTGGCCGGCCCCGGCGGCACCGAGAGCCTAGCCCAGTACTTCCCCGGTGGCCGGGCCGATATCCAGGCCCGGGCGACCACCTACGCCCTGGATTTCCTGAGGCGAGTGATCCTGCAGGAGCCATAGGGATCAGGTCCCCGGGGAACCGCAGATCCAGTGGGGCGATGAGCTCTGCCCTCATCTCCGCCGAGTCGCCCAAGGCGCAAGGAAGGATGCCCGGCAGCCCAGGGGGAAGCTGACGATCCCTCCGGTTTCCCGCCGAGCCCCTCCTGCGCTAAAGTTCATCCATGCAGACACCCAGCCTGAACGCCTTCCTTCTTTGGTGCCTCGGGGCCTATCTGGCCGGGAGCATCCCCTTCGGACTCATCCTCGTCAAGCTGGCGGGCAAGGGCGATGTGCGCGCCCAGGGCTCGGGCAACATCGGTGCGACGAATGTCTTGCGGGCGGGAGGCAAGGCCCTGGGCATCCTGACCCTGGCCCTGGATGTGGCCAAGGGCTTCGGGCCGGTCTTTCTGGCCAAGCGCTGCGGATTTCCGGCTGAGGCCCTCAGCTGGATCGCCTTCGCGGCGGTGGCGGGCCACATCTACACGCCCTGGCTGAAGTTCCAGGGGGGCAAGGGCGTGGCCACCGCCTTCGGCGCCATTCTGGGCTACCACCCGGCCATGGCCCTGCCCACGGTGACTGCCTTCGCCCTCTGCCTGGGGATCTTCCGGTATGTCAGCCTGGGCAGCATCGTGGCGGCCCTCGTCGTCATCCCCACCGCCCTGGGATTTTTCGGAGCCTGGGCCTGCCTGCCCTTCCTCATGGAGGATCTGGCCCGCTACGGCATCGTGGCCTGGATCCTCCTGCCCATGCTCGTCGTGCGCCGCCATGCCGCCAATCTCCAGCGCATCTTCAACGGCACGGAATCCCGGCTCTGGGGAACCCCCAGGGAGCCGAAAAATGGCTAGCCGCCGCCCCGATCTGGCCATCTTCGGGTCCGGGGCCTGGGGCACGGCTCTCGCCATCGCCTGGGCCCGGGAGGGGGCCCATGTGGCCCTCTGGGGTCACCCGCCCGAAGCCGTGCGGGAACTCGCCACCACACGCAAGCACCCCCGACTGCCAGACGCCGAGCTCCCGGCCAACGTGACACCCCATTCCGACCCGGAGCCGGCCTTCCTGGCGCCCATCTGGATCAGCGCCCTGCCCACCCAGATCTCGCCCGGTGTCTGGGAGAACCTAGCCGAGACCACGCCGGAGCGGCCCGAATGCCTGATCCACGTGAGCAAGGGGCTCCTCCAGAAGCACCACCAGAGACTCTCGGAGGCCCTGGGGCCCATCCTGAAGGTGCCCATCGGCGTGCTCTCCGGCCCCTCCTTCGCCGACGAGGTGGCCCGGAATCTGCCCGCGGCCATCGTGCTGGCCCTCCCTCCAGAGGTGGAGGACGTCCGGGCGAGGCAGCTCCAGACCCTCCTCTCCACCCCCCGCCTGCGGCTCTACCTGAGCCGGGATATCGTGGGGGTGGAACTCTGTGGCGCCCTCAAGAACACCCTGGCCATTGCCGCCGGACTGGTGGAGGCCCTGGGGCTGGGGAACAACGCCCGGGCCGCCCTGCTCACCCGGGGCCTGGCGGAAATGGCCCGGCTGGTGGAGAAGCTGGGGGGGCGGCCCGAGACCGTCACGGGTCTGGCCGGAATGGGCGATCTGCTCCTCACCGCCACGGGCCCCCAGAGCCGCAACCGCCGCTTCGGGGAAATGGTGGGTCGCGGCATCAGCCCGGCACAAGCCACCGGTTCCATGGGCGAGCAGGTGGTGGAAGGTGTCTCCTCCACGGAAGCCGCCCTGGCCCTGGCCAAGCACTTCGGCGTGGACCTTCCCATCACCGCAGAGGTTGCACGCCTCATCAAGGGAGCCGATCCTCAGGAGGCCGTGGCGCGCCTGATGAAGCGCTCCCTCAAGTCCGAGTGAGATGAACCCTGCCCTTTTCATCCCCGTGGTCCTGGCCCTGGCGGTCGGTCCCTCGGGATCTGCGAGTAGCCAGCACAGGCCACCGGAGGCAGCCATGGAACTCCGCATCACAGCCTTCCCCCAACAGGGCAGCATCCCCAGGCCCTTCACGGCCGATGGCGCCGATGTCTCCCCCGCCCTCGCCTGGGACAGAGTGCCCGCCAGGACCCAGGCCTTCGCCCTGGTCATGGATGACCCGGATGCCCCGGCGGGCCTGTGGACCCACTGGACCCTCTACAACCTGCCCGCGGATGCCAGATCCCTGGCCGAGAACCAGCCCAAGGCCCCCACCCTCGCCGACGGTTCCCGGCAGGGCCGCAACACCTGGGGCCGTCTGGGCTACAACGGCCCCTCGCCCCCCCCGGGCAAGCCCCACAGTTATTTCTTCCGGCTCTACGCCCTTGCCCAGCCCCTGGACCTGGAAGCGGGCGCCACCCGAGCGCAGCTGGACGCGGCCTTGAAGGGCAGGATCCTCGCCGAAGCCCATTGGATGGGGATCTACGGGCGCTGAGGCTCCCCCAGCCCGCCGCGGCACGCAAGCGAAAGAGGAACCACGGAGGTCACAGAGAAAAAGAGAGAGGGCACAGAGGAAAATATCGGATCTTGTCCTGCATTTCTCTGCGTTCTCCTCTTTTCTCCGTGCCCTCCGTGGTTCGGCTTTTCCCTGGAGGGGATCCAGAAATCACTCCAGGTTGGCCCCCTGCTCGCGGATCTGATCCAGCCCGCCCTTGGCCTCCATGACGGCCCGGGTCATGGACAGCCGCTTGCACTTGGAGCCGCAGGTGTTGAGTTCCCGGAGCACTTCCTGACACCAGACGTCGAGGCTCTTGCCCCCCAGGCGACCCTTCTCCAGGCGTTCCGCGAAGTCGTCCAGGTGGGCCTCCAGGCGCACCAGTTCCTCGCGCACATCCTGGCGCTCCGCCAGGGCCCCCGCTTCGGCCACCAGCCTCTCCGCCGGAAGCTGGCCCTGCAGCTGGGCATCCCTCAGGATCTGCTCGAGCCGCTGCTGGTACTGGGCGGGCAGATCGGCCAGCTGGGCCTCGGCTTCGACCAGGATAGTGTTTCGCAGATCCTGCAGGCGGGCCAGGGAATCCCTGAAGAAGGGCGTGAGGCGCTGAGCCTCCCTGGCCCGAGCCTGGTTCCAGACCTTCAGCAGTTCCACGAGGCCCACCATCACCGAGGCCTCGAGGCGTTCCGCCAGATCGGAGGTGGGGGGCAGCCAGGCGCCTGGCAGGCGGAAGAAGGCCTCCGCGCTGAGGGGCGGCAGGCTGAGCCATTCGGCATCCTCCTGCCAGGCCTTGGCGATGCTGCGGAGCAGGGGGCGGTTGAGCTGGGGCTCCAGACTCGGTTCATCCAGGACTTCGACCGTCAGGTCCAGCTTGCCCCGGCTCGCGGCCTCCCGGACAGCCGCCCTCAGGGCGTTCTCCAGGGGAAAGAGCGCAGGGTGCAGACGGACGTTCAGTTCCAGGCCCTTGTGGTTCACGCTGCGCAAGGCGAGGCGCAGCTGCCCCTGTTCCAGGGGGTGGATGCATTCGGCATAGGCGGTCATGGAGCGCATGGGAGTCCTCGCAAAATCAAAACAAACCATTTTGATTTCTTGTATCCGTGTTCATCCGTGTTCATCCGTGGAGAATTCTTCGGCCTTGGCCCTCAGCCATTCCTTGGCCCTCAGGCGCTCGACGCTGCGTTCCAGGATGAGTTCCAAACCCCTGCCGCCCTCGAGGCCCATCCGAGGCACGGCGGCCCTCTCGAAGCCCAGCCGGGCGCCTTCCTGGATGCGGAGGGGCAGTTGGGCCACGGGGCGGACCTCGCCGGTGAGGCCCACCTCGCCCATGAAGAGGCATTTCTCCGCCAGGATCCTCCCCGTGGCGCTGCTGGCGAGGGCTGCAATGACGGCCAGATCGGCCGCCGGGTCCTCGACCTCCAGACCGCCGGCGACGTTCAGGTAGACATCCCGGTCGTGAAGCTGCACGCCACCGCGGCGTTCGGCCACGGCACACAGCATGGACAGTCGCTGTCCGTCGATTCCGAGAGCGGTGCGCCGCGGGATTCCGAGGCCCGCGGAAGCCACCAGGGCCTGGATCTCCACCACCATGGGGCGGGTGCCCGAAAGCACCACCGTGGCCGCGCAGCCCGGCCTGGGCTCGGCGTCCAGGAAGAAGGGATTGCCCTCAGCAGGAATCAGACCCTTGCCCGTCATGGCGAAGACGCCCAGCTCGAAGGCCGCGCCGAAGCGGTTCTTGAGGGCCCGCAGCAGGCGATGATGATGATGCCGGTCCCCCTCGAAGGCCAGCACCGTGTCCACGAGATGCTCCAGCACCTTGGGACCCGCGAGGCTGCCGTCCTTGGTGACGTGGCCCACGAGCACCAGGGGCGTGCCGCTGGCCTTGGCCCAGCGGGCCAGCAGGGTCGCGCACCCGCGCACCTGACTGACGCTGCCCGCGCTCGATTCGAAGTCCGGATCGAAGAGGGTCTGGATCGAATCCACCAGCAGCAGGGAGGGCTTCATCCGCTCCGCCACCTCCAGGATCCGGCGCACATCCGTCTCGGCGAAGAGGTGGATATCGGGGCTCTCGGCGCCCAGGCGCTGGGCCCGCAGCTTGATCTGCCGCTCGCTCTCCTCGCCACTGGCGTACAGGACAGTGCCTGTCGATTTGGCCGCCCACTGCAGGACGAGGGTGGACTTGCCGATGCCCGGTTCGCCCCCCAGCAGCACCACCATTCCCGGCACCACGCCGCCCCCCAGCACCCGGTCGAGTTCAGCCAGGCCCGTGGGCACCCGCTCCGACTCGCTGATCTCCACCTCGGTGAGGGGGACCGGGCCGGTGTACTGGCTCTGGGCGAAGGCGCTGCGGGCTCGGCCGAGGTCCTTGCGCAGGGAGCCCTTGACCTCCTCGATGCTGTTGAAGGCCCCGCAGGCCCCGCACTTGCCCAGGATCTGGGAATACCGGGCACCGCACGCGGTGCATTCGAAAACGGGAGAAGGTTTGGCCATGGGTCCAGCCTAGCCCGAAAAAGCCGGGGACCGAACAATCCCCGGAAAAGGCCGCTCCGGGAACCGATTCCTTCCCCGATCAAGGGTTATGCGGAAAACTTGGCGGATTTCCCCCTCCGCCCCCCCCCTAAAGTCCATCATTTCTTCCGCTTCGATACGCTGCAGCCTTTACCGGGCGTTGATGTATTTATTGTAATACATCAACTTATTAAAAAATCCTGCTTCGGGAATGCCCCTTTGTGTCTCTGGGGGTTTTCCACATTTTCTGATTACTTTCGCGTTGACATCCCGAATGCCTTCTCCGTGGCGAGGTTGTGACAGGCGTGTGCCTTCGATCCGGCGAGTCCTCTCCAGCGGGCGGCGCCTTAAGGCATTTCGAGCCGCGACACTGCACAGTTTGGGCTTCCCGGCGCACCCCCTGCGGGGGCACCAAGCCTGTGCCGCGCCGCCCTACGCCACCCGCCTGTCGGCGGTTGGCTACTCGAAATGCACGAACCAGTCACACGAGCTGTTCTGCGTCCCGCAGCTGCACGCTCACCAGGCGACTGATGCCCCGTTCCTCCATGGTGACGCCGTAGAGCGTGTCGGCGGCCACCATGGTGGGCTTCTGGTGGGTGATGACGATGAATTGCGTATCGGTCTTCATCTTCTGCACGAGCTTGGCGAAGCGGGCCACGTTGGCCTCGTCCAGGGGGGCGTCCACCTCGTCGAGCACGCAGAAGGGACTGGGCTTGTACTGGAAGATGGCGAACAGGAGCGAGATGGCCGTGAGGGCCTTCTCGCCGCCCGACAGCAGCGTCAAGGCCTTGGCCGATTTGCCCGGAGGCTGGGCCGTGATCTCGATGCCGCATTCCAGAAGGTCCTTGGGATCCTGCAGGGAAAGGTGCGCCGATCCACCCCCGAAGACTTCGCGGAAGACCTCGGAAAACCGGGCGTTCACGAAGTCGAAGGCCTCCCGGAACCGCTCCTCGCTGGTGGCATTGATCTCCCGAATGGTCGATTCCAGATTGCCGATGGCCTCCATGACATCGGTGCGCTGCTCGTTCATGAATCCGAGCCGCGATTCGGCCTCCGCCAGTTCCTGGATGGCCAGCGGATTGACGCTGCCCAGATCCAGGCGCCGTCCCTGCAGTTCGCCCAGGGCCGTCTGATGCACCAGTTCCCCCTGGCTCCAGGCCTCCCGCTCGTCCTCCGTGATGGAGGCGAGGAAATCCGGCACCGAGTGGGACAGGGCCAATTCCACCTCCTTGGCCATGGCCTCGGTGCTGCCCTGGACCTGGGCGGCGGAAATCAGCGACTCCTGGTGAAGCTGACGGGCGTTCTCGAGGGCCTGTTGGATCTCCCGGGCCATGCGTTCGTGGACGCGGAGTTCCTCCGCCACCCGTTCGAGTTCCGGCTGGGCCGCCCCCTGCTGCTCCACCAGCGCCAGTCGCTCCTGGAGCCGCTGCTGGGTCTCCCCTTCGAGATCCTGGATGCGCTGGATGGATTGCTGAGCCCGCTGCTGGGCCTGGTGGATGTCTTCCTGCACCCGCTTCTTCTCGGCCTCGAGATCGAAGGTGCCGCGCTGGAGTTGCAGCACCTGGCGCTGCAGACTGTCGCGCTCCGCCCAGGCGGAGGCGCGCACCTGGGTGGCCTCCATGAGCACCTGCCGGCGCCGCTCGAGCTCGGCCTGGGCCTCCTGTTGGCGAGCCTCGGCCCCGTGGATGGCCTCCGTGAGGGCAGCCGTCTCGGGATTGGCTTCGGGAGCCTCGATGGCCCGCAGCTGGGCCCGCAGGGCTTCGATCTCCCGCTCGAGCTGTTCCCACTGGAGATCCGCCCTCTCCTGGGCCTCCTGGATCTCCCGGAGCTGCCCGTGCACCGAGGCATGGCGGCCCTTCAGATCCTCCAGGCTGCGGCGGCATTGAAGCCGGTCCTCCTCCATCTCCCGGGAGCGCTCCGAGCTCTCCTGGAGTCGTTTCTGGCGGTCCTTCACCTCCGATTCGAGAGCCTCCACGCGATCCAGCAGTTCCTCGCGGAGCTTGCGGCAGGCCTCCAGTTCGCTCCGCAGCTTCAGGGGCGAGGCCGCGGGAGCGCGCACCCCCATCTGGATGGGACCGTAGGGCAACCGGAGGAGGCCGGGCGCCACGAAGCCCAGGCCCGGATGAAGGGTCGCCAGGCCCGGAAGGGCGGCGTCCGAGCAGCGGAAGGTGCGGGCCAGGAGGGTTTCCAGGGGGCGAGGCTTCCCCTTCCGCCAGCGGAGATGGGGGGCCAGGGCCTCGCAACCCTCCGGTGTCTCCGGTTTGTCGACCTCACCGGGCACGGCCACGAGGAGCTGGCCCGGAGCCTCGCCCAGGGCCTTCAGCGCCCCTTCCCCCAGAGCGACGGACTGGATCCAGCTGCCCAGGAGCCGCTCGACCTCGGCCAGGGTTTCCTCGTCCACGGAGAGGGCCTCGGGCAGGGAGAAGGGCTCCTCGCCCAGGCCCTTCAGCCATCCAAAGGCCTTCTGAGCCTCCTCGGAGCCTGTGACCTGGCGCAGCGCGTCCCCCAACTGCTTCAGGCGGCGCTCCTCGGCATCCAACCGACCCTCGGCCTCCCGCAGCAAGGTTGAGGACTGGCGGTGGGTCTCCAGGGCCTCGGACTGGAGGCGAGACTGCACCTGCACGGCCTCCTCCACCTGTTCGGCCCGGCTCTCGGCCCCCTCGAATTCCCGTCCCAGGCGGAGATCGTCGGCCTGGAGCCCCTCCAGCCGCGGAGACCTTACGGATTCCTCGTGGTTCAGGGCATCCAGGCGCCCCTCGGCCTGGGCGATCTGCTGGTGCAGGGCCTGGCGCTGGCGCTGGACGGCGATGGCGGCGCGCTCCGCCTCGGCCCGCCGTGCGCGGAGATCCCGCAATTCGGCCTCGATGTGGCGCAGGGCCCCCGCCGCCAGGGCCACGGCCTCGTCGGATTCGGAGACGAGGCCCTCCCGGGCCTCCAGGGCCTTCTCCGCGATCCCCAGGGCAGCCTGCAGTCTGGAGGCCTCCACCGCCGAATCCCCGGAGCGGTGGGAGAGTTCCTCCAGGCGGGACTCCAGGATCCCTTGTTGTTCTCTGGCCTCCCGTGTCCGCTCCTCCTGGAAACCGCGATCCTGGTCCGCCAGGCTGAGGCGCTGGTCCAGGGCCAGGATGGCCCGGCCCCGGCGGTCCTGGGCGTGATGGAGCTCGCCTTGGACATGGCGCTGCTGCTCCACTTCGCTGGCCTTCTCCGAGGCCTGGGCCGTGAGGGAAGCGATCTGGCGCTCGAGGGTATCGAGCTGCTCAACAATGCGCTCCTTGGCGGCCTCCAGTTCCATGGCCTTGCCCGCCAGCAGGATGCGCTGGGTGGCCCGGATCGCCTGATCCAGCTCCTGGGCCCGGCGGGCCTTGGCGGCCTGGCGCTTCAGGGATTCCTGCTGCTTCACGAGCTCATGGAGGATGTCATCCAGGCGCTGGAGATTGGCCCGGGTCTCGTCCAGGCGCCGCTCTGCCTCCGTGCGCCGCAGCTTGTAGCGGGTGATCCCGGCGGCCTCCTCCAGGAGCGAACGCCGGTCCTTGGGCTTGGTCGAGAGGATCAGGTCGATCTGGCCCTGCTGGATGAAGCTGTAGGCCCGGGTGCCCATGCCCGTGTCCATGAGCAGGTCCTGGATGTCCTTGAGGCGCGTCTCCCGGCCATTGATGCGGTATTCGCCCCCCGTGTCCCTATAGAGCCGCCGGGAGATGACCACCTCCTTGGTGGCGCCGGCCAGGGCCGGGTCCGGCATTTCGAGCGTGAGCTTCACCTCCGAGAGGCCCATGGGCTTGCGCTGGCTGGTGCCCGAAAAGATCACGTCGGACATCTCGTTGCCGCGCAGGAGGGTCGCCCGCTGCTCCCCCAGCACCCAGGCCAGGGCATCGGCGATGTTCGATTTGCCGCAGCCGTTGGGCCCCACGACCGCCGTCATCCCCCCCGGGAAGACGAGCTTCTGGGGGTCGGCGAAGGATTTGAAACCGTGCAGTTCGAGGGCGATGAGACGCAAGCCAATTCTCCGGCGGGAACTTAGTTCCCGGAATTTCCATGACTGTTCCGGAAGGTGGGCCCTTGGGGTCGACCTGCCCGGGACGATAGACTGTCATTTTCCCCCACTTCCGGAGTTCCCGTGACCCCCCTTCCGATGATTTCGCATCAAGCAGAGGTCTCCCCGCGCCACCAGGGCCTCTGCGGGGGGAACCGATGCGCCGACTGAGCCTCAAGGCTGCTCCCTCCTCCGTGGTCTGGCTGGAACCCCACCGGCTCCTGGCGGGTGGAAAGGCCCGGCCCCTGGCCGGTCTGCCGAGCGAAGACCTCTTCAGCTCTCTCCTGGCGGAACTGCCCCAGGGCCCCACGGCCTGGATCGTGGACGATCTCTGGGCCCCTTCCGTGCTCGTGCGGGATATCGTCACCCTGCCTGCCGGCACCGAGGCCCGGGAGGCCTTCTTCCGCTGGAAGTTCGCCCAAAGCCTGGCCCTGGAGACGCCCCATTCCGTCCAGGCCCTGGGCCTGGGGGATGGCGCCTGGCTCCTGGCCGGTGTCCGGGAGGAACTCCGGGAAAGCTGGCTGCAGACCTCCGTCCGGCTGGGCCGCCCCATGCACAGCCTCCTGCCCCGCTGGCTCTACCTCTACAACCGCCTCGCCCCCAGCCGGGAACGGCCGGGCATGCTGCTCTCCCTGTGCGCGCACCTAGATGGCGGATTCACCGGCACCCTGGCGGCCTGGGGCCGCACGCTGACCCTGCTCCGGCAGTGGTCCGACCCCGCCGATTCGAAGACCTGGCAGCAGGAGCGGGTCCTGCCCACCGCCGCCTACCTCCAGCGCGATTCGCGCCCTCCCCAGGAACTCTGGGTCTGGGGCGCGGAGACCTGGCCGGACCCGGGGCTGCCCCTGCAGCTCATCCAGCCCGAGATTCCGGCCCAGGAGGTCCTCTGATGGCCATTCCGGTTCTCAAGCTGAATCTGGCCCCTCCCCCGACCCTCTGGCGCCGGCAGCATGCCCTCCTGAGCTGGGCGGTGCTGGGCTTCGGAGTTCTCGCCCTCAGCCTGGTCGTGGGCCTCACCTGGCGCGCCTACCGACAGGCCGATGAGATGGGCCGCGAAGCCTTCCTCCTCTCCCGGCAGACCCAGAAATCCATGGCCGAACAGGGCAGCATCCAGGCCCAGCTGCGGTCCATCAATGTCACGAAGGAACTGCCCCGGTGGAAGCTCGCGGAGCGCATCCTGGGCGAGCGGAGCAGCCCCTGGTCCCGGCTCACGGCGGAACTGGAGCGCAGTCTGGTCCAGGATGTCCGGATCCGGACCCTCCAGCGCACCCGGGGCTCCGACCAGCAGGTGGCGGCCCGGCTCAAGGGCGAGGCCCGTTCCCGGGAGGCGGAAGCCGCCTTCTGGGAATCCCTCCACCGGAACGCCTTCTTCTCCCAGGTGATCCTGGAACGGGAATCCGAGCGCCCGGGCGGCGGCGTGGAGTTCGAGTACACACTGCCCGTGGCAGTGGCACCGCCCCCCTACACGCCCCTTCCGAAGCACGGCTCCGCGCCATCCAAGGCCCTTCAGCCCCCAGTCGCCAAGCCTGTGCCCGCGAAAGCCGCGCTCCCGAAGCCGGTGGCCTCCCAGCCCGCGTCGAACCTGGGAGGCGCGAAGCCCGTGCCCGCCCTGGCGCCGGCCCGGGTCTCCGCCTCCGGGCCGACGGAATCCTCAAGGGAGGGCGCGCCCCGTCTGCGGGATCGGCGCCTGCAGCCTGCGGAGAATCGTGAAGGGCCCCTCCGGCCCGGCGCATTGGATCGGTCCCCCCGAGAGGTGAAGCGATGAACCGCAGCCTTCGCGCCAGCACCCTGCGCCTCGTGGGAGGCCTGGTCCTGCTGGGCGCGGCCCTCGCCGTCGCGCTCTTCATGCTGCCCGACGCCAGCCAGAAGCGGATCCAGCAGGAGAAGGCCTTTGGCCAGGCCCGCACCCAGCTGAAGAACCAGGAAGACCAGCTGGGAAAGATGAAGGCCCGCGCCGAGAATATCGCCGCCAGCCGGGAACGCATGGAGGAAGTGCTCTCCCGCATGCCCCAAGAGAACGAGGGGCAGCTCAAGTGGAAGCTCAGCCGCACCCTCTACGATCTGGCCGCCAAGCACGGCACCCGCATTCAGGCCGTCAAGTACGGATCGCCCACCCGGGAAGGCGCCAAGGGCACGGATCTCGAAGCCATCGACGTGGAGTTCGTGGCCTCCGGCGTCTACCAGAGCCTCAAGGCCTTCATGCACGCCTTCGAGGACAGCCATCTGCCCTTCGGCCTGGCCAGCGGGAAGTTCGAGGAGGCCCCGGAAGGGGCGCGATTGACGGTCAGCGTGCGGGCCTTCCGCCGCACCGGCTTGGTCAAGGCCGAGACCACCGGGGAGGAATCATGAGCGGCCCCAAGCGCGGCAAGCCCTTCGAGGGCATGGAATGGCTGGAGGAGCTGAAGACCAACCGGCGCACCCAGGCGGGCCTGACGGCCTTCGGGCTGGCCGTGGTCTTCATGGCCTACATGCTCTGGCCCGACGCGCCGGTGCGACGCCCCGCCAAGACGTTGGCGACCCTCAGTCCGGCGGGGGAGGATGCCTCCCTCAAGGCCCTGGAGAAGCTGCCCGATCTCGCCCGACTCGGACAGGCCGGGGAACTCCCCGACGAGGACCGGATGTTCCGGGATCTCATCCTCTTTGATGGCCCGCCCCCGCCCCCCCCGCCGCCTCCGAAACCCCTGCCGCCGCCGCCTCCCCCGACGGCGGAACAGCTGCAGGCCATCGCGCTCCAGCAGGCCAAGGACGCCGAATTCGCCTCCCGCCCCCAGGGGTTGCGCTACCTGGGCTACCTCGAACGCAAGTCGGTGGGACGCATCGGGGCCTTCATGCGGGGCGAACTGCCCGTCTCCGTCAAGCGGGACGAGCTGCTGGGCAGCCAGTGGCGGCTCATCACCGTGACCGCGAACTACGCGGAATTCCAGAACCTCAAGTACCCTGAACTGCGCCACCGCATCGATGCGGTGGACGCGGCCGGCGGGGCCCGCGGCGCGGGTGCAACCAATGAATTCTGACCGGATGGCCCTCATGCCGAAAAATTCCCCCGTCTTTAGCGCTCTGGGACGCACCGCCGCCCTGGCCGCCCTCCTTTTGTTCACGCTCGGGTGCAGCCTCCACCGCGCCCGCCAGGCCTTCGACGAGCGGCGCTACGACGACGCCGCCAAGGCCTACCGGGATATCCTCCAGAATTCCCCCGCCAATATCAGCGCCAAGATCGGCTACCATCGCTCGGCCGCCATGGCCGCAGAAGTCCACCTGGACCGGGCCCGGGAAGCCCAGAAGCGGGGCCAGGACGACTTGGTCTACCTGGAGGTCCGCAAGGCCGCGGTTCTCGACCCCTCCAACGCCGTGGCCGCCGACTGGATCGCCAACCTGGAGACCGCGGCCCAGCGGAAGAAACTCCAGCTGGAGGCCGAGGAGAGCATCGAGGCCCAGCGAACCAGGGCCGAGCTCCGCCCGACGGTGCAGCTCAATCCCCGCTCCATCGAAGGCATGGACCTGAACTTCGTCCGGCGTACCAGCCTCAAGGACATCTTCGCCTCCCTGACCACGAACTCCGGCGTCAACATCATCCTCCACACCTCCTTCCAGGACATGCAGATATCGGCCGATCTCCGGGGCCTCAGCTTCCAGCGGATCCTGGACACGCTCATGATCCAGAACGATCTGCTGTACAAGGTGCTGGACACCAACACCATCATGGTTTTCAAGAACACGCCCCAGTTCAAGGAGCAGTTCGAGAACCAGTCCATCAAGACCTTCTACCTCTCCAGCGCCGATCCCAACGATGTGCGTTCCATCTTCCAGCAGCTCATGCCCCAGCTGAAGGTCTTCACCGACAAGCGCCTGAACGCCGTCACCATCAAGGCCAAGCCCCAGGAGCTCACCATCGCCCGGCGCATCGTGAGCCAGCTCGACAAGGCCAAGGCCGAAGTGATGGTCTACCTCGAACTGCTGGAAGTGACCGAGAACAGCGCCGAACAGGCGGGCCTCCTGCCCGTGCTGGGCGTCGGCGACACCACCGGCGTCTACCGCCTGGGCGCAACCATCGCCAACAACGGGCTCCCCAACCAGAACACAGGCGGCGTCCGCATCACCAAGTCCGATGTGCGCTTCCTCTTCCCGAGCCTCGCCCTGGACGCCATGAAGAGCAGCGGAGACGCCAAGCTCGTGGCCAGCCCCAACCTCCGCGTCGTTTCCGGCGAGAAGGGGGAGATCAATATCGGCGAGAAGATCTCCACCACGCAGTCCTCGATCGGGCTATCGGGCGTGGCGGGGGCGGCGGGGACCGCCGCCAGCACCGCGGCCAACAGCTACCTGAACGGGGCCTCCCAGACCCAGTACAGCTACGAAGACGTGGGCGTCAAGATCACCATGGAGCCTCGGGTCCACTTCAACGACGACATCACCATCAAGATCAAGTCCGAGGTCAAGACGCTCAAGAGCGGCTCCAGCGCAGGCAGGCCCGACCTGGGACAGCGCATCATCGAGACTACGGCCCGCCTGCGGGACGGCGAGACGGCCGTGTTCGCGGGCCTCCTCAAGGAAGAGGAGCAGAAGAGCCTCCAGGGCATCTGGGGCATCTCGGATATCCCCCTGATCGGCAAGCTGCTGGGCAGCAACAAGAGCCAGAAGGCCAAGACCGATGTGCTGCTCACCATCCGCGCCGTGATCGTGCGCAAGCCCGATATCCAGGCCGAGGACTGGGAGGCCTTCGATCCCGATCTGGCCACCTCCCAGACCGGCCCCTTCGCCCCCAAGGCCGAGGTCAAGCCAGCCCCCGAAGCGAAGCCCGAGACCAAGGCTGCCCAGCCCGAAACCAAGACCGCCAAGCCTGAGGGCAAGGCAACGCAAGCCTCCCCCGCAACTCCGGCCCCCCCCGCCACCCCTGGGGCCCCCTCGCCTGATGCCAGCCAGCCCAAGGTGGAAGCCGCCGCGGCCCCGGAACCCGAAGAGAGCAGTCTGGTGCTCTTCCTGGCCCCGGTCTTCACGCCCCTGGTGAAGGGGGAGCGCGTGCAGCTCAGCCTCCTGGTGAGCAACGGGAAGGGCCTCACCAGCGGCACCCTGGAACTGCGCATCGACCCCAAACTGAAGCTGATCTCGATGGTGGCGGGGGATTTCCTAACCGCCGAATCCGGCTCCCTCGATCAGAATCCCGCCAAGGACGGGGTCATGAAGATCGCCTTCAAGCGCGCCGGGAGTGCCTCGGATAGCGGCACCCTGGCGACCCTGGAACTGGAGGGCACCGCCACGGGCAACGCGCCCGTGCTCATCCAGTCCGGCCGCTACATGGTGGGGGCCAACCCCGTGACGGCCCGGGTGGTCAACTCCCTGGTCACGGTGGAATAGGGGCACCATGAGGCCTCGCCAGCGCGGATTCACCCTTCTCGAGATGGCCGTCACCGCGACGGTGCTGCTGATCCTCGCCTCGGCGGCCATTCCCATGGCCAAGAACGGCATCCGGCGCCAGAAGGAGCTGGAGCTGCGCCGGGCGCTGCGCGAGATCCGCATGGCCATCGACGAGTACAAGGCCAAGGCCGAGCAGCAGAAGATCAAGGCCCCTCCGGTGGAGAACAACGGCTATCCGGAATCCCTGGAGATCCTGGTGGAGGGCGCGCCCACCGCCAAGACCATCAAGATGCGCTTCCTCCGGCGGATCCCCACGGACCCCATCACGGGAAAGGCCGAATGGGGCCTGCGGTCCATCGCCGATGATCCCGGGAGCACCAGTTGGAGCGGGGGCAGCGTCTACGACGTCCACAGTAACGCCACGGGCACAGGCTCCAACGGAGTCCCCTACCGGGAGTGGTGATAGGAAGTTGCTGCCAGCGGCAGGTTCTCCGGGAGGGAAACCCGCCGAGAAACCCAGATCCAGGATTGGTCGAAGACCAAACTGGACCTGGGTTTTGGCCGCGGGAGCACGATTTGGCGGGAACGGCCTGAGCATTTCCCCTTGCCCGATGGCCCGCGCTGCGCTAGGCTTTCCTTTCCCGTAAGCAGTCTCTCGAGGGAGCTGCTGGGTCTTTGCGGATATGGCGGAATTGGTAGACGCGCTAGCTTCAGGTGCTAGTGGCTTCACGGTCGTGGGGGTTCGAGTCCCTCTATCCGCACCACCTTCAAAACGGCACCTCGGTGCCGTTTTGATTCTCTGAACCTTTGACAAGGCGTCCGGCCTCTTCCGGACTACGACCTCCACGCGGCCCGGGGCTGCAGGGACGGTGACGGGCGAACCCCCGAAAAGGAGCCTTCCATGGCCCTCAGCACAGACCAGAAGACCATCATCATCGACGACTACAAGCTCCACGCTACGGACACGGGTTCCCCCGAGGTCCAGGTAGCGCTGCTGACCAAGCGCATCAACGACCTCACCGAGCACTTCAAGGTGCACGGCAAGGACTACCACAGCCGTCGGGGCCTCATGGTCATGGTCGGCCAGCGCCGCCGCCAGCTCGACTACCTCAAGCGCGAGAACAAGGCCCGCTACACGACGCTCATCGAGCGTCTCGGCCTGCGCCGCTAATCCAGACATTTCTTCACCGAAAAGCGCCCGCATCCGCGGG
>JAYSNJ010000013.1:0-12138 GCA_043723905.1 Holophagaceae bacterium
CACTTCCGAGGGGCCCGGCACGAGCAGGACATCATCAAAGGTCAGGGCTTGGGTGAGGGGCAAGGTCAGCATTGGAGCCTCGAATCTGGGCCCGCCATGCGCGGAGCCTTGCAAGCCATGGTCGCACGGGGCAGCCTTTCATGAAAGATGGGGCGGTCAGCGCCGCCCCATCTTTCATGAATTTGATTTGGCTCAGAAGTTTTCGGCGACCGGCTCAAACCAAGCCTGGGGCTTTTTGCAGACAGGGCAGGCACCGGGCGCATTGGCACCTTCATGGATGTGGCCGCATTCCATGCAGCGCCATTGGATTTTTTCATCCCGACGGTAGACATTGCCGTTCTCAACCCGGGTGAGAAGTCGAGCGAAGCGCGCTTCGTGCTCCTTTTCCACTTTGGCGATCCATTCGAAGGTGCGGCCCACCTCGGGGAAGCCTTCCTCCTTGGCCAAGGCGGCGAAGGCAGGATAGAGGGCTGTCCATTCTTCGTTTTCGCCAGAGACGGCGGCCTGCAGTTGAGCTTTGGTATCGCCCGCCACGGCCGGGTAGGAAGCCGTGATCTGGATCACCTGCGGCGCCAATGGCGCAAGATGGGCATAAAAGAGCCGAGCGTGTTCCTGCTCGTTGCGGGCGGTTTCCTCGAAAATGGCCGCCACGTGCTCCAAACCTTCCTGGCGCGCGATGCCAGCGGCAAAGGTATAACGATTGCGGGCCTGGCTTTCGCCTGCGAAGGCCTTGAGGAGATTTTGCGAGGTTTGGCTATCGGTGAAATTCATCGAGGCTCCAATGTTGCGATTAATTCGCAATAGAAATACAAAGGTTTGTCATGCGAAGCCTAGAGAATACCCCTTTTGCGGCCTAAGAATGGGAGTTTGAACTGGAAAAACACGATAAATCGGAACCTGTAGCAATTAGCACACCTTGCCTGGAATGGCCTTGTCACTCTTGCCAAGATTCCGCGCCAATCCTAGACTCGCGCTTGTGAGACGGCTCCAGTCACGGCCCTTGTCCGCCTCCCAAGCCCGAACGCAGCTCCCACCGGAACGTAACCGAGTAGGCACACGAAGGAGGAATTTCATGGCTGAACGACGCATGGTAACGCTCGACGGAAACGAGGCAACAGCTTCCGTCGCCCATCGCACCAACGAAGTTATCGCGATCTACCCGATCACGCCCTCGTCCAACATGGGCGAGTTCTCCGATGAATGGAGCGCTCAGGGCAAGAAGAACATCTGGAACACCATTCCTTCGGTGGTCGAGATGCAGTCCGAAGCTGGTGCCGCCGGTGCCGTTCACGGCGCCTTGCAGGCGGGTTCGCTGACGACTTCCTTTACGGCTTCCCAGGGGCTGCTGCTTTTTATCCCGATCATGTACAAGATCGCCGGTGAACTAACGCCCTTCGTGCTGCATGTGACGGCCCGCACCATCGCCACCCACGCCCTGTCAATTTTCGGCGATCACAGCGATGTGATGGGCTGCCGCCAGACAGGTTTCGCCATGCTGAGCTCCGACAGCGTGCAGCAGGCTCACGATTTCGCCCTGATTTCCCAGGCCGCCACCCTGCGCAGCCGCATCCCCTTCATGCACTACTTCGACGGCTTCCGCACCTCCCACGAAGTCAGCAAGATCGAACTGCTGAACGACGAAGATCTCAAGTCCATGGTCACGGATGAGTTGGTCGCCACGCACCGCAAGCGGGCCCTCACGCCCGATAGCCCCCAGATTCGCGGCACCGCCCAGAACCCCGATGTGTTCTTCCAGGCTCGTGAAGCCTGCAACAACTACTACACGGCGACTCCTGGCATCGTCCAGGAAGAGATGGACAAGTTCGCCAAGCTGACCGGCCGTCAGTACGAGCTCTTCGAGTATTTCGGCGCCGCTGATGCCGAGCGCGTGGTGATCGTCATGGGTTCCGGTGCCGATGTGGCGCACGAGTACGTGGAATGGGCACTGGCCAAGGGCGAGAAGATCGGCCTACTCAAAGTCCGTTTGTTCCGGCCCTTCTCTATCGAGCACTTCATGAACGCCCTACCCAAGAGCGTCAAAAAGGTCGCTGTCCTGGATCGTTGCAAGGAGCCCGGCGCTCTGGGCGATCCCCTTTACATGGATATCGTCACGGCGCTGCGCCAGGCCCAGGATAAGGGCACAACGACCCTGAATCCCATGGTCGTGGCTGGTCGCTATGGTCTCTCCAGCAAGGAATTCACACCCGCCCACGTCAAGGCCGTCTACGACGAATTGGCCAAAGACGCCCCCAAGGCTCAGTTCACCATCGGCATCGTGGATGACGTCACCCACACCAGTTTGGTGGTCGATGACGAATTCGACATCGAAGCTGATGATGTTAAGCGCGCCATGTTCTTTGGTCTGGGTTCCGATGGCACCGTGGGCGCCAACAAGAATTCCATCAAGATCATCGCCGAGGAGACCCCGAACTTCGGCCAGGGCTACTTCGTCTACGATTCCAAGAAGGCCGGTGCGGTCACCATCTCGCACCTGCGCTTCGGTCCCCGGCAGATCCGCTCGGCCTATCTCATCCGCAAGGCCAACTTCATCGCCTGCCACCAGACCAGCTTCCTCGAGAAGTACGACATGCTCTGCAACGCTGGCGAGGGCGCGACCTTCCTGCTGAACACGCCTTACAGCAAGGACGAGGTCTGGAACACTCTGCCCAGGGAAGTTCAGGATTCCATCATCAGCAAGAAGCTGAAGTTCTTCGTGATCGACGCCTACGAAGTCGCCAAGGCCACGGGCATGGGCGTGCGCATCAACACCATCATGCAGACCTGCTTCTTCGCCATCTCGGACGTGCTGCCCAAGGACGAGGCCATCAAGCAGATCAAGTACGCCATCAAGAAGTCCTACAGCAAGAAGGGGGACGCGGTCGTCGAGAAGAACTACCAGGCGGTGGATCACACACTGGCCCACCTCTACCAGGTGGACGTCCCCGCTGCCGTCACTTCCACCCGCTGCATGCCCCCCTTCGTGGCCGATTCGGCTCCCGAATTCACCAAGAAGGTCCAGGCCGTGATGATGGCCGGCCAGGGCGACCTCCTGCCCGTCAGCGCCTTCCCCGTGGACGGCACCTGGCCCATGGGCACCACCAAGTGGGAGAAGCGCAACATCGCCCTGGAGATCCCCGTCTGGGACAACTCGATCTGCATCCAGTGCAACAAGTGCGCGATGATCTGCCCCCACGCCGCCATCCGGCCCAAGGTCTATGATCCTGCGGCCCTGGCCAATGCCCCCGAGACCTACAAGTCCGTGGACTACAAGGGGGCCGAGTTCAAGGGCCTGAAGTACACCATCCAGGTGGCCCCCGAGGACTGCACCGGCTGCGGCATCTGCGTCAGCGTCTGCCCCGCCAAGGACAAGAGTAATCCCAAGCACAAGGCCATCGACATGGCACCCCAGGCTCCCCTGCGGGAGGCGGAGGCCAAGAACTACGAGTTCTTCCTCAACCTCCCCGAGGCCGATCGCACCACGCTGAAGGGTGACGTGAAGGGCACGCAGTTCATGGAGCCCCTCTTCGAATACAGCGGCGCCTGCGCCGGCTGCGGCGAGACGCCCTACATCAAGCTGCTCACCCAGCTCTTCGGGGACCGCGCCCTCATCGCCAATGCCACGGGCTGCTCGTCGATCTACGGCGGCAACCTGCCCACCACGCCCTACACCACCAACAAGGATGGCCGCGGTCCCGCCTGGTGCAACAGCCTGTTCGAGGACAATGCCGAGTTCGGTTTCGGCATGCGTCTCTCCCTGGACAAGAACCAGGAGCAGGCCCTCGAGATGATCACCCGCATGGCACCCAGCCTCGGGGACGAACTCGTCGCCGGTCTTGTCGGGGCCGATCAGCGCACGGAAACTGGCATCAAGGCTCAGCGCGAGCGCGTTGTCGCCCTCAAGCAGAAGCTCGCCACGCTCCAGACGTCCGAGGCCCGGTGGCTCGAACTCATCGCCGACTACCTGGTGAAGAAGAGCCTCTGGATCGTGGGTGGCGACGGCTGGGCCTATGACATCGGCTACGGTGGTCTGGACCATGTCATCGCCCAGGGTCGCAACGTGAACATCCTGATCCTGGACACCGAGGTCTACTCCAACACCGGCGGTCAGGCCTCCAAGTCCACGCCCATCGGCGCCTCGGCGAAGTTCGCCATGGCAGGCAAGACCCTGCCCAAGAAGGACATGGCCATGATCGCCATGGCCTACGGCAACGTCTACGTGGCCAAGGTTGCCATGGGCGCCAGGGATGCCCAGACGATCAAGGCCTTCCAGGAAGCGGAAGCCTATGATGGTCCCTCGATCATCCTGGCCTACAGCCACTGCATCGCCCACGGCTACGATCTCGTCCAGGGCTGCGAGCAGCAGAAGCTGGCCGTGGATTCCGGCCACTGGCCGCTCTTCCGCTTCGACCCCCGCCGCATCGAACAGGGCGAGGCCCCGCTGCAGCTGGACAGCCCCGCTCCCAAGATCGAGCTTGGCACCTATGTGCGCAACGAGACCCGCTACCGCATGGTCGAACAGATGAACCCCGAGCATTTCCGGCATCTGCTCGCCACCGCCCAGCGCGAAGTCACCAACCGCTACGCCACCTACGAGAACATGGCCAAACTGACCATGCCCGTGAAGAGCGTGGACGGCGAGTAGTCCAAGTCAGCAAGCTTCAGATCGAGGGCACCGCACCCGGGCGACCGGGGGCGGTGCCCTCGGGCTATGGAACCTGAATTTTGGGGGACGCCCTAAAAAAGCTGAACCACGGAGGGCACAGAGAACAAACAGAGGGCACAGAGAAAGAAAGGAATCTGGGAAGTTTTGTTCCCTGCATTCTCTCCCTTTCCCCTCCGTGCTCTCTGTGGTCCTTCAGTTCTTCCTGGCAGCCGCTCCATCTACCCCCCGGAACCCGTCACAAATGCTTGGCCGGGGCTATCCAAGGTCATAGATCCCGGACCCATTAGGCGTTTCAGGGACTAGAATGTGCCATCCCCTCCAGGAGAACGTCATGGATCTTTCGGTTTCTTACCTCGGACTCCGTCTCCCCCATCCCTTGATGGCCGGGGCCTCGCCCCAGGTCTGGGACATGGGGGCTGTGCGGCGTCTGGAGGATGCGGGCGCCTCCGCCATCGTGATGCAGTCGCTCTTCGAGGAGCAGATCACCCGGGAGCAGTTCGGCACCATCATGGACATGGAACTGCACTCGGAGTCCAATGCAGAGGCCGTTTCCTACTTCCCCACCGCCGAGGAACTCAAGATGGGGCCGGACAACTACCTGGACGCCATCCGGAAGATCAAGGCCGCGGTGCGGGTGCCGGTCATCGCCAGCCTCAACGGCACGACCCCCAAGGGCTGGCTGGACTATGCCAAGCAGATCCAGCAGGCCGGGGCGGACGCCCTGGAACTGAACGTCTACTACCTTCCCACCAACCCGCTGGAGACCAGCGATGCGGTGGAGCGGCGCACCCTCGAGATCATCCGCATGGTGAAGCAGTCCGTCACGTTCCCCGTGGCCGTCAAGCTCTCTCCGTATTTTTCCTCCATGGCCCACTTCGCCAAGGTGGTGGAGGGCGCGGGCGCCGATGCCCTCGTCTTGTTCAACCGCTTCTACCAGCCCGATATCGATATCGAGAACCTGGAGGTCGTCTCCAACCTGGAACTGAGCGGGCCCAGCACATTGCGTCTGCGGATGCGCTGGCTGGCCATCCTCTACAGCCACGTGAAGATCCCCATGGCTGTCAGCGGTGGCGTCCACAGCGCCGAGGATGCCATCAAGGCCATCATGACGGGGGCCACGGGCGTCCAGATGGTGTCCGCCCTCCTGAAGCATGGTCCCGAGCACATCGGGAAGGTACTCAAGGACATGACCCACTGGATGGAGACCCATGAATACGATTCCGTGGCCCAGATGCGCGGCTCCATGAGCCTCATGAAGTCCCCCAACCCCGCCGCATTCGAGCGCGCCAACTACATGCGCGTGCTCAACGGCTGGAAGGCATAAATCCATAGGTCTTCTTCAAGGGCGGGCCCTGGGCCCGCCCTTTCCCTTGAGGGACATGAGCCGGATCCTCTCTTTCCCCTGGCGCTTCGATCGCCACACCCATGTTTCGCTCTATGCGGCGCTGAGGTCCTGCCCGAGCCTGGCAGGCCTGGGGCGCTGGGAGGCCCTGGCCCTGCTGAAGAAACTGCCTGCGGAGCGCGTGAGCCTGGTCCTGGGCTGGCACAGCGGCCATCACGCCTTTACTCCCGAGGATCTGGAGACCCTTCCGCCGATCCTCCTGGTCAACGCCAGCCTGCACGGCCTCGCCCTCACGCCTGCGGCCCGGCGCAGGCTCCTGGACAGCGAGCCCGAGCTGGTGCAAAGGCACCAGGATGCGGCCTGGTGCGAGCGCAGCCTGCCCCGCCTGATGGCGCTCTACGCCCGGTTCGCGCGCCTGACGCCTGGGAACCTGGACGGGTTCATGCAGGAGCTTCAGCTGCTCGGCATCGGGGCCGCCGAGGACATGCTGCTCACGGATGCCCAGGCCCTGGAGGTGATGGCCGCCTCCCCCTGGGCAGGGCGCCTTCGGTACTGGGCCACGCCGGAGGTTTTTCACTCCCTGTCGGTGGAGGCTCGGCGCGGGCTGGAAGGGCTGAAGCTCTTCACGGACGGGGCCCTCGGAGCCCGGACCGCGGCCCTCTCCGTGCCCTACCGCACAGGCTCGGAGGGACTGCTCCTCCATTCCGATGAGGGACTCTGGGCCGAACTCGCCGGGCTCCATTCTCTGGGCATGCCCTTGGCCATCCACGCCATCGGGGACCGGGCCATCGAGCAGGTGCTCCTCTGCCTCGAGGTCCTGGATTCGGATGGGCTTCGCTTTCCCGCCGTCCGGCTGGAGCACGCTCAGTTCATCACGGAGCCTCAGGCACGCAGGGCGCGGGACCTGGGGATCACGCTATCCATGCAGCCGAACTTCAACAGCGACAGCGTCGACTATGCCGATCGCCTGGAAGCCTCCTGGCTGGCCCGGAACAATCCCTTCCGAATGCTCATCGACGCCTGCGGATTCCGGCCCGGGGAGGATCTGCTCTTCGGTTCCGATGGCATGCCCCACGGCCTGGAATACGCCCTGCAGTGGAGCCTCTTCCCCCCCTTCGAGGGGCAGCGCCTGAGCCTGGAGGAATTGCTCGCGGGATACGGCGTCCAAGGCGAAGGCGAAGGCGGGAGCTTCCAGGTCGAGATTGACGAAGAGAGGCGAAGGGTTGCCTGTGCATTTGCGAACAAGCTGGAATGAGGGGAGTTCACCCGCACTCAACGGGGCATCCATTCCGTGTGACGATTCCTGGTTAAGGTAGACTTGCCTCGTGCGGGTGTGCTGGAACGGTATACAGAGCAGACTTAAAATCTGCCGGGAGTAATCCCTTGTGGGTTCGAGTCCCACCACCCGCACCATGCTCAAGACTTCTGACGCATCCCTACCCGATCCTCGGCGAGGGACCGCCTCGGGTCAGGGACGCAGGTGCGGCTTCCGCTAGACTCGAGGGATGACGATGCCTTCCCCGGAACATCCCCTGCTGCGCAATCTGAACGACCCCCAGCGGGAGGCGGTGCAGCATGTGAACGGGCCCCTGCTGATCCTGGCGGGAGCGGGATCGGGCAAGACCACGGTCATCACCCGGCGGATCGCCTGGCTCATCGAGGAGGAGGGCGTGAACCCCTCCTCCATCCTGGCGATGACCTTCACCAACAAGGCCGCTGGCGAGATGCGGGACCGGGTGCAGAAGCTGGTCTCCGTGCCCACGGAGCAGCTCTGGGTGAGCACCTTCCATAGCTTCTGCACGCGCATCCTCCGGCGGGAGGGGGATCGCACGCCCGTGGGTCGGGACTTCACCATCTTCGACCCTTCCGACCAAAAGGCCCTGGTGCGCCAGGTCCTGGCGGAACTGAAGCTCCCGGAGAAGCAGTTCCATCCCAAGAAGATCCTGGAGGTCATCGGCGACTGGAAGAACCGCTGCCTGCTCCCGGAAGAAGCCCGGGAAGAGGCCCTGGACCCCTGGACCCGAAAGGCCCTGGACGCCTATGCCCTCTACCAGACGGCCCTCAAGAACCACCGCTCCTGCGACTTCGACGATCTGCTGCTGCACACGGAAAGGCTCTTCCGGGAGCCCGGTATCCAGTCCATCTACGCGGAGCGCTTCAAGTTCCTGCTGGTGGACGAGTACCAGGACACCAACCGCGCCCAGTACCTGATGGTGCAGCACCTGGCCAAGCAGCATCACAACCTCTGCGTGGTGGGTGACGAGGACCAGTCCATCTACGGCTGGCGCGGGGCCGATATCAAGAACATCCTCGACTTCCAGCGGGACTTCCCCGAGGCGGTGCGGATCGATCTGATGAAGAACTACAGGTCCACGAAGAAGATCCTGGAGGCCGCTTCCAGCGTGATCGCCAACAATACGCAGCGAGTGGAGGGCAAGGGCAAGCTCGATACGGATCTTGGCGAGGGCGAGCGCCTCACCTTCAAGCTCCTGGACGAGGGGCGCCTGGAGGCCGAGTGGGTGGTGGACCGGATCCGGGAGGAGAGGGTCCTCTTCCCGAACGCCAAGATGGCCGTGCTCTACCGCGCCAACTGGCAGTCCCGGCAGCTGGAAGAGGCGCTGCGCGCCTTCAACATGCCCTACAAGCTGGTGGGCGGTGTGAAGTTCTACGAACGCCAGGAGGTGAAGGATCTGCTCTCCTATCTGCGCCTGCTCTCCAATCCCTTCGATCTCGTGAGCTTCCGCCGGGCCATCGGCAGCCCCAGTCGCGGGGTCGGCCCCACGACCATGGGCCACATCGAGGCCGCCATTCCAGATGGCGGTACGCCCCTGGATGGGGCCTGGGCCTTGTTGAAGGCCGGGGGGCTGAAGGGCAAGGCTCAGCGGGAGATGGGCAAGTTCCTGGATCTCTTCCGCCGGGGCGCCGCCGAAGCGGGTGCCACGGGTCTTCCGGGCCTGGTGCGCTGGATGCTGGTGGAATCGGGCTATGTCCAGATGCTTTCCGACGAGGCCACCCTGGAGGCCGAAGGGCGCCTGCGGAACCTGGAGGAATTCGTCAATGCCGCCGCGGATGGCGAGAGCCTCGGGTTGCGGCTGCCGGAATTCCTGGATCGCGTTTCCCTGGCTTCGGATTCGGACAACCTGGAAGAGGAGGCCCTGCTCAGCCTCATGACCATCCATTGTGCCAAGGGCCTCGAATTCCCCGTGGTCTTCATGGTGGGCATGGAAGAGGAGGTCTTCCCCAACCGCAACGCCCGGGAGACGGACGAGGGCCTGGAGGAGGAGCGGCGGCTCTTCTATGTGGCCATCACGCGGGCCCAGCGGCGGCTCTACCTCAGTGCCGCCCGGAGGCGGAGGATCATGGGCAGCGAGATGCTGGGCATGCCCAGCCGCTTCCTGCGGGAGCTTCCGCCGGATGCGCTTGAGACCCCCATCCGATGGGGCACGGAGCTGTACCAGAGCGGGCAAGGGACCTATTCCTCTCCGAGATCCCCCCAGGGGGGTGGCGGTTCCTCGGTGGCCTCCGAACTCCAGCGCATCCGAAAAACGTTCGAGCAAGTACACCTGGAGGCTGAGAGGGCTACGGCGGCGGAGGAACCCCCGGCTTTCGAGAACCGGCCCGCGGTGATGCCCTCGGTCACCTCGGAAGCCTGGCCCAAGGGTGCCCGAGTCCGCAGTTCCCTTTTCGGCCGGGGGGTGATCCTCAGCTTTACGGGTTGCGGGAACAGCCTCACCTACACCGTGCGCTTCGAGGGGGGCGAGAAGCGCATCCTGGCCCGATTCGGGAACCTGGAGCGAGAGTAGTGAGTCACTGGTATTTCAATCATCTGATCTTGCGGGGGCTCAATGCTCCTCAGCAAGAGGTTGTCACCACGACCGAGGGGGCTCTCCTTGTCAGGGGGGGGCCGGGAACTGGTAAGACCAAATCGCTGACCCATCGCATTGCTTGGTTGCTTGAAATGGGAAATCGCCCGAGCCAGATCCTTGCATTAACGTTCTCTCATAACGCTGCCTGCGATATGCGGAAGCGGGTGCAGGCGCTGACTAATGTTCCGATGGAACAGCTCTGGGTAAGTACATTCCACTCTTTCTGCACGCGCATCCTCCGCCGGGAGGGGGATCGCACATCCGTGGGCCGGGATTTCACCATCTTCGATCCCTCCGATCAGGAGGCGCTGGTGCGGCAGGTCCTGGCTGAGTTGAAGCTGCCCGAAAAGCAGTTTCATCCCAAGAAGATCCTGGAGGTCATCAGCGACTGGAAGAACCGCTGCCTGCTTCCGGCTGAAGCCCGGGAGGAGGCGCTGGACGCATGGACCCGCAAGGCCCTGGACGCCTACGAGCTCTACCAGACCGGTCTGAAGAATCATCGAGCCTGTGATTTTGACGACCTGCTGCTGCACACGGAGCGGCTCTTTCGGGAGCCGGGCCTCCAGGCGGTGTATGCCGAGCGCTTCAATTACCTGCTGGTCGATGAGTATCAAGACACCAATTGGGCCCAATACCTGATCGTGCAGCACCTAGCCAAGCAACCTCACAATCTGTGTGTGGCGGGTGACGAGGACTTGTCGATCTACGGTTGGTGCGGGGCCGATATCAAAAACATTCTCGACTTCCAGCGGGATTTTCCGAAAGCGGTCCAGATTGAGTTTGTGCAGAACTATCGGTCCACGGAGATGATCCTGGGAGCCGCTTCCCATGTCATCGAGAACAATACCCAACGCCTGGCGTACAAGGGGCGGCTCACCACCCAGCTGGGTGAGGGCGAGCGGCTGACCTTCAAGTTGTTGGATGATGGTCATCTCGAAGCCGAGTGGGTGGTGAACCGCATTCGGGAGGAGCGGGCCCTGTTCCCCGATGCCAAGATAGCGATCTTGTACCGAGCCAACTGGCAATCGATCCAACTGGTGGAGGCGCTGCGTTCTGTCAACATGCCCTATACGTTAGTGGACGAGGTCAGAGCCGAGAGCCTGGGCCTTCCCGAATTCCTGGATCGCGTTTCCCTGGCTTCGGATTCGGACAACCTGGAAGAGGAGGCCCTGCTCAGCCTCATGACCATCCACTGCGCCAAGGGTCTCGAATTCCCCGTGGTCTTCCTGGTGGGGATGGAGGAGGAGGTCTTCCCCAACCGCAACGCCCGGGAGACGGACGAGGGCCTGGAGGAGGAGCGCCGCCTCTTCTATGTGGCCATCACGCGGGCCCAGCGGAGGCTGTTCCTCACCGCCGCCCGGCGCCGACGGGTCATGGGCAGCGAGATGCTGGGCATGCCCAGCCGCTTCCTGCGCGAACTGCCCGCCGAGGCGCTCGAGACCCCCATCCGTTGGGGCACGGAGCTCTACCAGAGCGGCCAGGGAGTGTTCTCCGGGCCAAGGGCTCCCCAGGGTGGGGGGGGATCCTCGGTCGCCTCCGAGCTCCAGCGCATCCGGGGCATGTTCGAGCGCACCCGCATGGAGGGGGAGCGGGCGGCGGCAGAAGGGGGGGACGAAGCTCAGGCTTCCCAGGCGCAGCTCCCTCCGTTACCCGCTGTGGCCGGGGACGCCTGGCCCAAGGGGGCCCGGGTCCGCAGCCCCCGCTTCGGACGGGGCGTGATCCTCGGCGCCACGGGAGCGGGGGACAGCCTCACCTACACGGTGCGGTTCGAGGGGGGCGAGAAGCGCATCCTGGTCCGCTTCGGCATGCTGGAACGGGAAGGGGAATAGGCCGATGCGGCTGCATTCCTAAATCGATGAACCACAGAGGACACAGAGAAAAAGGGAGAGAACACAGAGATATAACGGCATTATAGTTTTCTCTGTAATCCCTGCATTCCTGTCGAGCCTGAGAAAGCCCTCTCAGAGATTCAAGCTGCCTGAAGGCGTAGACGTGGCCACAGCCAGACAAGTCTCGCCAGGGATGCTGCGAGGCCCTGAACGACATCTATGGGCGTCCTGAGCCCCCAAATATCGAGGCAAAGAAGCCTGATCCTGGCGAGGATCTTCCTCAGGTTGTGGCCGGCGCCGCAGAGCACGGCGTTGATCGCGTCGCCTTTCATGCCCTTGAGGAAGTTCCGGCCGAGAAGTCCATCTGCCTTCAGGTGTCCGATCTCGGGTTCGACGGCGGAACGCCGCCGGAGTTGCCGTTTGAGGGTGTAGCCAAGC
>JAYSNJ010000014.1:0-2344 GCA_043723905.1 Holophagaceae bacterium
ACTGGCAGGCTCGCTGGCGGTGGGCCTTCAGGCGGCCGAAGACAGGCCCCTGCCGGCGCCCCACGCCAAGGCGAAGCTGATCTGCCATGACTGCCACCAGAAGGAGAAACCCACCTCGGCGGCCGTACCGGATGAGGCTTGCATGGTCTGCCATGGCGACTATCCCGCCATGAAGGCCCTGACGAAGGATGCCAAGCCCAACCCACACGGGTCGCCCCACGATCCCTTGCTCTGCACTGAATGCCACCGTCAGCACAAGCCGCCCGTAGTGAAATGCCTGGAATGCCATGAGGGGAAGTACACCTTCAAGATCAAGTGAGCTGTCGGGCATGGCAGGATGAAGGCTTCCCGTGAGCGGCCGCATGCCCCATCCAGCCCTGATCCTTGCCTCGACCCTGGTATTCGGTGCCACGCCGATCTTCGCGGGGGTTCCCTTGGAGGGGCTCGTCCTACCCTACCGCCAGGTGGAGGTCGCAGCCCCGGTATCGAGCCGCATCACGGAGATGAAGGTCAAAGAGGGTGATGCCGTGAAGGAAGGGCAGCCCTTGGCCCTGCTCTACGGCAAGTTGGAGGAGTTGGAGGTGCAGCGGGCCAAGGTTCTGCTGGAACGTCGGGAATTCGAGGCCAAAGGCGCCAAGAAGCTGTACGAGAACCGCATCATTCCGGAGGCCAAGGCACTGGAAGCCCGCATCGATCTCGACCTGGCCCGGCTGCAGTACGAGACCGCGGCCGAGCAGGTCCGGCTTCGTACGATCCTCGCACCCATGGATGGCGTGGTGGTGACCCGAACGCGGGAGGTGGGCGAGACCGTCTCCACCGCCCAGCCGCTGTTCCGGATCCTCGACCTCAGCAAAGTGGTGGTCCAGGTTGAGGTGGAGCCGGGGCAGTTGGCCACCTTGGTACCGGGCCGTCGGGTCCGGGTCTCCTTCCCCCAGGCCGACCAACAGACCTTCAGCGAGGGCGAAGTGGTCCTCGTGGATCCCTGCACGAATGCGGAGGGGCGGGTGCGCGTGAAGGTGGTGGTGGAGAATCCGGAGCGCCGGATCCGGTCCGGAATCAAGGCCCTGGTGGATCTGCCTGGTCCGTCTCAGCCCTGAAGGAACCGCTCGGGGTTGAAGCCGTTGACCATGGCGCCCCAGTGCCGTCCCCCGATGCGGATGGGCAGGGCCAGATCGTTGAGGATTTCCCCGGTGTCCCGCATGTAGGTCTGGAAGAGGAAGGCCTCGGTGTTCCGCGCCCGCCGTTTCTCCGTTTCGACCGTGAAGTAGATCCGCTGGTGGCGGCTCTTCAGGACGTCCACCTTGGGGTCGCCGGTCAGGGGGTCGGACACGCCCGAGTGGTGGATGGCCAGGTACCCGTTGACGTCCAGGGCCACGGAGTAGATGGAGCCCAGGTCCCGGCGGGCTTCGTCGAAGAGGGGTTGGAGTTCCCGGGCGAAGACGGCGGCGTAGGAGGTCATGAACTTCTGGGGGTTCGTGTCGGGGACGGGCCGGTAGCTCTGGTCGAAAACATCGACGCCCCGGGCGGCGAGCTCCTGGATCCGGGTCTCCATGGCATCGCGCCAGCGGAGGGTCCGCTGGATCACTGATTCGAGCTCGCCCGTGCCGGTGCGGAAGCGGGAGACCAGCTCCAGCAGCCGCTCCGTGGCACGGTTCATGTCGCCGGAGAACCGGGTGGATTCCTGGAGGCGACCTTCGGCCGTCGCGCTGAGGTTCTGGATGTCCTGGGCCTGCTGGTGGATCTCGACGCTGGTGCCTGAGATGCTGCCCACGGCCGAGGTGGCCCCCGTGAGCTGGGCGCTGTTCTCCTCGAAATCGCGCACCAGCTTGGCGAAGTGCTCCGAGGCCCGGCCGAGGATGCCCGAGGTCCCCTGGAAATCCATGGTGATCTCCTGGATGCCCTGGGAGGTCAGCTCCACCTCCCGGAGCATGTCGCCCAGGTTGCGGGAGATCTCCTCGGCGGCTTCGCCGACATTGCCCGACAGCTTCCGCACCTCCTCGGCCACCACCGCGAAGCCCTTCCCCGCCTCGCCCGCATGGGCCGCCTCGATGGAGGCGTTGAGGGCCAGGAGCTTCGTCTGCTCCGACACCCCCTCGATCAGCTGGACGACGTCGATGATGCGCTCCGACCGCTCGTTCAGGCGCACCACCAGCGCCGAGAACTCGGCCAGCCGTCGGTTGGTCGTGGCCATGGAGGCATCCGCCTCCAGAAGCTCGGTGCGGGTCATGCGGGCGGCTTCGAGGTTCTCCAGCGTGGAGGCGGTGATGTGGCCCGTGACCTGGGCCACGTTGCCCACGGCCTCGGCCACGTCCTGGCTGGTCCGGGTGATGCGTTCCGACAGGGC